>JAIMBB010000125.1 GCA_023511655.1 Anaerolineae bacterium
CGAGGCGGTGCGTGCGATGGCGGCCAAGATCGGACGCGAGATCGGCATTTGCGACCTGATGCTGCCCGAGCGCCAGGTGTCGCGCCGCCACGCCAAGATCGAACGCACGCCAGAGGGATTCGTGCTGACCGACCTGAACAGCAAAAACGGCACCTTCCTGAACGGCAAAGAGGTGAAAGAACCGAAGTTGCTGCAAGACGGCGACGAGATCCAGATCGCTTTGTGCGTCAAAATCGCGTTCGTAGGCAGCGATGCGACGGCGCCGCTCAACGCGCGCCCCATCAGCAAAGCCATGCGCGCCGTTGTGCGAGGCATCCGCATTGACAAAGAAAGCCGACGCGTCTACATCGCCGAGCAAGAACTCGAGCCGCCGCTTTCGCTACAGCAATATCGGCTGTTGGAGTTGCTGGTGGGCGCGAACGGCGGCCTGGTGTCGCGGCAGGACATCGTCGAGCGGGTGTGGGAAGGTGAGAGCGCCTATGGCGTGAGCGAGCAAGCGATTGACGCGCTGGTGCGCCGCCTGCGCGACCGCATCGCCGAGCGCGACCCCGACCACGAGTACATCGTCACCGTGCGTGGCCACGGCTTGCGGTTCGAGAACCGCTATCAGTGACCGTTTTGCCTCCACCCGGCGCATCCCGTAGACCCCATCCCGGGTGAGCACGCCGCGCGCTTCCAGTCCCCAAACGACGCGGCAAGGGCCGTACTTCGCCCCATTAGCCCGTATAATTCTGCGCAAAATTACACAAACGCGGCGTAGTCGGTCGGGCGAGAGCGCCCTGCCACTCGCGCGCGATAGGGATGGAATGGCTAATGGAAATGTTTGAACCCGCATCGAACGGCTGCGCCAGACTGCCAGGCAGCGGCGTCAATGGCAATCACCGGTCAAGCGCCCCAACTGCAATTGTGATGTTGAACCTGGGCGGGCCGCAGACCACCGACGACGTCGGGACATACCTGGAGCGCATGTTTCTCGATCGCGAGCTTATCCCGCTTCCGCTTCAGGAGCGGATGGGCAAATTCATCGCCCGTCGCCGCACCCCCAAGGTCCAGAAAAGGTACGAGCAGATCGGCGGCGGTTCGCCCATCTATGCCTGGACGAAGCGGCAAGGCGAGCTTATGGTGCAGTGGCTCGATCGGCTCTCCCCCGAAACCGCGCCGCACAAGTTTTACATCGCCTTTCGCTACGCCGACCCCACCACCGCCGACGCCCTGCAACGCATGCAGGCCGACGGCGTCAAACGTGCCGTGGCCTTTACCCAGTATCCGCAGTGGAGCTGTAGCACCACCGGCGCCAGCCTGAACGAGCTGTGGCGCGAGCTGTTGCGGTTGGGCCTGCGCGACACCTTCGCCTGGAGCGTGATAGATCGCTGGCCCACCCACGATGCCTTCGTGGCCGCCATGGCGAAGAAGGTGTGCGAGGGACTCGAACAGTTCGCGCCCGATGAGCGCCAGAGCGTGCTGCTGCTCTTCAGCGCTCACTCGCTTCCGCTCAGCGTCATCGAGCGCGGCGATGCCTATCCCCAGGAAGTCGCTGCCACTGTTCAGGCAGTGATGGAACGGCTGAACTTCTCGAACGAGTTTCTGCTGGCCTATCAGTCCGACATCAAGCCGTTCAAGTGGCTGGGCCCAAGCACCGAGCGGGTGATTCGCGACCTGGGCGCGCGCAAGCGCCGGAACGTGCTGGTCGTCCCCATCGCTTTCACCAGCGACCACATCGAGACGCTGCACGAGATTGACATCGAGTATGCCGAGCTGGCCCACGAAGTGGGCATCGTCAATTTCAAGCGCGCGCCGGCCCTGAACGACGATCCGCTGTTTATCCGCGCCCTGGCCGAGATCGCCGCGGAGCACCTGGGCGGCGGACGCCTGCACTCCTCCCAGTACAAGTTGCGTTGCCCGGGCTGTGAGAACGCGATGTGCCGCACGTTGCTCAACCCGGCCCCGGATGCACTGCTCCGGCGTGCCGGCCGGCCGGCCGCGGCGGTTTACCCGGACGCAGCGTCGCATCATGCATGATCGCACGCCTGCGCTCGAATCCGCACTGGCTCATCCTCGGCCTCGTCCTCGTCCTGGCGGCTGCGGCGCGCTTCTATATGCTCGACGCGCAATCGTTGTGGTACGACGAGGGCAACAGCGCGCGCATCGCCGAACGCTCGCTGCGGCTGATCATCGAAGGCGCGGCCGGCGACATCCACCCGCCGTTGTACTACGTCGCACTCAAGTATTGGCGCGCGGCCTTCGGCGAGGGCGAAGCCGCCCTGCGTTCGCTCTCGGTAGCGTGCAGCACGCTCACCGTGCTGTTCGCCTACCTCATCGGGCGCGACCTGTTCGGTCGGCGCACCGGCCTGATCGCGGCATGCCTGCTGGCCGGCATGCCGTTTGCCATCTACTACGCACAAGAAGCCCGCATGTATGCGCTCCTGGCCCTCTGCGCGGCAGCCAGCACATGGGCGCTGATACGAATTGAAAATTCAAAATCGAAAATCGAAAAGGCAGCCCCCGGCTTTCTCAATTTTCAATTCTCAATTTTCAATTCCCTCTTCGTCCTCGCCACTGCTGCCGGCCTGTGGACGCACTACGCCTATCCATTCGTCATGATCGCGCAGGGCGTGGCGTGCCTGGCATGCGCCATCCTGGACAAAAGCGGCCGGGGAAGCAAGCGGTTCGGCCGATACATCTTGCTCAGCCCCATCGCCGTGGCTTTGTATCTGCCCTGGCTGCCGGTTGCCATCCGACAAGTGACCGGCTGGGGCGTGGAGCGTCTGGATTACCGGCTCGATGCAGCCGCAGCCGAGATTTACCGCGCGCTGGTGGTCGGCATCACGTTGCCCGCTGGCGAGGCGTGGCTGCCGGCCGTTTTGTTCGGCGGGGTTGGGTTAATCGGCTTGATTGCCGGCGGGCGCGCATTGCTGAGCGCGCGGCTGGCGCTGTTGTCGCTAATCGCCTTGCCGTCGGTGCTGCTGTTGATCCTCGGCCTGTACCGTGAGGCCTATCTAAAGTTCCTGCTGGTGAGCGTGCTGCCGTTGTGCGCGCTGACGGCGCACGGGATCGCAGAGATTGGAGACTGGGGATCGAAGATTGCCCATCGCGTCAGCCTTCCCTCGCTGACCTCCAACCTGCTCTCCGCGGCTGGCGCCCTCGTCCTGGTCGCCAGCGTCTCTCCCTCGCTGAGCAACCTGTATCGCAACCCGGCCTACGCCCGCGATGACTATCGCGGCATCCATCGGCTGATCAGCGCGAATGCGCGGCCTGATGACGCTGTGCTGTTCCTGGCGCCCAATCAGTGGGAAGTGTTCACCTACTACCAGCGCGACGACCGAAACCTCTTCCCGCTGACCTACCGGCCGGCATCGTACGACGCAGTTGCCCGACAGATGCAGGCCATCGCGGCGACGCACCGGCGGCTCTTCGCGCTCTACTTTGCCGAGCGCGACGCCGATCCCGAGGGCTGGTACGAATTCTGGATGAGCGGCAACCTCTACAAGGTTCACGAACGCTGGGTGGGCAACATCCGCCTGGCGGTGTACGACAGCGGCTCAGGCCGCGATGCCTGGCCGGCCGCCGACGGCGCCACTTTCGGCGACGCCATTGAGCTCGTTGAAGCACGAGGCAGGTGGGGCCAGGTTCGCGCAGGCGACGTCGTACCGGTCGAGTTGACCTGGCGGGCGCTCCATCGGCCGACGCAGCGCTACAAAGTCTTCGTCCACATCGGCCCCGACGACGGCCCGCCCATCGCCCAGCACGACAGCGAGCCGGTGGCCGGCTATCGTCCCACCGACGGCTGGCTGCCAGACGAACGCATCGCCGACCGACGCGGCGCGTGGATCGGGCCGGACGCGCCAGGCGGCGATTACGGAGTGTTCATCGGGCTTTACGATCCACAAACCGGCGCTCGCTTGCCGATCACCCGTCACGGCCAACCCCTCGGCGACCGCTTGAAAATCGGCACGGTTACAATCCGTTGAAATGGCGAACTTCGACTTACTCAAAGCGTTGATTCAACCTGCGCAGACGAAAATCGTGCTGCTGGTGATGGACGGGCTGGGCGGTTTGCCGCGCCCCGAAGACGACCGCACCGAACTCGAGGCGGCCCATACGCCCAACATGGATCGGCTGGCGCGCGAAGGCTGCCTGGGTCAGCACTACCCGGTGGGCATCGGCGTGACCGGCGGCAGCGGGCCGGGCCACCTCGGCTTGTTCGGCTACGATCCGCTCAAGTACGAGATCGGCCGCGGCGTGCTGGAAGCAGTCGGCATCGGCTTTCACGTCACCGAACGCGACGTGTGCGCGCGCGGCAACTTTTGCACGCTCGACGCGCAGGGCAACATCACGGACCGCCGCGCCGGTCGCATCCCAACCGAGGTGTGTGAACGGCTGGTGCAGAAGATCAACGACGCCAGGATCATCGTGGGGGACGGCGTCGAGGTCTTCGTCAAGCCGGTTCAGGATTACCGCTTCGTCGTCGTCTTGCGCGGCGATGGGCTGTCCGGCCAGATTGACGACACCGATCCACAGCGCACCGGTGTGCCGCCGCTGCCCGCCCAGGCGCGTGATGCTACCTCCAGGCACACGGCCGACCTGTTCAACCGCTGGATCGCCCAAGCCACCGCCGTGATCCGCGACGAGCACCCGGCCAACGGGCTGACGCTGCGCGGCTTCGCCAAAGAGCCTGGCTTGCCCAAATATAAAGACGTATACGGCTTGCGCGCCGGTGCCATCGCCATCTACCCGATGTATCGCGGCGTGGCAGCGCTGGTGGGCATGGATCGCATCGCCCATCACGCCCACACCGTGCAAGAGGAATTCGAAGTCGCAGCACGCGTCTGGAACGATTACGACTTTCTCTTCATTCACGTCAAATACACCGATAGCCGCGGCGAGGATGGGAACTTCGAGGCGAAGAAGGCCGTGATCGAGGAGGTGGATGCGGCGCTGCCGACGCTGCTGGCGCTGCGGCCCGACGTGCTGATCATCACCGGCGATCACAGCACCCCCAGCCAACTGCGCAGCCACTCGTGGCATCCCGTGCCGCTGCTGCTGTGGGCGCCGGCCACGGCCAGGCGGGACGGCAACACCCACTTCGGCGAACGCGCCTGCGCGCGCGGCGGTTTGGGCACCTTTCAGGCCCAGGACATCATGCCGCTAGCGCTGGCGCACGCGCTGCGGCTGGGAAAGTTCGGCGCATAAAGCAGCCGGCGCATGCGCGGCCGGCGTCGTCCTGGATTCGGAGAGGGGACCACCCTCCAAACTTCACTGACAAATCGTGCGCGCATTCATGCGCATCTGCCGGGTCGCTTCACGCGCATAAGCGCATATAATAGAACATCTGTCCGATGAGGTTCTTCGCCGGTAAAAACAGCTCAGGCAAAGCAAAGCCGCAGCCCAAGAAAAACGGCTCGCCTAACCCTGCGCCAATGCCGATCAGCCTCGACACCTGGCTCGACATCTGCGGCATAGCGCTGATCGGCGTCGCCGCGCTCACCCTGTTTGGGCTGCTTTCCACCCAGCGCAGCCCATTCATCAGCGGCTGGCTCGACCTGGTGGGCCGGTTGTTCGGCTGGGGCGTCTATCTCGCCCCGCTGATCATGGCAGCCCTGGGCGCCTACCTCCTCATCCGACGCTTCGGCGATCGCTTCCCGCGCTTTCGTCCGGCGCGCCTGGGTGGCGCGGTTATGGCCTACCTCACCGCACTCGCCACGCTGCATGGGTTGAGCATGATCGCCTCCGCAGCCGGCGGCGCAGACCTGGCTGCGGCTTCGCAGGGAGGGGGCGAGTTGGGCTGGCTGCTCCTCAGCTTCCTCATCAGCTTGCTCGGCAACATCGGCGCTGGGTTTGTGATTGTCGTGGCGTGGATCGGAGCAGCGATGCTGATGACGGGCGTGACGATTTCGCAACTCGGCCAGGCCGCGCAACGCGCCTTCACCCAGCCCAAGCGCGACCCGGCAGCCAGTTCGGTGGCGCGCGTCCCCGGCGTCCCTACCGACGACATCATCGAACCCGATTACGACGGCGGGTTGATCATCCGCGGCTTGAAGCCGCGCAAAACTTCTCGCCAGCGCCCAAGGAGCGCAGACGACGAAGCGCCGGCAGCCCCGACAACCGACCTGCCTCCGGCGCGAGCCATCAGCGACATATCGTCGCGCGACGGCGCGTCGCGCGACGCGCCATCGCGCACCGCGGGCGCTCCCGGCAGCGGGCCAGCACCGGTGAAGATCAACACGCCGGCGTCACGCGGCCAGATCAACCGCGTGCCCCCGCCCCGCATCATCGGCGCGCCTTCGGGCGCGCCCGAGGGCGCCGTCGGTCATACAACGGCAAGCGGCCCGGCCCAACCCGCGCCCGGCGCACAGCCTGCGGCAGCCGCGCCGGCCATCGCGATCTCTTCGATCTATCACCTCCGGCGGGAATGGAAATTGCCTAAGGTCGAAGACGTGCTGGAGCCAGGGAGCGATGCGGCGATGAAAGAGGCCGAGATTCGCCAGCGCGCAGCGCTGATCGAAGACACCTTGCGCGCCTTCGGCGTGCCCAGCCGCGTGGTCGAGGTGAATCGTGGGCCGACCATCACGCAGTTTGGCGTCGAGCCGGGCTTCAATGAGATGAAGGGGGGCAAGCAGGTGAAGGTCAAGGTCAGCCGGATCGCAGCGCTGGCCGACGACCTGGCGCTGGCGCTGGCCGCGCCGCGCATCCGCATCGAAGCGCCCATCCCCGGTCGGGCGTTGGTCGGCATCGAGGTGCCAAACGGTGAGACGTCGCTCGTGTCGCTGCGCGACGTGATGGAGAGCGAAGAGTTCGAGGCCCTGCAGCGCAAGACGCGCCTGCGCCTCGCCCTCGGCCAAGACGTGAGTGGACGGCCGGTGGTGGCCGATCTGACCAGCATGCCGCATCTGCTCATCGCGGGCACGACTGGCTCGGGCAAGAGCGTGTGCGTAAACGCCATCATCGTCGCCTTGTTGTGCACCAATTCGCCGGACGATCTGCGCTTCTTGATGATTGACCCGAAGCGCGTGGAGCTGATCGGCTACAACGGCATCCCACACCTGATCGCGCCGGTGGTGGTGGACCTGGAGAAGACGACCGCGGCCTTGCAGTGGGTGACGCGCGAGATGGACAGCCGCTATCGCCTGTTCGCCAAGCATGGCGCGCGCAACATCGTGGAGTTCAACGCCAAGGTGGCAGCAGCCGAGGCGAGCCGGTCGGGAACCGAGGGTCGGGAGCCGGCGAACGACGAGTTGCGCAAACTGCCCTATATCGTGGTGGTGATTGACGAACTGGCCGATTTGATGATGATGGCGCCGGACGAGACGGAGAAGGTGATTTGCCGTCTGGCGCAGATGGCCCGCGCTACCGGCATCCACCTGATCCTGGCGACGCAACGGCCAAGCGTGGACGTGGTGACGGGCTTGATCAAGGCCAACTTCCCGGCACGCATCGCGTTCACTGTAGCCACCAGCGTGGACTCGCGCGTCATCCTGGACGGCCCCGGCGCCGAGAAGCTGCTCGGCCGCGGCGACATGCTGGTCGTCACGCCGGACCAATCCACGCCGATGCGCGCACAAGGTTGCTATCTGGGCCCGGAGGAGATCGAGCGCGTGGTGCGCCATTGGCGAGGGCAATTGGGCGACCAGGCCATTCCTCAGGCATCGCCTGATCCGGCCAGAACCTCCACGACGGCGCCGGTGGGGGGGATGTTCATCTCGGCAGAAGACACGCTCGACCCGCAGCAAGCAGGCGCGCCCGAGGTCGGCATCTTCAGCGCTCCGCCGACCTGGGAGGAAGCGCGCGCGTTGAGCGAGGCGGCCAGCGAAGTGAGCGCCGGCAGCAAGGATGACAAGTTGTTCAACGAAGCCGTCGCAACCGTGCGCTTGCAGGGCAAGGCCTCGATCTCGCTCTTGCAGCGTCGCCTGCGCATCGGCTACACGCGCGCCGCCCGCCTGATCGAGGAGATGGAAGAGCGCGGCATCATCGGCCCGGCCGTGCCGGGTCAGCAGCATCGCGAGGTGCTGAACTCGCCGCTAAGCGGGACCGACGAACTTTCTTAATCTTCACGCTTACAATTGCGCGCATGCTCGATCTCGAACTGCATTGCCACACGCGCTACTCGCCGGATAGCCTGGTGAAGCTGCCCGACCTGATCGAATACGCGCGCAAGGTGGGCATCCACCGCCTCGCCATCACCGATCACAGGGAGATCGAGGGCGCGCTGCTGGCCCAACAAATGGCGCCCGACCTGATCATCGTGGGCGAGGAGGCGATGACCAAGCAGGGCGAACTGCTGTGCTACTTCATCACCGAGTTGATCCCCGATGACCTGACACTGGAAGAAGCCATTGACCGGGTGCACGATCAAGGCGGCATCTGCGGGCCGCCGCATCCGCTTGACCCACGTCGCTCCGGCATCGGTCTGGAGAACCTGTTGGAGTATGCGCCCAAGTTCGACTTTATCGAGACGTTCAACGCGCGCACGCGCGACACCAGCAAGAACGATGAAGCGGACTACATCGCGCAGCGGCTGGACCTGCCCCGCATCTGCACCAGCGATGCGCACACGCTCCAAGAGGTCGGCATCAGCCGCACACGCATACGCGAATACACCTCGCCGCAGGATTTCGTCGCAGCGCTGCGCGAAGCCGAATTGATCCCCAACTACAGCTCGCTCATGGTCAACGTCAGCTCGCGCATCGCGGCGATCGCGCACGGGCTGGGATTCGACCGGCGCTAGCGCCCTGCGCGCTCGTTCACCCGCTCGATCACCGAAGCGCTCACCGCGGTCACCAACATCAGCAAGCTGCTCATGGCCAACGCCTGCCCGTAGTTCAACGCGCCGGGCTGGCCGAGGAAACGATAGATCACCACCGGCATGGTCGGATACTCCGGCCGGGCGATCAACAGCGACGCGCCAAACTCGCCCAGCGAGACGGTGAAGGCGAAGATGGCTGCCGCGGCGAACGGTGGGGCCAGCAAAGGCAGATCCACGTAGCGCAGCGCCTGCAACGGACTGGCCCCCAGCCCGCGCGCCGCTTCGCGCAGGCGTGGATCGAACGAGCGGATGGCCGGCAACACGGCCCGCACCACGAACGGTAGCGCGATCAGCGTATGCGCCACCGGCAGCAACACGACCGACGTGCGCAGGTCGAGCGGCGGCCGATCGAACGCGACCAAAAAGCCCAACCCGAGCGTTACCGCGCTGGTGCCCAGCGGCAGCAACAACAGCACCTCCAGCAGGCGCGCGTGGCGCAGGCGCGCGTGGCGCGATTCGGACCTCTGCGCGTCGGCGTCTCGCGCGATGGCATACGCGAGTGGCAATCCCATCAGCATGGATAGCGCAGCCGTGACCAGGGCGAAGGCGAGCGAATTGCGGATGGCCATCTGCGGCGGGACGAAGAATAACGACCCGCGCACGTTCTCGCTCAGCGCTGCGTAGTAGCGCAACGGATGGCCGCCTTCCAGGTTCAGCGAGCGAAAGAGCAGCGTAGCCAGCGGCGCGATCAGGACGACCACAATGAACCCCAGGCTGCCGATCACCAGCGCGCGCGCGGCCGGCGTGGCAGGCCGTTTGCGAATGTCGCCCGCCGGTCGCGCCTCCAGCGGCACGCTGGCCCGCGCTTCCAGCCGCGCCGAGGCCCAGCTCACCATCAGTGTGACGATCATCTGCACAATCGCCAGCGAGGTGGCAACGTCCAGGCGCAGCAATTGCGAAGTCTGGCGGTAGATCTCAACTTCGAGCGTGGCGAAGCGCGCGCCGCCCAGGATGAGCACCACCCCAAAGCTGGTGAAGGTGAACAAGAAGGTTAACGCCGCAGCGGCGCCGATGGACGGCAGCGCCATGGGCAGCGAGACGTAGCGGATGACTTGCCAGCGGCCGGCGCCCAGGCCGGCGGCCGCTTCCTCGATGCTTGGGTTAAACGCCGAGAGGAAGCCACCCACCAGCCGGATCACCACTGCGACGTTGTAGAAGACGTGCGCGAGCAGGATCATCGGCAGCGTGCCGAACAACTGGATCGGCGGCCGATCGAGATCGAACAGGGCCTGCAGCGCAGCGTTGATTGCCCCGCGTGGGCCGAGCAACGCGCTGAACGCCGCCGCCACAACCACGGTCGGCATGACGAAGGGCACCACGGCCAGCGCCCGCCACATGCGCTGCCCGGCGAAGCGATAGCGGGCGAAGGCAAAGGCAATCGGCGTCCCTGCCATCAGCGTGAGCACTGTGGAGAGTGCCGCCTGCCACAGGCTGAACCACAAGACGCCCACATATGCCGGGTCCCGCAGCACGACCATCGGCGTCGCTCCCCGGCTGACCTGGCTGGGGGTAAAGCTCACCCCTGCGATCTCGACCAACGGCCAGGCGAAGAAGACGGCAAAGAAGAGCAATGCTGGCAAGACCAGCATCGAATCGAGAATCGAAAATTGAGAATTGAGAAAGCGGCCTTTCTCAATTCTCAATTCTGCATTCTTCATTTCAATACGATGCGCGTCCACTCCTCGATCCAGCGCTCGCGCCCCTGGTCAATCTGCTCGGGCGAGAGGGCGAACGCCTGGGCCGGCGGCTGGCCGAATTTCACGAACACGTCGGGCCATTCGGCTGCCGGGAGCACGGGATAGACGAACATCTGCAGCGGGATGTCCTGCTGGAAGCGCTTGCTCAACATGAAGTCCACCCACTTCTCGGCCAGGTCGCGATTCTTCGTTCCCTTCAGGATGCCGACGAATTCGATCTGCTCGAAGGCCGTGCCCTCCACGTTGCCGGTGGGCGGCTCCGACAGCTTGCCCTCGCTGAAGAACACCTCCGCTGCCGGGCTGGTGGCATACGACACGACCAGGGGACGCGGACCTTTGCCGCTGCTGCCGCTGAACTGAGTGTAGTAGGCATCGCTCCAATCCGGGCTGATGTGCACATCGTTAGCGCGCAAGTCCTTCCAGAACTGGCGCCAGTCATACGCGCTGCCCTCCGGGAAGGCGGCGATCGTCGCCAGCAAGAAGGCCAGCCCCGGCGAGGACGTGGCCGGGTTTTCGACGGCGAGCATGCCCTTCCATTGCGGCTCGGTCAGCTCGCGCAACGACGCCGGCGGCTTCAGCCCTTTCTCTTGCAGGAAGGCCTTGTCGTAGTTGATCATGACGTGGCCATAGTCCACCGGCAGCATTCGGTTCTGCGGATCGAGCCGGAAGCGGTCGGGGATATCGGCCAGGGCAGGCGATGCATATGGCTCCAGGATATCGGCCGCAAGCGCCCGGCCCAGGAAGGTGTTGTCCACACCGTAGAGGACGTCGGCCAGCGGCGCGTTTTTGCTCAGGATCGCCTTGTTCAGCGTCGAGCCGGCGTCGCCGGACTTGAGCACCACGACCTTGACATTGTTCACCTGCTCAAATTCGGCGATCACGTCCTCGCTGGCGCCGAAGCTGTCGTGGGTCATGATGGTCAGCGAACGCGGCGCAGCAGGTTGCGGCGCAGCAGGTTGAGTTTGTTGGGGTGCTCGCGGAGGCGGCGCCTGCACAGCGCAGGCCGCCAGCAACCCAGCGGTTGCCAACAGAACGGTCAGTCTTTTCATCGTCATTCACCTCGCGTCTGAAATAGATGAGAAATCGTCTCGAGTCGTCACCCATCGCATGCTTCATCGGTTGCGAGTCAGGGCTGATGAGTCATCACGCACAGCAACATGCCCTGGCTCAAGGCCACGGTAGCTGTGTCGCCGAGCATGACGTTGCTCACGCCGCGCGCCGGGCCAACGAAAAGCGACTCGTCATTCAGCGGATATTCCAGCCCGTTCGTCCGAATGCCATGCGCATCTCCGCCGAAGGGCAACAGCGAGACCACGTCGCCGGCGCGCCCGCGCAGCGTTGCCTGGGCCGGATGGTCGCGCGCGTCGAGCAGGAAGGCACGCTCACGATCGTGCGCGAGCCACACCTCCACTCCCTTGAGCGCCGGCATGGCCAGCAACAGCATGTTGGCCAACTCGTGATCGAGCCGGCCGCCCCTGGCGCCGAGGACGACGATCTCGACCTTTTCTCCCGGTTTGCCCCCATGGGCGGTGGCCGGCCTGGCCGCGAGCAGCAGGGCCAGCTCCAGGTCGGTCTCGTCCTTGCGCGCGGGGTGGCGATGCAGGCATGCGCCACGCCGCTCCAGCTCATGCAGCTCGGCCTCGCTCAGCGAGTCGAAGTCGCCGATGACGTGCGCCGGCGCAAGCCCCAGGGCCAGCGCCGTGCGTGCCCCGCCATCGGCGCAGATCAACACCGCGCCGTCGCTCAGCCAGCGCGCAACGTCGTCCTTCGTCGGGGGGTCGCCGTTTGCGATGATGACGATTCGCATAATCCAAAAACAAAGTCCCCACCGGGATGCCAGTGGGGACGTGAGATGACATACATTCGCGCTTCCCTCCGCTGGCATGACCCAGATCAGGTTCAAGGGTCGGCACCGGATTGGGTGCCCTCTCAGCCCGCGTCCGCGGACTCCCCATTCGCGTATTCGATTATGAGCTAATTATACAGACGTCGTTCGTATGGGTGCGTTCACGAATAGGGGCAAGAACCTCTCGCAGGCTGCTTGCTTGAGTCTAGCCCAGACCTGCGAGAAGGCGG
>JAIMBB010000126.1 GCA_023511655.1 Anaerolineae bacterium
ACAAGTTGTCTTCTCAGTAGGCCACACAGTATTGCGATGGCTGATTTGGTGTAAAAAGTTGCTTAACGGAGCACTAGTGATCAACGGCTGTTTGCGGCGCTCCGTTGCGCAGCAAGGCGCGCCACTCTTCAGGCAATCGCGTTGGCGCATTGAGGGCGAAGTTGAAGCATACCTGCACCGTCTTGCCGGTCGCGATCAGCGCGCCGTCGCTGCGGCGCGTGATGCGATAGCACAGCTCATACGACGTGTTGCGGATTTCACCGGCACAGACTTCGATGTCGAGCCGGTCGCCAAGCTGCGCTGGTGCGCGATAGTCAATCTCCGCATGCGCGATGACGGTGCTGCGCTCCCGAGAGAACAGGCTGCGCATGCCGATGGCCGTGATGAAAGCGATGCGCGCTTCCTCGAAGTAGGTCAGGTAGACCGCGTTGTTGACGTGGTTGTAGGCATCCAGATCGCGGAAGCGCACCTGTAACGTATGGGTAAACATCGCAACGGTGAGCCACGGAGAAAGCCGACCTCGGCGCGGACGGGCCGCGGGATCGCTGCGCAGGGCGACCCCCACACCGCACAGCGATCCGGACCTATGCGCGGAACGCATCGGATTCACCGATACACCGCCGAACGCTTTCTCGATCCTCGCTTCTTGTCTTGACTCCTATTTCTTCCTCTCCACAGTGACCGAGTTGATCACATCGGCCTTGGCATCGCCCTGGGCGGCCATCAGCGACTTCACCACGTCCAGGCCGGATGTGATCTGACCGATCACCGAAAAGCGGCCGTCCAACTCCAGCGTTGGTGAGTAGGTGAAGATGAACTGGGCGCTGCTGGTGTTGGCGCTGCCGAAGAGGGCCACAACGCCCGGTTGCGACATCGCCCCCGGCGTCAACTCGACGCCGCACTCGAAACCGGGATTGCCGGCCACCGTTGGGTTGCCGATCAGGATTGCCCCGATCTGCTGATCGTTCAAGACGACGGGCGCGCCGTCGAAGTAGCCCTGCTGGGCCAGAAAGACCGTCGAGTTGACGTTGACCGGCGCGAGGGCGGGATCGAGTTCGGCGACGATCTCGCCGCGAGTCGTCTTCACCGTCATCACATACCTGGCGTCTTTGCTCGTCACCTGCTCGGGCTTGGCGAAGTCGAACGTCTTGGTGCTGAGCCCGGCCGTTGACTGCGCCCGGCGATTGGCGTAGTTGCGCAATTGCTCGGCCGTATCCGGTAGCTGAAAGGCCTGGGCGGGGATTTCGTTGCCATCCAGGAAGAGGAAAGGCGTGCTGCTCACGCCGGCGGCGTTGCCGGTTTGCACATCGCGCTGGATGCGCGCCGCCACCGCCTCGCTGGCAAAATCGCGCTCGAACTGGGCGATGTCCAGCTTGAGCTGCTCGGCATAGGTTTTGAGCGTGGCGGTGATTTCGGCGACCGGTTTGCTCGTCCATTCGCCCTGCTTCTCGTAGAGCAGGTCGTGCATCTCCCAGAACTTGCCTTGCAGCGCGGCGGCCTCGGCAGCGTAGGCGGCGGGGATGGCCTTGTCGTGCTGCGGAAGCGGGAAGTGGCGGAACACCAGGCGCACCGTATCGCTCACCGTCCCCATCAGCGTCTTCATCTGCGGGGAGAACGTCGCGCAGGCCGGGCACTGGAAGTCGCCGTACTCGATGATCGTGGTGGCTGCCCTGGGATTGCCTTTCAAGTGATCGTCGGCGTTCACGTTCAGCGGGAACGGTTCACATGTCACCGGCTTGGGCGCGGCGGTGGGCGCAGGAATGGCCGTGGCCTGTGGTGGCGCGGCAGCCACGACGCTGCCGTCCGCCGTGGTGATGTCAATTCGCTCGATCACATCGCCGATCTGGATGTTGCGCACGACGTCCTTGCCGCGCACCGTGACGCCAAACACGGTGTAGTTGTTATCCAGACTGGGTTGCGCGCCGATGGTGATGTAGAACTGACTCCCGCTGCTGGGCGTGCTTTCCGGCGGACCGCCCTGGCGCGCCATGGCGATCGCACCGTCCACGTGCGGCAGTTTGATCTCCGGTGGAATATCGTAGCCGGGGCCTCCGGTGCCGTTGCCGAGCGGGTCGCCGCCCTGGATAACGAACCCTGGCTCCACGCGGTGGAAGGTCAGGCCATCGTAAAAGCCGTTTTGTGCTAGGTAAATGAAGTTGTTGACGGTCTGTGGCGCAGACCGCGCGTCCAGCTCGACCACGATGTCACCTCTGGCCGTCTTGATGGTGGCGATGTATTTCTGGCTCGCGTCTATCGTCAACGGCGGCGGCGCACTGCCCACGCGCGAACGCTGGTTGGCCGGGAGCTGAGCGAAAGGCCGCGCCGCCCCTTGTTGAGCTGCAGGGGATGTGGCAGTCGCGGCTTGTTGTTGGCCGGCGGCGACGTTGCCGGGCGTCGGGGTTGAGGAGAACGGCGTCGAAGTCGGCAGGTTAGCCGGTTGAGCATCGCAAGCGGACAGGATGAGGGCTGCAGCGATGCTCACGGCTACAGCGGCAAGCGGGCGTTTATTCACAAAAGCCTCCTTAAGCTCCTTAAACTTCGAAACGAGCGCGGCTCGGCACTTGCATTATTTCGAAAGCGATGTAAAGTGTTCACACTCGAGTATCCACAGGTTTATCCACAGGAATGTGGTAATCTATGCACAACCTGGTAGTAAAGATGCGCGTAGTTGATCAAGACGTGGCATTATACCCGCCGTATCCAGTCCGTTTTCATTATGCGCATCGTTGCTAAAATTGCCGCAGTAAGTAACGAGGTAGAAGAATGAGTCAAAACGCAAACGAGATCAGGCGGCCGTGGTCACAACGCATCTTCGCTCTGGGTTTGAGTGTGATGCTGTGCCTCCTCGCTGTCGGCATGGCAGCCCCGGCCCAGGCCGCGTCGCCGGAGCGCACGGAAGCGAACTCCTACACCTGCCTGTGGTATACGGTTCGCGCCGGCGACACGCTCAACAAACTGGCCGCACGATACAACACCACGGTGCTCACGTTGCGCCGGGTGAACGGCTTGAAAACCACGCGCATCTACACCGGCCAGCGATTGTGCATCCCGCGCCCTGTGCCGCCCCAACCTCCTGTGCCACCGTCTCCAACCGGTACGTGGCATGGAGAGTACTGGAACAACACCATCCAGTCCGGCCCGCCGGCGCTGGTGCGCAACGATCCGGCCATCAACTTCAACTGGGGCTTTGGGTCGCCGGATCTACAGCGCGTGCAGCCCGATTACTTCTCGGCGCGCTGGACCCGCACGCTCAACTTCGCGGCCGGCGTGTGGCGCTTCGCGGCCAACGCAGACGATGGCATTCGCATCTGGGTGGATAACCAGGTCGTGCTCGATGCTTTTGGCTTCGTCGGAGCACAGTCCCCCAGCGTGGATGTGCCGCTGACGCAAGGCAGCCACACCATCCGCGTGGACTACGTGGAGCAAACGCAACTGGCGTTCATTCAATTCAACTTCACGCGCGTCGCTCCCTTGCCGCCGCCGCCTCCGCTGCCGGATGGTCCCAGGTTCAACAACGGGCCATGGTCGGTCGAGTTCTTCGCTAACCCGAGCTTCGCAGGGCCGCCGACCTTTACCACGGTGGTGTGCTGCCTGCAGTTCGACTGGCGCGGCGCCTCGCCGGCGCCCGGCGTGCCCGGCACGTTCTTCACTGCTCGCTTCAGCCAGGTGCGCTACTTCCCGGCCGGCGTGTATCAGTTCGTGGCGCGGGTGGACGATGGCATCCGCCTCTATCTGGACGGCAACTTGATCATGAACGAGTTCCGCGAACAGTCCACGCGCACCTTCACGGCGAATGCGAACCTGGGCGCCGGCAACCACTCGATCGTCATCGAGTATGTGCAGTACGGCGGCACTTCGAATCTCTCGCTCTACTGGGACTTCCTGGGTGATCCTGGTGGGCCGCGTGCGGCGGCGATGGGGCCGATCCCCTACTATCCCCCGCTGCCTTGATCGCGCGGAGGTGCCAAAAACGCGAACGGCGGGCCTGATTGCCCGCCGTTCGTGTTGTGAGGTGCGCAATAAACCGCCATGCGTTCAGCGCAGCCACAGCAAGCGTTCGCTCTGCCAGTAGGGATGCTGAGTGCCCAGGTCAATCAGCTTGATGGGGTTGCTTCCGTCGGCGTTCATGATCCATATCCCCCAGTTGCCGTCGCGGTTAGAGATGAAGGCGATGCGTGACCCATCCGGAGAGAAGGTTGGCGCGCCGCTGTTCGCGCCATAGCCGGTCAGTTGTTGGAACGTGCCCGACAGCGTCACAGTGAAGATCTCCCACGAACCAGGGAAGTTCGACATGTAGATCAGCCGGTCGCCGCTCGGTGACCACTGCATGTTGATGTCACTGCTTGACGTGGTGAGTCGCCGCACGCTGCTCGGTTGGTCGGGGTTGATCAGATGGATGCCGCATTGATCGGTGCACGTCTGGTAGGCGATCAGGCCGCTCGGCCCCCACACCGGGTAGCTCCCACTCGTCAAGATGGTGGGTGTTCCTGAGCCATCTGCGGGAGCGATCACCACCTTCCAGCCGTCCTGGTAGATAGAGTACACTGCTCGGGTGCGATCGGGCGATAAGCTGACCCGATAGCTCGGTTGCGCCCCTGTCCCAGTTTGGTAAGCCTTCGATGCTGCGCTGTCGTAGACGTTATAACGATACTGGTAGAGGGTCGGGTCATACTGGCTGTAGAACAGGCGCCCGGTGATGCCGGCCGTATTGAAGACGGTGGTCGAGAATCCGGCGTTTGCCTCGCCTGCCCCGTTGCCCGCCGACGCCGTGAGGCAGCGCATATCGGCGTCGCGCTGTTTCTCCGTCAGCGAGGTGCTCGTGCTGAACTGGACGGCGCGCTCGTACTTCTTGGCGGCCGAGCACCACTCGCCTGCTTTAGCGTAGGCGTCGCCGGCGCGAATATATGCTTCCAATAGCTTGGCGCCGACGTCGCGATAGCCCGGCGATGCCTTGTAGAGTTGTTCGAGTTGGGTGATGCTCTTCTCCCAGTCCGCCCCGAAGTAATACATGGTGCTTTGGTAAGCCGCGGCCAGGCGACGCTCACCTTCCACGCGATCGCTCAATGGGCGGATCGAGGCGGCGCGGTCGAGGTCGTATAGCCCTTGTTCGATCTGGCCGCTGCGCAGCCGGCTCAGTCCGCGTTCCACCAACGCGCGATAGTGCAGGTCGCTCACGGTCGCCGCTTCGAAGTCACTGTCCAGGGCGATGAGCTGATCGGCCAGGCGAATGACGGCGTCCCAGTCCTGCGCATCGCTGGCGCTGATGAGCGTCTGGAGCAACTGGCGCTTATCGGTCACCACACGCGTGGGTGTAGGCGTGGGGGGCATTGGGGTGGGGGTTTGCGCCGCAATCGCCGTTGCAACCAGGCTGCGCACGCCGTAGTTTTCGGGCTGGTATTGAAGGATGTAGGCGTAGTTCGCTTCGGCCAGCGCATACTTGCCCTCGCGCATCAGCCCGTTGGCCTTTTCGAGGCGATCCAGCAGCGAAGCGGCGACGGTCGCCGTGGCGCGCATGGATGCCTCACGCTGTCCGGCCTGCGCGCCAGCCAGGCCGGCAGCGATCACCATACCAATCAGCCCGCAGGCGAACAGCAACGCGAGCGAGGCGACGAGCAGTGCGCGGCCAAGTCGTCGTTGTCGCACAGCCGGCGCGATGATCGTGGTGCGAGGCGCTTCGGTGTCAGCAATGACGTTCATAGGGCCTTCGGTCATGATCCATCGCTCGATTATAGGCAGCGTCGAACCTCGAATCGCACGCCCACACGACGGCCAGCGTTCAGCTTGCAAATCATTGCGCGGAGTCGCTCGGACCGCTCGCCGAGCGGAGAGTGCACTTCCCAGCGAGGGCCGTGCGCGGCCTGTGGCAACAGTCGCCCCGGCTGGCCGCTTTTTCGCCGACTGAGACCCTTGACGTATCCCTCGATCCCCGTAGAATTGGGGTCATCAATTAAAACGCAACTCGTTTCTTCAGTCAACTTGGGGTTCTAGCGCGAGCGATGACGTCGTTCGCGCCGTTTTGTCTTATCAGGGGTGTTGATCCGTATGGAATTAAGAGATTTCAAAGCGCTGCGCATCAGCCTGGCTTCCCCCGAACAGATTCGCTCCTGGTCCTACGGCGAGGTCACCAAGCCGGAAACGATCAACTACCGGCGCCTGCGCGCCGAGAAGGATGGCCTGTTCGACGAGGCGATCTTCGGTCCGACGCGCGACTACCAGTGCTACTGTGGCAAGTACAAGAACATCCGTTACAAAGGCATCATCTGTGACAAGTGCGGCGTGGAGGTGACCAAGGCGAGCGTGCGACGCGAGCGCATGGGCCACATCAACCTGGCTGCGCCGGTAGCGCACGTATGGTACACACGTCGCGTGCCGAGCTTCCTGGGCACGCTGCTCGATATCACCCGCCGCAACCTCGACCGGGTGTTGTACTTCGCCCAATACGTCGTCACCTACGTGGATGAGGACGCTCGCCAGAAAGCGCTCAAGCGCCTGCAAGAGGAGCACGAGAAGCGCATCGCCGAGTTGGAAGCCAAGATGCGTGCTCAGGAAGACAGCGCCAGCGGCAAGTTGCTCAAGCAACTGGTCAAGCTTCAGCAGACGCTCGACGAAACCAATCAGAAATACGACGATCTGCTCCAGGACGAGACCGAGGCCTTGATGAAAGCAGCTCAGCGCGTGCAGCGCGAGATCGAGGCGAAGACCAACAAGACCATCCGCACGCCGATCGTCTTCGAGCCGACCAACACCGTGATTGCCCAGGAGGGCGAGACCATCGGGCGCGTCCACCTCACCGCGCTCAATCGGGTGGTTAAAGAGCAACTCAACGTCCTGGAGAACAGGATCAACGAAGAGCGCGAGATGCACACCAGCAAGATCAAGGGTGAGATCGAGATCTTGCAAAGCAAGGTGGACGATGAGGCGCGGGTGCTGAGCGAGCGCCTGGCTGAGGAGATGCAGCAACTCACCGCGCGCTACTCCGCCGACAAAGAAGACCTTGAGAACCTGGCGGTGTGTCAGTTCATGCCGGAGAGCCGCACGCGCGAGCTGAAGATGAAGTTCGGTCAGGTGTTCAAGGCCGACATGGGCGCCGAGGCGTTCTATGAAATCCTGCGCCGCATGGACCTCGATCAACTGGCCAAGGAGCTATGGCGCGAAGTCCGCCATTCGCTCAGCAAGGTCAAGAAGAAGAAAGCCATCAAGCGCCTGCGCATCGTCGAAGCGCTGCGCAAGAGCAACAACCGGCCGGAATGGATGATCCTGACCGTGCTGCCGGTGATCCCGCCCGAACTGCGCCCGATGGTGCAGCTGGATGGTGGGCGCTTCGCCACGTCCGATTTGAACGATCTGTATCGCCGCGTAATCAACCGCAACAACCGGCTGAAGCGTTTGCTTGAACTCGGCGCGCCCGACGTGATCGTGCGCAACGAAAAGCGCATGCTGCAGGAAGCGGTGGACTCGTTGATTGATAACAGCCAGCGCGGTAAAGCCCTCAGCCGCCGCGGTCGGCGCGAGCTGAAGTCGCTCAGCGACATGCTCAAGGGGAAGAAGGGCCGCTTCCGCCGCAACCTGCTCGGCAAACGCGTGGATTACTCCGGCCGGTCGGTCATCGTCGTTGGCCCGACGCTCAAGCTACACCAGTGCGGCCTGCCGAAGACGATGGCGTTGGAGCTGTTCAAGCCTTTCGTCATCCAAAAGCTGGTGGAGTTGAACTACGCCAGCAACGTCAAGGGCGCCAAACGGGTGATCGAGCGCGAACGGCCAGAGGTGTGGGAGGTGTTGGAGGACGTCATCAAGACGCGGCCGGTGTTGCTGAACCGCGCGCCGACGCTGCACCGCCTCGGCATCCAGGCCTTCGAGCCGATCTTGGTCGAAGGGAAGGCCATTCAGTTGCACCCGCTGGTATGCCAGGCCTTCAACGCCGACTTCGACGGCGACCAGATGGCCGTGCATGTGCCGCTCAGCCGCAAGGCCGTGGAAGAGGCGCGCAAACTGATGATCAGCACCAACAACCTGCTCCGGCCGAGCGACGGCGAACCGATCGTCGGCCCGACCAAAGACATGGTGCTCGGCGTGTATTACCTGACCTTGCTCGACCCGCAGCCACACCAGGGCGACGGCCGTGCCTTCTTCAGCCTCGACGAGGTTGAGATGGCTTACGAGCTCGGCCAGGTGCACATCCACGCCAAGATCAAGCTGATGGTGGACACTTACTTCGACGAGAACAACGTGCGCTATGCCGATGGCCGGCCGCGCCGCCGCCTGATCGAGACCACGGTTGGTCGGGCTCTGTTCAACCGTATCGTGCCGGCTGAGATGCGCTTCGTCAATCGCGTGCTCGACAAGGGTGACGTGCAGCGCTTGGTCAACCAGACTTACCAGGTGCTCGGCAACGACCGTCAGCAGGAGGTGGTGTCCTTCGTGGACGATATCAAAGACATCGGCTTCAAGTACGCTACCCGGTCTGGCGTCAGCATCGCGGTGAGCGACATCGTCGTGCCGCAGGAGAAGTTCGATATCCTGGCCGAAGCCGACGCCCGAGTGCAAGAGGTGGAGCGCCAGTACCGCCGCGGCCTGTTGACCGAGGACGAGCGCGAGGCGCGCACCATCGCCATCTGGTCGGAGGCCAAGGACGCCGTCGCCAACGCGGTGAAGAAGTCCATGGACCCGGTGGGCAACCTCAGCCTGATGGCGACTTCCGGCGCGACCAAGGGCGGCTTCATCCCGATCACCCAGCTCGCCGGCATGCGCGGCATGATGGCCGATCCCTCCGGCCGCATCATTGCGCTGCCGATTCGCTCCAACTTCCGCGAGGGTCTGGACGCCCTGGAGTTCTTCATCAGCACCCATGGCCAGCGCAAAGGGTTGGCCGATACGGCGATGCGCACGGCCGATGCCGGTTACCTTACGCGCCGCCTGGTGGACGTGGCCCAGGATGTGATCATCAACCGGCACGATTGTGGCACGCACGCCGGCATCTGGATCCGCTCCACGGATGACGTCGGCGGCCAAAAGATGAAAGACCGCATCCTCGGTCGCATGGCGGCTGCCGATGTGTTGCACCCGCAGACCGGCCAGGTGTTGTGCCGGCGCAACGAGATGATTGACGAGGCCGTGGTCACGGCGATCGAGGCGGCCAAGATCCAAGACGTGTATGTTCGCTCGCCGTTGACGTGCGAACTCGAGCAGGGCATTTGCCAGATGTGCTATGGCCGCGATTTGGGCCGCGGCAAGTTGGTGGCTGTCGGTGCCGCCGTCGGCATCATCGCCTCGCAATCCATCGGCGAGCCAGGCACGCAGTTAACGCTGCGCACCTTCCACACCGGCGGCGTGGCTGCCGGCAGCGACATCACACAAGGTCTGCCGCGCGTGGAGGAGTTGCTGGAAGCGCGTAAGAAGCCCAAGGCCGAGGCCTTGATGGCCGATATCTCCGGCCGCGTGCACATCGAGCGCCTGGAGGGCGGCCTGCGCCGGGTCGTGATCACCAACCAGCAATTACAACGCGATGTGTACAACGTGCCCGGCAACTGGTCGCTGAAGGTGGAAGATGGCGACGAAATCAAAGACAAGGCCGTGATCGCCACCCGCGGCGATCAAGAGATGCGCGTCGAGCATGGTGGGCGCGTGGTGCGCGACGGCATGACCGTCACGGTGGTGTACGAGAAAAAGGACGAGGTCGAATACGATGTGCCGCCCGCCGCGCGCCTCCTGGTGACCGAAGGACAGGAAGTAAGTGCCGGTGATCCGATCACCGAAGGTACCAAGAACCCGCACATGCTGCTCAAGGTGCTCGGTCGCGAGGCTTGTCAGATGTACCTGCTCAGCGAGGTGCAGAAGGTGTATCGCTCGCAGGGCGTGAACATCAACGACAAACATTTCGAAATCATCATCCGCAAGATGACCAACCGCGTGCAGATCACCACGGCCGGCGACAGCGATTACCTGCCTGGCGACCTGATCAACCGTCTGGAGTTGGCACGGGTGAACGAAAAACTCACGGCTGAGGGCAAGCGCCCGGCCGTGGGCGTGCCGATCCTGCTCGGCATATCGAAGGCCGCTCTGGCGACCGAGTCGTTCCTTTCGGCATCGTCGTTCCAGCACACCATCAAGGTGCTGGCCGGCGCAGCCATCGAAGGCAAGCGTGATGACCTGATCGGCCTCAAGGAGAACGTGATCCTGGGCAAGCTCATCCCGGCGGGCACAGGCTTCGACCCCAACATCATCCAGAACTACGAAGGCGTGCCGCTGTTGAGCACGGAGGCGCCACAGAAGTCGTCGTTGACGCAACGTGCTGAGATGGCCTTGCTCGGCCTGGGTGAGAGCGAGTCGCTGCCGCCCGAAAACATCCCCTCGCTAGAGGACTTTCTCCCCAGCGACGCCAACGGCAAGACCGAGGAGTGACCTCGGTACCCCGTGCCTAACAAGACAAGAAGAGGCAACCGGCTGCGGTTGCCTCTTCTTATGCCTGGTGACTACCTGGCCAGGTCGCGCGCAGGCGAATCTGCTCCCCCGACTTCTGGTAGGCTGCTCTTCACCTCAGCGTGCATGTTCCTGCGTGGCAAACTGCCCGCTGGCAGGATGGCCGGATGCCCACAAGCGGCCAACTCGGCCGTTCATCGTGGACGGCGCAGCGTGACCAGCGCGTGATCTTCCATTGCCTCATGGGTAGTTAGCGGGTCGAGGCTGCTCCGTCCCGGAAATATCGCTGCCGGAGCGTGATCTTCAACGCGGCCTCGCATCGCGTGCATCTTGATGCGCTTGCGATGAAAACCTCAAGAGACCGCCTCTTGCTCTTAACGGTCGGTTAAACCAAGTCGTGTATCTTGCTAATAAGTGCATACACTTATCAGCCCTATCTCAAAAGGAGTGTGGAACGTGGGAAAGATTAACACGACGCTACTGATCAGCCTGCCCGTCGTCGCCGTGTTGGCGGCTTGTGCTGCCGTGGCGCCGGCCCCCCAGGCAGCGCCGCAGGCCGTTGTCGAAACCCAGCCGACCGCCGTAGCCCCAGCAGCGACGGAAGCGCCACTCGCCGCGGCCCCGGCTGCGACCGAAGCGCCCGCAGCTCCTGCGGCGACGGAAGCCCCCGCACCCGCTGGCGAGCGCGCTTCGCTGGTGGTGGCGTATAACAGCCCGGAGAAGTGGGCCAACTGGGGCGAAGTGCTCAAGTCTTTTAGCGCCAAGACCGGCCTGCAAGCCCCCTCGGACCCCAAGAACTCGGGTCAGACGCTGGCCGCGTTGAAGGCTGAAGCGGCTGCTCCGCAAGCTGACACGGCTTACTTCGGCATCGTGTTCGGCATTCAGGCCGGCGATGCGGGCTTGCTTGAAGCCTACCAACCGCCCGGCTTCGATGAAATTCCGGCTGGACTGAAGGACCCTGAGGGCCGCTGGATGACAATCCATCAGGGAACGGTGGCCTTTCTGGTGAACACCAAGGTGCTGGGCGACACCCCCGTGCCGCAATGCTGGGCCGACCTGTTGAAGCCGGAATACAAGGACAAAGTGGGCTTCCTCGATCCCACCCAGGCGGCGATCGGCTATTCGGTGTCCACGGCAGCCAACCTGGCGCTGGGCGGCACGCTCGACAACTGGGACCCTGGCATCCAGTACCTGGCTCAGCTCAAGGCCAACGGTCTGCAACTGCCGGCCCAGACTGCCACGGCGCTCGTTCAACAGGGCGAGATTCCGATCCTGATTGACGCCGACTTCAACGGCTACCAGCTCAAGAACAACAACGACGCACCCGTCGAAGTGGTCATTCCGTGCGAAGGCTCGCTTGCCATTCCCTACGTGATTGGGTTGGTGAAGGGAGCGCCGAACCCCGAGGGCGGCAAGAAGTTGATAGACTTCGTCCTCTCAGATGAGGGTCAGGCTATGTTTGCGAAGAGCTATCTGCGACCTGTGCGGCAGGTGGCCGTGGACCCCACGATTGCCGAGAAGGTATTGCCCCCCAGCACCTACGAGAAGGTGATCGTGCCGGACTTTGCGCAGATGCGGGCAGCCCAGGAGAAGTTCAACGAGCGCTGGAAGGCTGAAGTTGTCCAGTGATCATGTGATTCGCCGTAATAGTTTCACAGCGCCGCGAGCGATGCTCAGGGC
>JAIMBB010000127.1 GCA_023511655.1 Anaerolineae bacterium
ACTCTCTCGCAGTTTCACGGCCTTTGCCTTTCTACCTCTCATGACTCCCAATTATGCGATGTTTTCAACTGAGCAAGAATCAGCCCTCGTAGCAGACCATCCATGACAACCACCTTCTCAACCCTCAATTCTCAATTCTCAATTTTGGTGGATTGCCGGCTGATGTATTACCGCAAGGCAGGTGTGTCATATTACACCCGCCGTCTGGTGAATGCGCTGGCCGCGCTCCCGAACGCGAACTTCAAGCTACAGGTCTTGCTCGACCGGCGCGATTCCGACGTCGGCTGGGTGCCGACTAACGTCGGCATCGTCCGCGCCACCACGCCGGCGCACCACCGCTATGAGCACCTCGTGCTCCCCGTAGAGCTGCTGACCCTCGGTCTCCTCCGCTCGCCGCGCTCGGTGCTGCACTCGCCCGATTTCATCACCTGTCGGGGACGCTTTCGCAAGGTGATCACCATCCACGACCTCTACTTCATGGAGCATCCGGAGGTGATGAGCGCCGACGGCATGCGTTACTACGGCCGCATCCGCTGGTCGGCTTCGGTCGCCGATCGCATCATCGCCGTGTCGCATTTCACGCGCGAGGACATCCTGCGCCTGATGCCGGAGATCGTCCCCGAAAGGGTCGTCGTGGTGCACGAGGCCGCCGACGAGCGGCCGAAAGTTAAAGGCGAAAGAGGGCAAAGCGTGCTTTCCCAATTTCCAATCCTCGATGCGCGTTTCGTCTTGTTCGTGGGCACCCTGGAACCGCGTAAGAACCTGAGCACGCTGCTGCGGGCGTTAGCACGTCTGCCGGACGACGTCCGCCTCGTCGTCGTGGGGGCGTTGGGCTGGCGCGACGAAGCCCCTGGCTATGTGGCCCGCGAGCTGGGCGTGGCCGACCGCGTCACGTTCGCCGGTTGGGTGAGCGACGACGATCTGGACACCCTCTACCGCCAGGCGCGGCTGTTGGCCATGCCCTCGCTTTCGGAGGGCTTCGGCCTGCCGGTGCTCGAAGCGATGTCACGTGGCACGCCCGTTGTGTGCAGCAGCGCCGGCTCGTTGCCCGAGATCGCGGCCGACGCTGCCTTGCTCCACGAGCCGATGGACGACGGAGAATTGGCGCAACACATTCAGGCGCTGTGGACGGATGACGCGTTGCACGCCGAATACGCTCGCCGCGGCCTGGCACGCGCCAGGCGATTCTCGTGGGCACGCGCGGCGCGCGAGACGCTCGAGGTCTATCGCGCTGCGACCGATTAAACAGGACAGGGGGATAGATCACAAGAGAGTCCGCGCCCCACAGCATCTAGGTTCCCCACAGAAATGCCCCTTGCGGATCGCGTATTATCGGCAGCCACGAGGGAAGCTCCACATCGCGCCCGAACCACCTTTTCTCGATTCCAATGCGCCTGCTCTTTCTCACGCCGCAGTTGCCATATCCGCCCCGGCAAGGGACGGCGCTGCGCAACTGGGGGCTGATCTCGCACCTGGCCACCCGGCACGAAGTCTGGCTGCTGTCGTTCGACGAGCGGCCGGCGAACGCCGGGCACGAGCTGCCGGAGCCGTTGCGCCGCTCGTGCCAGCACGTCGTCACCGTGCCGATCCCGCAGCGCGCGCCCGCGGATCGGCTGCGCACGTTGGCAACCTCGCAGCTACCCGATATGGCCTGGCGGCTGTGGTCGCCGGCCTTCGCGCAAGCCCTTAGCGACTACCTGCGGGAGCATCGCTTTGACGTGTTGCAGGTGGAGGGCATCGAGCTGGCGCGCTACATGCCCGGCGCCGCCCGGTCGCCACATCGCGCTCGCTATGTCTTCGACGAGCACAATGCAGAATATCTGTTGCAGAAGCGCACCTTCCAGGCCGACGCGCGCGATCCCCGGCGCTGGCATGGGGCCGCTTATTCGTTTGTGCAGTGGCAACGTCTGCGCGCCTTCGAGCGCCGGGCCCTGCTCGCCGCCGACGCCGTGCTGTGCGTCTCATCAGAAGATGCGAACGCGCTGCGACGGCTGGCACCCACTATCCAGCCGCACGTGATCCACAATGGCATTGACGTGGCCGACTACGCGACCTTCTCGGCGCCCACCTCCGATTCACGACTCCCTACCGTCGTCTTCACTGGCAAGATGGACTTCCGCCCCAACGTGGATGCCGTGCTGTGGTTCGCCCAACGGGTATGGCCGACGGTGAAGCAGGCCCATCCCCGCGCACGCTGGCTTATCGTCGGCCAGAAGCCCAGTCCACGCTTAGAGCTATTGCGCGCCGATCCCGATATAGCCCTGACCGGCCAGGTGGAGGACGTGCGGCCGTACATCGGACAGGCCGACGTTTACGTCGCACCGCTGCTGGCCGGCGGCGGCACGCGCTTCAAGTTGCTCGAAGCGATGGCCATGCGCCGCGCCATCGTCTCTACCTCGCTCGGTTGTGAGGGCTTTCCGGTGACGTCGGGGCGCGAGGTGATCATCGCGGACCGGCCGCATGAATTCGCTGGCGCGGTGATCGAACTATTGCGGAGCGAGACGCATCGAGCTGCGCTCGGCGAGAGCGCCTATCGCTTCGTCTCGGCCACCTACGACTGGCGCGTGATCGTGCCGAGGCTAGAGGAGGTGTATGAAGGGATGGGGGCACGCAGTTAGTGCACGACAGCTACACGCGCTAACTGCGCGCTAACTGCGCGCTCGCATCGCCCAGGCGCGTTCAGCACGCGCCTTGATGCCCAGCAACATTTGCCGTTCCATGATGAACGCGCCGGGCTCGAGCAGCGCACGAATGACGACGGTGTTCGCCAGCGTCGGCTCCCAATCGGCCCGCCAGCGCTCGATCAGGCGCGTGTTTTCTGCGTCTATCGGCTCCAGGTGAAACGTCCACGTCACGCGTCGGTAGTAGCCGGCCTGCATCACAGCCACCCGTGCCGGGATGGGTGCATCGGAATGCATCACCAGCGTGCGGTTGGGGACGACGATATCCACCGGCAACCCGGCGCCGTCCGGCGAGAGCGGCACGGCATCCGCGGCATGCAACTCCTGCAACGAGGGGATGATGTGATTGGCGTTGCTGGGATACAGACCGAGCAGGCGCTCGATCCATTCGTAACTGTAGAATCCGCCGCGCCCCTGCCCCATTTGCACCAGCCACGGCCAAATCGCCTCCGGCGGCGCATGGATCGAAACGGCGTGCGTTGCCTGCAGCCTGGGACTCTCGATCAACGAGTCGCCCAGCAACGTCCGGTTGGCTTCTTCCTCGGTCGCACCCCAGCGCAAATGCCATGGCCGCACGAAAGCCAGATAAGCGCCGATCGCCCCCGCACCGGCCAAAGCCAAAGTGGTCAAGAAGGATGAGAGAAACGATGAGCGCCCGGGTGAATCCGACAAGCTTGAACCTCTTGCGATGGTACGACTGCTCGAATTATCCGTCAGACGGGGAAAACAGACCAACGCCGCGCTCACGTCGCCAACCCCAGCCAGTACAACGGATAGAGATATTTCGCCGACTGAGCCGTGTAGCCATACGGCGTGAGGGCGAGGTTGACAAATGAAACGGCGCACAACAGCAGCATGCCGCGCAACGCCGGCGGCACCTCTGGCCAACTGCGTCGGATGCGCAGGCGGTTCCACCCATGCTCGATCACCAACAGCATCCCCAGGCCGAACCCCCATGCTGCGCCGAAGAGGCTGACCGAGTGCCACAACCCACATGCCGTCATCGTCAGCAGTACGTTGCGCACCGGATGCCGGCGATGCCCACCGAGCGGTTGGTACACATAGTCATTCAACCAGCGCGTGGTGGTGATGTTCCAATTGCGCCAGAAGTCGCGCATGCGGTTGATGCGCACCATCTTGCGCACGGGCGCGAAGTTCTCCGGCAGCGTGATGCCATACAGGCCCGCCGCGCCGATGCCCAGGTCCATGAACGCCGAGAACCCGATGTAGTAGAGCACCGCCGAGACGATCGCCGCCGCGAACAGTTCAGGGAACGGCCGGCCGGCCGGGCTGAGCAATATGCCGTTTGGATTCAGCGTAAGGTAGACGATGGCGATGAAGACGCCTTTGAACAGCGCCTGGCCGATGCGCAAGACGGCCAGGCGCAGGTGGCGCACCTCCAATCGCCGCGGCGGATTCGCAAATTGCTCCGCCCAGGCTTGATAGCGGATCAGCGGCAGATGCACGAACGTCGGGAAGAACAGGCACCAGGCGGCGTAAGTAAGCGGATGAGGTGTGGCCCCGGGCGCGGAGGCCGCCTCAGGGGAGGCCGCCTCGTCGGCGGAAGTGCCCTCCGCCGCGCCGTAATCCACGCTGAAGTGGATCATGCGCAGGAAGGTGAACGCCGCGGTGAGGCCAATGGTGGGCAGCACATACTCCGGTGTCAGGCCCGACCAGCTCAGCCAGGGCGTGAACGTGAGCAGGCCGAACAGCCCATGCAGCCCGGCATACAGCGCAACTATGACGACCACGATCCAGCGCCGGGGCAGGCGCGCGCAGACCGCGGCGTAGACCAGGCCACACACAGCCGCCGTGGCGACGACCAGCAAGGCCGGCCGCTGGTAACCCAGCAGCACGACGGCGATGCTGATCGGGATGAGCGACTTCGGTCGGTGGCGATGCGGGATCAGCCAATAGGCCACCGCGCCCAGGCCGATGGCAGCCAGCGTCCGAAACGACACCACCACCTGTAACGCGCCGGCAGCATAGGCCCACAGTTGATCGAACGACGCCATGTTCACCGCTGCTTAAAATTAACAATCATGCAACTTCCCGACCTGCGCATCTTACCGCTCGACCTGCTCGTGCCCCACGAACGCACCGATCCACGCCGCGTCAACCCGCTCCTGGCGCGCATCCGCGAAGAAGACGTGCTGCGCAATCCGCCCATCGTCGCGCCGTTCGGCAACGGCGAGCATTTGTTCGTGGTGCTCGACGGAGCCAACCGCGTCACCGCCCTGCGCATGCTCGGCGTGCCGCACGTCCTCGTCCAGGTGGTGGACTACGCGCAGGTGCAACTGTTCGTATGGCATCATGCCATCACCCAGTGCAGCGTGGAAGAGCTGCGCGACCAAATTCACAACATCCCGCGGCTGCGCATCTACGAAGGCGACCTGACCGGCGCGCGGGCTGCGCTGGCCCGGCGCGAAGCGCTGGCGTTCATCTCGTGCGATCACACCCACAAGACCTACATTCTGTGCGGCGGCAGCGACGTGCGCGAACGCACCGAGCTGCTCAATCAACTGGTGGACACCTACGAAGGCTGCGCCAAAGTCCAGCGCACCACCAGCGACAACTTGAGTGAAGTGCGTCAGTCGTTTCCCGACGCCAGCGCGGTGGTGGTCTTCCCCCGCTACGAGCCAGCCGAGATCATTGACCTGGCGCGCACGGGCGTGCGGCTGCCGGCCGGCATCACCCGCCACGTGCTGCCGCTGCGCGCGCTGCGCTTGAACTATCCGATGGCCGTGTTGTGCAGCGACATACCACTGGCCCAAAAGCAGGGACATCTGAGCGAGTGGATCCACGACTGCATCCTCAACCGCCGCGTGCGGACGTACGCCGAGCCGACGGTGTTATTCGATGAGTGAGGCGGGAGTTACAGATTGCAGTTCATGAGCTGGCGATCTTCACGGTAGAATCCGCGCGTCATCGTGTCCGAGACTCGATCATCGCCGAGCGATCTTGCCCTGCGCATCGCCGCCGCGCTCCTGGCGGCTTTCCTGTTGTCACTCACGCTTTCACCGTCGCACGCGCAGAACGAACCGCCACCTGCACCATCCACCGACCCGGCCGCGTTGCCCACCCTCGACCCGAATGCACCGACGCCGCAACCGTCGGTCGAGCAACAACCGGCTGAGCTACCCACCGCGGTGATCGAAATCGTGGCCACGCCCGAGCCGACCGACCCGCCGCCCTCCGCTCCGCAACGCGACGATCCGCTCGTGCACTTCGCCCAGGTGGGCGAGACGCTGCACAGCCTGGCCGCGCAATCGGGGTTTGCGGCCAGCGATTTGGCACAACGCAACCGACTCACCAATCCCTATTTGCTGCTGGTCGGGCAGAAAGTGCGCATGCCGGCGCCGCCTTCGAACAACATTCAGTTGTATCGCGTGGCAGCTGGCGACACGCTGGTGGGCATCGCCGCGCAGTATGGCGTCTCGCCATATCTGTTGCGCCAGGCCAACGACCTGCCATGCAGCACTTGCCTGGTGTTCGGGCAAACCTTGCGCGTGCCGAAGGCCGGCGCGACGAGCAACCTGTTGGAGCCATTCGAGCGCATCGAAATCTCGCCCAGCGTCCCCCGCCAGGGTGAGGTGGTCGTGGTGCGGGTTGCGACGCGCGCGCCGCTCCAGCAAATCACCGGCTTGCTGGCCGACCAGCCGCTGCGTTTCACCCAGAAGAACGGCGAGTATGTCGCTTTGAGCGGCGTATCGGCGCTGCGAGAACCAGGGGTGTATCCGATCGCCATCCGCGCCATCACCCAGAACGGCCTGGCTAGCGCCGTGCATGGCCGATTGCAGGTGGGCGCCGGACGCTTCGGCTATGAGAACCTCAACATCAGCGCCAGGCTCATGCCGCTGCTCGAGCCGCAGGTCAACCTGGACGAACGCGCTGAGCTGGACACCATCTTCGATCAATTTTCGGGCACCCAGTGGTGGCAGGGCCCGCTGCAATGGCCGGTCAACAGCAAAATCGTGTCCTACTACGGCACGCGGCGCAACTTCAACCGCGGCACGCTATACACCTATCACAGCGGCATTGACCTATCAGCGCGCGTCGGCACGCCGGTGAAGGCAGCAGCATCGGGGCGCGTGGCGGCTGCGCAGGCATTTCCCATTCGCGGAAACACTATCATCCTGGATCACGGGCGCGGCGTGTTCACTGTCTACTGTCACCTGTCCAGGTTCGAGGTTGAGCCGGGCCAGATCGTGAACGTCGGCGAGGTGATCGGCTACACCGGCAACACCGGCCGCAGCCTTGGTCCGCATTTGCATTTCGAGCTGGCGGTCGGCGGCGTGACAGTCAACCCGATCAACTGGCTGGACCGAGAGATACCCTGACATGCACCTGTCGTCCCTCTTCTTCGTCACGCTGCGCGAAGCGCCGGCGGATGTGCAGAGCGCCGGTCAGCAACTACTCATGCGCGCGGGCTTCATCCGCTCGCTCGGTCCCGGTCTGTTCGCCCACCTGCCGCTCGCTCACCGCACGATGAGCAAGATCGAATGCATCGCGCGTCAGGAGATGGACGCCATCGGCGATCAGGAAATCCGCCTGCCCACGGTGCAGCCGGCCGAGCTATGGCAAGCGACCGGCCATGCCAGGCCCGCCCGCGGAACGCTGCGCTTCAAAGACGGCCGGGAACGCGACCTGCTGTTGGCCGCGCCTCCCCACGCCGCCATGGTTGCCCTGGCCAGGAGCGAAGTGCGCTCCTACCGCCAGTTGCCCCGCAGTGTGTATGGCATTCAGTCCGAGTTCCGGGATGAACTGCATCCGCGTGCCGGCTTGATCGGCGCGCGCGAGTTCATCACTCTGCGCGCATTCTCGCTCGACGCCGACGAAGCCGGGATTCAAGAACGCTACCGCGCCCACCAGGATGCCTTTCAGCGCATCTTCCGGCGCTGCGGCTTGCCGGTAGTCACCGCCGCCGGCCAATCCGCAAGCGACGACATGGCCCACGTGTTCGCCTATCTTGCGCCGGCCGGCGAGGACGCATTCGTGCGATGCGACGCGTGCGGCTATATCGCCGACCAACGAGCAGCAACCTTCCGCAAGCCTGCTGCACAAGCCGAAGCGCCGCGGCCGATAGAGAAAGTCGCCACGCCCAACGCCAAGACTATCGAAGCATTGGCGCGCTTCCTCGACCTGCCCGCCCACAAAACGGCCAAAGCAGTCTTCCTGGTGGCTTCGCGCGACGAAGCCGAGGGGCGACACGAACACTTTGTTTTCGTCGTCATTCGGGGCGATATGGAAGTGAACGAAGCCAAGCTGATGGCCGCCGTCGGCGCGCACGACCTGCGACCGGCCACCGAGGAGGAAATTCGCGCCATCGGCGCAGAGCCGGGCTACGCCTCGCCCATTGGCCTGGACGAAGCGCGCAGGCGGTCGGCGCTGCCGGTGATCATCGTCGCCGATGATGCTGTCCCCCATTCGCCCAACCTGGTGGCCGGCGCCAACGAACACGGCTACCACCTGCTGAACACCAACTACGGTCGCGATTACGCTGCGCACGTGGTAGCCGACATCGCTCTGGCCGGCGATGGCGACGCCTGCCCGCAGTGTGGCGCGCCGCTACGCACCGCGCCGGGCGTCACGGTCGGCCACGCCAGCCGGCTGAACACGCGCGACGTCGAGGCCTCCGGAGCGACCTACCTGACCGCAGATGGCGCATCCCGGCCGATACTGATAGGCGCTTATGAGATCGGCTTGAGCCGTTTGTTAGCTTGCATCGCCGAGCACCATCACGACGACAAAGGGTTGATCTGGCCCGCCGCCGTTGCACCGTGCGCCGTCCACCTGGTGGCATTGGCAGGCCGCGATGGCGATGCAACCGCCCAGGCCGATGCGCTCTACGAGGCACTGCGCACAGCAGGGATCGAGACGCTCTACGACGACCGCGCCGAATCGCCCGGCGTGAAGTTCGCCGACGCCGATTTGATCGGGCTGCCGCTACGCATCACCATCGCGCCCAGGTCGCTGGCCGCCGGTGGCGTGGAGTTCAAGCGCCGCGACGCAGCAGACAAAATGCTCGTGCCGTTGGAGGCGGCCATCGCACACGCCCGCGACGAGCTGGCGCGCCTGGCGGCCGAGCAACGGGCAATCGGCTAGACGAAGGCCGAGTAGCCGGTGATGGCCTTGCCCACAATCAGGCTGTTGATCTCATACGAGCCTTCGTAGGAATACACCGACTCGGCATCGGCGAACAGGCGAGCAACGTTGTGCTCTAGCAAGATGCCGTTGCCGCCTAAGACGGCGCGCGCGATGGCCACCGTCTCGCGCATGCGCTCGGTGCACCAGGCCTTGGCCAGCGAGGCCTGCTCCGGCGAGATGCGGCCGCCGTTGCGCTGCACCGATCTGGTCAACTGCACAAGCATGCCTTGCATGGCAGTGACGTTGCCGAGCATCCGGGCCAGGTTGAGCTGCTGGGCTTGAAAGGCCGCGATCTTGCGCCCGAACTGCTCGCGCTGCAAGGCGTAGGCCAGGGCTTGTTCGTACGCGCCGCGCGCGATGCCGACCGCCTCCCAGGCCACGTCGGCCCGCGCATTGGTCAGTTGCCCGGCCACGTCGTCGAACGATCGTGCGCCGGGCAGCCGGTTGGCCTCGGGCACCCGACAACCATCGAGTGTGATGAGCACGTTTTGCACCACGCGCTTGCTGATCTTGTCGTGGATCTTCTCGACGTGATAACCGGGCATCCCGCGCTCCACCAGGAAGCCGTTCACCTCGCCGGTCTCGGCGTTTCTGGCCCAGATGCAGTTGACGTCGGCGAAGGTGGCGTTGCCGCTCCACTTCTTCTCGCCGTTCAGCACCCAATCGTCTCCGACGCGCCGAGCGGTGGTGAGCAAGCCGCGCGCTGCGCCACTGCCGACCAGCGGCTCGCTCAACACCCACGAGCCGATCTTCTCGAAGCGCAGCATCGGCGGCAGCCAGCGGTCTTTCTGCTCTTGCGAACCGAACAGCCAGATCGAGGTCATGCACAGCCGGCGATGCACACCGAGGAACGAACACAACGAGGGGTCCACGCGCGCAACCTCGGCGGTGAGCATGCCGGAAAGCAAAGGCGACATGCGCGGATAGTGCGTCTGTCCTTTGCCGATGGTCTCCATCACCAACGCGCCGATCTTGGGGATGAGTTGCATGGGGAACTCGCCACGCTCCCAGTACTCGTTGATGATGGGCGCCACTTCGCTGCACATGAAGGCGCGCCAGCGCAGCAAGATGTCGCGCTCGGCTTCGTCCAGCTCCGATTCGATGTCGTACAGGTCGCTGTTGATCGGCGGCGATTCGGGCAAGGAGGACTTGCGGCCGGCAGTCCTGATCAGGCGTTGCAGCTCGGCCGGTTCGAGTTCGCTCAAGACCGCGAGCAGACGCGGCAGATCTGTTTTGCGGTGTAGCCTGTCGAGCGCATCGGCGGGCAGAGCCGGCGGCGACATATCCGATGGTTCGCTCATGGTCATCCTCGCGTGGAGTGTGAGGTGCGAAATTATAGGCCCGTGGTAATCTCGATTCATGCTGCCTTCGCGGACAATGCGCAGACTTCCGCGCCGCCTGTTCATATTGGCGCCCGTAGCCCTGCTGGTCGCTTGTGCGGGCGCGTCCCCCACGCCTTTCGCGCCGGCCACCGACAAGCCCACTTTCATCCTTTTCTACGCGCCGGGCTGAGGGCCTTGAGACGAGATGAGACCCATCGTGGATGCGGTCAGAGAACGATATCAGGATCGCGTGACTTTCGTCTATCTCGACGCGACCGGCAATGGTCGCGCCGCGTTCGAACAATATGGCCTGCTGGGTCACCCGAGCTACGTCCTGCTGCGGCCAGGCGGGTCGGTCGCATGGCGTTTCCTGGGCTACCGAACCGAGGAACAGTTCAGCGCCGAGATCGAGCGCGTGCTGGCCGGGAACTAATGACGGCTGCCTGAAGCGCGCCGAAAGCCAGGTCGCTCGGGCACGAACAGGCTCATGAAGAACACCAGGATGGGCAGCAGCGTAATCAACATCATGACGGTCGGCAGGCCGGCTACGTCGGCCAGCCCACCCAGTAAGCCGACGCCCAACCCGCTGGCGCCGTAGGCCAGGCCGAGCGTCAGTCCGCCGGCCAGGCCGATGTTGTTGGGCATGGCTTCCTGTACCATGACCACACTGATCGGCCAGGGCATGGTGATGAACGCGCCGGCGATGCCGATGGCGATGAGTTGGAGCAGCCCTGCGGTGCGCAGGAAGGTGAATAACGCGATCAGCACGATCACCATCGCGATGCACATGGTGTTGCGTCGGCCGATGCGCTCGCTGATCGGCCCGCCTAGCAACGTGCCGAACGCGCCGCTAAAGATCAGCACCGACACCATCGCACCGATGCTCTCCTTGGACAGGTCACTGTAGCCGGTGAAATAGAGGGGGATGAACGTCTGCAGCCCGCTCAAGATCAGCGACCGCACTGCAATCAGCGCAAGCAAAAAGACGACCAGCCAAAAAGCGCGCCGGACGTTCGTAGCCTGCGTCTCGCCGGGCAGCCGGCCGCCGGCGAGATGGGCGCGGGCGCCAAACGCATGCCGTTGTAAGAACAACATGGCCGTCGCCAACGCGGTGGGCACGATCATGCCCAACGCGCCGGGCGTGCCGTAGGTGGCGATCAACAAGGTGGACAGGAACGGGCCAAGCGCGAACCCGAGGTTGCCGCCGAAGAAGAAGAACGACGTGCCGCTAGCGGGTTTATCCCCGCTCACGGCGCGAACCGCCGCCAGTCCCTCTGGATGAAAGGCGGCCGAGCCAAGCCCGCTCAGCACCACCGCCGCCAACACCAACCCATAGCTCGGCAGCAGCGTCACGCTCACCATCGCTGTGCCGCACAACACTGCGCCTGCGAACATCAGCCAACGCATGGGTTTACGATCGCCGACGATGCCGAACAGCGGTTGCGCCACGGCGATCACCAGGTTGTTTACGCTGACAATGAGCGCGGCCAGGCTGTAGTTCAAGCCAAGCGACGCGAGCAACAGCGGCAGCAGCACGGTCAGCGAGCTGGTCTGCATATCTACGCTGATGTGGGCCAGGAAGATCGAGAACATGGCCGGTTTCTTCACGCCGGCGGTGGGCGCCGCAACCGCGGCGGGCAGATAGGCGGCGGGTTGTGAGGGCGCCTGGGTCGCTTCAGTAGCCATTGAGTGTGACGGATAGAATGAACTGACCCCCTCACTTTACACCAGAACCGGCTGTTCTCTCGGCCCGGCGCGAAGGCGCGCGGCTGAAGTGAGCAGGGCCGCTCTCCGCCTACTGAGCGTTGACAAAATCATGTCCGTTCGTAACTGCCTACCCTATCGGAGCATAGCTTAGCGCCTAACGCGCTTTGAGCGCG
>JAIMBB010000013.1 GCA_023511655.1 Anaerolineae bacterium
CGCAACGTCTTTGCCACGCTGCGTGACCTCTTCGCCCGTCAGCCGGTCTCCCTACTCGCAGGCGGGTAGGCAGTTACGCTCGCTGACCAATTGGCAAGTCTGCCCATCATGGATCAGCAGTGCTACATCGGCATAGATGTCGGCGGCACGAAGATCGCGGCCGGCGTCGTGGCCTTTCCCTCCGCCGAGCTGCGCGAGAAGCGCATCGCGCCGACCGACCCACAGCGCGGCGGTCAGGCTGTGCTCGCCGATGTGGTGAGCATGGCGCGCACCATGGCCCAGGCCTCGCGACAACCCATCGTCGGCATCGGCATCGGCGTCTGCGAGCTGGTGGACTTGCGCGGTAACGTGACCAGCGGCTTCACGGTCGAATGGCGCGGGTTGCCGGTGCAGGCGATGTTGAGCGAAATTGCGCCAGCTGCTGTCGAATCCGACGTTCGCGCGCACGCGTGGGCGGAGGCGCGCTTCGGGGCAGGGCGCGCCTATCGCGACTTCATCTTCGTCACGCTCGGCACCGGCATCAGCGCGTGCCTGGTGCACGATGGCGTGCCCTATCCGGGTGCGCGTGGCAACGCGCTGGTGCTGGCCACGGCCCCGCTCACGCTGATAGATGAGTCCGGTCGGCGCGTGCAACAAGTGCTGGAGGAATTCGCATCCGGGCCGGCCATCGCGCGGCGGTTTGGTGCATCGCGCGCCGAAGTTGTATTCGAAGCGGCCGAGGCGGGTGACCCGCGCGCCCTCGCCATCCTGCACACGGCCGGCGAAGCCATCGGCAACAGCGTCGGCTTTTTGTGCAACGTGCTCGACCCCGAAGCCGTCGTCATCGGCGGCGGCCTGGGCAGCGCCGGCGGCCCATTGTGGGATTGCCTGGTGGCTGCGACGCGCCAGCACATCTGGAGTGACGACACGCGCCGGCTACCGATCGTGCGCGCTGCGTTGGGCAACGACGCCGGCGTCATCGGCGCAGCAGTGGCGGCATGCCACCGTTTGTCGAAGACATGACCGCGAAGATCAAGCTGGCCCTGCTCGGCTGCGGCGATGTGGCTCATCGGGATTATCTGCCCGAGTTCCACCGCGTCGCTGCTCATGCCGAGATCGTCGCCGTGTGTGGGCGCGGCCGGGAACGCGCGCGGATGACGGCCGACAAATACGGCATCCCGCACGTTTACACCGACTACGCGCGCATGCTGGCCGAGACCGATGCCGAAGCGGTCGTCAATCTCACGCCTATGCAGATGCATTACGAGACCAACCTCGCCATCCTGCAGAGCGGCCGGCATGCCTACAGCGAGAAACCCGTGGCGATCAACGCAATGCAAGCGCTGCACCTCCGGCGCGAGGCCGAGGCGCGTGGGCTGCTGATGGTCTGCGCGCCTTGCGTCATGGCCTGGCCGCAGGTCATGCTGGCCAGGCGAATCCTGGAGAGCGGCGAGATCGGCGATGTCCACAGCGCACGTGGGCTGGGCCACGGCGGTGTGCCCCCGTGGACGGGCTTCACCTCCGACCCAACGCCGTTCTTCGCCGCCGGCGGCGGGCCGCAGCGCGATATGGGTGTGTATCCGTTGCACGCGCTCACCGGCCTGCTGGGCCCGGCCAGGCGCGTGGTAGCGATGAGCGCTGTGGCGCAGCCCACCGGCTTCGTCGTCGCCGATGGGCCCTTTGCCGGCAAACACGTGCCGATGGAAGAGCACGATACCTGGTTGATCCTGCTCGACCACGGCGACCATGTGATCGCCTCGGTCGAGGCCAACAACAGCGTGCAGGGCACGCAGGCGGCTCAGTTGGAGCTATTCGGCCTGCAGGGCACCATCGCGCTCGATCTGATTGACGGCAGCGCACCGGTGCGCGTGCTCAGCGGCGGCGAGTGGCACGAGGTGCCCGTGCCGCACGAACGCGCAAGTGGGCCGGATCACATCCTGGGCGTGCAACACCTGATCGCGTGTTTGCGGAATGGAGAACAGCCCGTGCTTAGCATCGCGCATGCCGCGCACGTGGTCGAGATCATTGATGCGGCCGCCGCCGCAGCGAAGAATGGCACGGCGCAGTGGTTGACAACGACGTTTTGAACGCATCGCACAAATGATGACAAGCAGGACGATCCCTCCGCTCAAAGCAGCCCTGATCGGTTGTGGCAGCGTGTCGCAGCGTGGCGTGCTGCCCCATCTTGCGTGCGCCGATGCCAGGGAGCGCGTGCAGCTCGTCGCCGTGGTGGACGCGGTGGCCGAACGCGCCAGGCTCTCGGCCGAAAAGTTCGGCGTGCCGCGCTGGTTCAGCGACATGGACGATATGCTGGCCGAAACCGACGTGGACATGGTGCTGGTGATCACGCCGATTCAGCATCACTTTGAAAATGCCATGGCAGCCATCGCCGCCGGCAAGCATGTGTATGTGCAAAAGAGCATGACCACGACGCTGGACGAGGCAAACCGGTTGCTCGCTGCACGCGACGCGGCCGGGGTCAAGCTGGTCGCCGCGCCAGGCTTCGACCTCTTTCCCACTACGGCTCACATGCGCGACATCGTGCGCAGCGGGTTGATCGGCAGGATCGGCTTTGGCTACACCTATGCCTGGGGCTTTGGCCACGAATTCGAGCGCGTGCGCGGCGGGGATGATGCGCTGACCAACATCAATCCGCTTTGGTACTATCGCAAAGGGGCAGGCCCATTGCCTGATGTGACGATCTATTCTTTGCAACTGGCCACCAGCATTCTGGGGCCGGTGGTCAAAGTGACTGCGCTGGGCAACAAGCTCACGCCGGTGCGGACGTGGCGCGATCAGGCCGTCGAGATCGAGGTCGAAGACAATGTGGTGCTGTTGATGGAGTTCGCATCGGGCGCGATCGTGACCGGGGTGGGCAGCGACAGCGCGGGCAGCCGGCGTAATCCGTGGGGCGCGATCGGACTATACGGCACGCGCGGCGCGTTGGAGGTCACAGTTGTGGACGGCGCGACGGGGTATCCGCTTGCCTTCGATGTGTATGGCGGCGGCGGTTGGGGTACCTTCGGCCAAGAGGTGGGCCATCGCACATACGAACAGCCGCTGACCGCGCAACCGTATCTGCGAGGTGAGCATCTCGAACTCGAAGAAGGTCACCTCTACGTGGACATCATGGAGCTGGCCGATGCCATCGTTGAGGATCGCGCACCGCGCGCGACGGGCGAGCAGGCCCGCCACGTGGTCGAGATCATCGAGTGCGCGAATAGGGCGATGGCGATCGGACAGACGCAATATCTCACGACAAGTTTTTGACGGTGCGTTATCACCTTCCTTCGCATTTCCTGACTTGCGCGACGATGTCTTCGCCACGTGAGTTCCGGGTGCCGTTGGTGTGTCGTTGGAATGTCACGCGAGATCCGGCAGTGAGCCGGTCTGACGGTGTGCCAGGGCGCGATCTATAACAACTGTTCCAGCGCCGGCGCGTATTCCACGCGCTGTCCGCCCGTTTCCGCTGCGTGGATGGCGTCGTGAAGGGCGCGCCGAATGATCGCCCGGCCGTCGTCGTGGGTTTGTGCGCCTTCGTCGAGCAGACGACGAAGCGCGCGCAGGCAAGCGAAGTAGAGCACCGCAGGATCGGCTCGCGCCAGCCGCGATTCATATTCGGCTTGTCTACCGGCCCATTCGCCCTGGCGTCGCGCCAGCAGCGACTCGAACTCCTCGCCCAGCAGGGTGGCCGGGTCCTCCTCTTCGATCAAATGCAGGATGGGCGCGCTGGAGGTGATGGAGCAATGGGTGCGGTCCGGCAGTTCTTCGACGGTGGCGTCGCCGCCGAAGCTGAAAGCGACGACCGGCTTATCCACGAAGTCGCGTAACGTGATGCGCCCCGGGCACACGCGATAGCTGGCGCGGTGCCAGGGGTGGCGGATGTCCAGTTGCCGCACACCGCCGAAGTAGGCGATCGGCAGATGGAGCAGACGGGTGTCGTAGTGGCGGTACGTCGGCGCGGCGAAGATGTTGACGTCCAGGCGCGGATAGCCGGGATCGCCGGCGTGTAGGGCGGGGTGGAAGTAGTAACCCAGTTCCTCGCTGTCCACGGGTTGGGAAGGAGTATGCACCCGTTTAGCGAACCATGATGGTAGCAAGCGCGATGGCATCTGCGCCGTTGGCCGTCCGCAGCCGTTCGCCCGTGTCGGGATCGTACAGGCCGACGTTGATCTGCAGCGGCCCGCGATGGTCGGCTGGCAACGCCAGGCCGTGGTTGTCGCGCACCGGTTCACCGGGCGTCCACGAGGTCATCGGCCGCAGGTCGTTGAGCGGCTGTGCGTCGTGCTGCGCGATCACCAAGCCGTCGGACCTGGCCGCATGCACGAACACCTTGTAATTCTTCGCGATGGGAGCTTCCGCGCGCCAGGTGAGCCTGATCGGGACAACTGCGCCGGCCGCGACGCTCCGTGGCGCTTGCGCTTCTTCCAGCACGATCGCGCCCCAACGCGCACCAGCGACGTCGCTGATCACCATCTCCTCGCGCACTACGCCGTACAGGCCGTAGAACACCTCTTCTTCTCCCCACGCCGCATAGGCGGGATAAAAGTTCGAGTCCATCCAGCCGCGCAGGTCACCGTTTGCGCCGGCCAGGCCGCGGTAGAGCACGATCCACAGTCGGTCATGGTCGCTGGCTGCCTGGCGAATGCGTTGCTCCCAGCGTGAGCGCGGCTCGATGACCGGGTCCCACGTCAGCGCATAGGACCAGCGCGGATCGTGGGCCTGGCGATCGAGCGCGTAGAAGCCGGCCGGGCTGAGCACGTTGAAGAAGACCAGGTCGCCCTGCCGGGCGTGCGGCGCGATGTGTTGGTGATATGTGTGAGGGTTATAAGGGTCGAACACCTCGAGCGTCTTGGCATAGACGAACTGGGTGCTCGTCGGCCAATAGACGATGACCAGCGCCAGGCCGAGCAAGAGAGGGAGGAGGTGTGAGATGTATCGCGCACTGCGCGTGGCGCGTTGTGCGTTGTGCGTTGTGCGTCCCGGGAGGAGCTGGTCGAACGACCAGGCCAGCAACATGGCCAGCGCCGGCGCGGCGCAGATCAGCATGCGCGCGTTGAACGCCCATTGCCGCGCCGCGAACGCCACGCCGGTGAGCGTAAAGGTGATGGTGAGCGCGGGGAGGGCGAGCGGGAGGGTGGATGTCCGTCGGGTCACTGCAGCGATCAACGCCAGGGCGACGATCGCGCCGATGACGATCAAACCGGCCTCGCCAATTTGCTGCGACATCATCAGGTCATACACGCCCTGGCGCAGGAAGTAGGTCAGCGGGAATTGCCGGCCGATGTTCGTCGCCGACTCGGCTGCAGCGCGGGCCAGAAACTGCGGCAGGGCAAACAGCCCCCACGGCGCGAAGAGGAGCACGGCTGCGCCGACGGAGAAAGCCAGGTTGCGGGCGGCCCATCGGTCGCGATGGACGATCGCGCGCCCGAAAGCATAGATGGCGATGGCCGCCAGCGCCCAAACGGCGTGATACAGCGTCAACATCGCGCCGGCCGCGCCGAGGGTGAAGGCGATCGGGGCGCGACTCGATCGCCGGTCCCCGATCCCCAGTTTCAACGCCCCGTAGGCCGCCAGCAGCACGAATGACGGCGCCAGCGCGTACATGCGCACCACGGCGCCGTAGTACACGCCCAGCGGCAGCCAGGCCATGAACCACGCCGCCAGCACAGCGGCGCGCGCCGAGCCCGACCATGCCCGGGCCGCGACGTATATCAGCGGGATCGCCGTCGTGCTCGACAGCACCGAGAGGTAGCGCGCGGCGAACAGGTCAACGCCCACCAGGCGTTGCCAAACGCTGAGCACCAGGTAGTACAGCGGCGGGTGCACATCGGCTGCGGTGAGGGTGAGTATCTCGCCCAGGTCAAGCGCGGCGTGGGCGATGGACCATCCCTCGTCCCAGCGCGGCGGCACGTCGCCCAGCAGCGGGAGGCGTAGCGCGAAGCCGAGCAGGGTCGCCAGGGCCACGAGCGCGGAACGGTGAATGACCAGCTTCATGAGAGCGGCATTTGAACGCCGTCACGCTCCGCTTTTCTTCAAGCTCATCAGCGCGATGCCGGCCAGGGCCAGCGCGGCGCCCAGCAGCGTGAGCGGCCTGACGACCTCCCCCAACACCAGCATGGCCAGGATGGTGGAGCCGACCGGCTCACCCAGCACCGGGATGGTGCCATACACCGCCGGCAGGCGGCGCACCGACCAGTTGAAAGACGTGTGGCCGACGAGTTGCGGCATCAGCGCAAGCAGCGTAATCCACAGGTAAGCCCACGGGTCGCTGGCGGTCAGCGGCGTCCGCGTGAGCAGCACGACCAGCATCAACACGACGGCCGCCGCGCCGTATACCAGGGTGATGTAGGCCAGCAGCGAGAACTTGCTGCGCAGCGCACGCGCGATGATGAGGTAGGGCGTCATGCACAAGGCCCCTGCCAACGCCAGGACGTTGCCCAACGTTGGGTTTTGGCCCGGCACGGTTCCGCCGCTGTCCGAGAGCCCGATCAGCACGCCGCCGGCGATGGCGATGAGCATGCCAATCACGATGCGGGTGGTGAGCGGTTCCTTCAGGAACAGCGCAGACGCCGCGGCAATGAATAACGGAGAGAGCGAAACCAGCACGACCGAGCTGACCACGCTGGTGAACTCCAACGATAGGATCCACGTCGCGAAGTGTCCGCCTAAAAAGGTGCCGCTGACCATCGCAATCAACAGGTCGCGCCGCGATAACGCGCGGAATTCATCGCGGCAGCGGTTGAGGGCGAACGGAAGCAACACCAGCGTCGCAATCGTCAATCGCAATGCAGCGATGGCCAGCGAATTTGCGCCGGCCTGCTGGGCAAACCGAATGAAGATCGAGGCGGTCGAGACGGCGATGACACCGACGACGATGCCCAGCGCGGGCGGGACGGACGGCCGTTCCAGCGCCGTCGAAGGAGTGGTCACAGCCCGCAATTATCACCGAACGCGTAGGGTTTTATAATGCGCGCGCGATCGCGACGGTCGCAAATTTCAAGACTTGCAGAGGAGAAACACATGGCTTTCGAACTTCCACCTCTTCCGTATCCGTATGATTCGCTCGAGCCGCACATTGACACGCTGACGATGCAGATTCACCACGATAAGCACCATGCGGCTTACGTGAACAACCTCAACAACGCGGTGAAGGATTACCCCGACTTGCAGAGCAAGACGGTCGAGGAATTGATCAAGGATCTCAGCGCCCTCCCCGAGGGCATCCGCACTGCCGTGCGCAATAACGGCGGCGGTCACGTCAATCACACCATGTTCTGGGAACAGCTCAAGGTCGGTGTGCCGGAGCCGACGAGCGGACCGCTGGCCGACGCCATCAACGCCGCGTTTGGCTCGCTGGCCGCCTTCAAGGAGGCCTTCGAGAAAGCCGGCATCGGCCGCTTCGGCTCGGGTTGGGCCTGGCTGGTGGTCAACAAAGCTGGCAAGCTGGAGGTCATGTCCACTCCCAACCAGGATAACCCGATGATGAGCGAGTATGGCGGCTTGAAGCCGATCCTCGGCGTAGACGTGTGGGAGCATGCTTACTACCTCAAGTATCAGAATCGCCGGCCGGATTACCTGAAGGCGTTCTGGAACGTGGTGAACTGGGACGACGTGGCCCGGCGCTTCGGCGCGTAGCATATCCAGGCATCGCGTGCTCACGCAGATCTTCGCTCAAATCCTGTGAGGAAATGCGCTAGACAACGCATGCAACTTCGTGTATAACCGGCGTCGTTGGAAAGTTAACCCCTGTTAACTACAACGTTGAATCGAATGAAATTCCATATTGCTGAGAAGGAGTAGTTTCAAATGACGCATATCATCACCAGCCTGTGCTTGCGCGATGGTGCATGCGTGGATGTGTGCCCGGTGGAGTGCATCGTCGGCGGCAAGCCCGAGGATGAGTGGCCGTGGTTCTTCATTGATCCGGCGACGTGCATAGACTGCGGCGCATGCGTGCCTGAATGTCCGTACGAGGCGATCTTCCCGGAGGATGAGGTCCCTGAGGCTTACGAACTCAAACCTGGTCAGGAAGTGCAGCCGTTCCGCGGCGAGCGCTACGCAGCTGCCGGCGGCGAGGTGATCAACCTCCGCGAGGATATCCAGTACAACTACGCTTTCTATCAGGAAGGCCCCGGCTACGCCGCGCGCAACATGTAGTGGCTTGTCCACCGAGTCCAGAGTTCGGAGATAATCAGCCAAACGAGCCTCTCGTTTGGCTGATTCCGTTTTTTGTGGGAGGATTGGAGCATGAGGAGCGTACTGGAGGGAGAACTGCGAAGCATTCGCGAGGGCATCACTGCGCTCAGCACACGAGCAGTGGATGCTACCGCGCGCGCAGTGCACGCGCTGATTCAGCGGGATTTCGATGAGGCGCGCGACGTGAAACGCGAAGACAAGGCGGTGGACGACTTTCGCTACGACATCGAGCGCGCCTGCCTTACCGCCCTGGCGACGCAACAGCCGGTCGCCCGTGACCTGCGCGAGTTGATCGCTGCCAGCATCATCGCCGTCGAACTGGAGCGCTGCGGCGACTACGCCAAGGGCGTTGCCAAGGCTGCCCGCCGGATCGCTCGCTGCGACAGTGGCATCTCCACATTCAACCTGGCTGATATGGATCGGCTGGCGCGCGACATGCTGGAACGCAGCACGCAAGCCTTTCTCAACCGCGACGTGCAGACGGCCGAGCAGGTGCTCGACGATGACGATCGCCTCGACCGGATGTATAACGAACTGCTGTCCAGCACCATGACAACCATGTCCAGTCATCCGCAGCACATCGAGTGCGGCATCTGGTTGTTGCATGCCGGGCACAGCCTGGAGCGCATCGGCGACCGCGCCACCAACATCGCCGAGCGCGTGATCTTCGTCGAGACCGGTGATCTCCCGGGCGACCTGAACGTGCACGATCCCAGCCAGACGCGCGCGCTTTAGCCGGCGAATTCGAGAGCGCGCGGATAAGCCTATCGAGTCTTGAATTAATCATGACCGCTGCCAAGATCGTCATGCCCGCGAAGGCGGGGACTGCGCGGGCATGACTGGGCATCCAGGGTGCCGCGAATGACTGGATTCCCTCTTTCGCGGGAATGACGTTGCAGGTTTTCATGAATGGACATGATTTTGTCAACGCTCGGTAGGCGTGCGCTCCGTTGCCCGTCCTGGCTGTGATAGGCAGACAGCGCAGAACGGTGTTCATGCCCTACGCTGCTCTCGCCTTTTCGGCGTCCGTCCGTTCGTATAATCCTGCCACTTCACTCGCGTGAGGCAAAACCCCATGGTCATTCATTTGAAGATCAACGGCCAGTTGAAAGACATTCCCGTTCAACCCAACGAGACGTTGCTCACCGCCCTGCGGCGCGAGGGCTATTTCAGCGTCAAGCACGGTTGCGAAACCGGCGAATGCGGCGCGTGCGGCGTGATCATGCGCATGCGCGAGGGCGAGACGCCGGCCATCGTCAACACATGCGTCATGCTGGCCGCTCAGGCGCATGATGCCGAGATCGTCACCGTGGAATCGTTGGGCGACCGACGTGGGTTGAGCGTGCTGCAGCAATGCTTCACCGAGAACGGCGCGATCCAGTGTGGCTATTGCACGCCGGCACAGATTCTGGCCGCCAAGGCACTGCTCGACCGCAAGCCGAATCCCACCGAGGCTGAAGTGCGCGACGCCATCGGTGGGGTGTTGTGTCGCTGCACTGGCTACGTCAAGCCCGTGCAGGCCGTCTTGAACGCAGCCGCCATCCTGCGGGGGGAACGCCCCGACGATTTGACACCCCCCTTCCGGCGCGTGATTGCGCCGGAAGGCACCGGCGCTGGCGGACCGGGCGCGTTTCGGCAGGACATCGGCGATGTGCGCTGGGGCGGGGAAGGTCCGCGCGCCGGCGGCGCGGCTACCCGCACCGAAGCGCAAACCCAAACGCTCACCACGACGCTGGCGCCGTTCATGGTCGCGCCCGAACCACAGACCATGGTCGTCGGCAAGGCCGAGAAGAAGGTGGACGCGGCCAAGCTGGTGCAGGGCAAGCCGGCCTTCGTGGACGACGCGCCCTTGCCCGGCATGCTCTACGCGGCCATGCTCACGAGCCCGCACGCTCACGCCCGCATCAGGCACATTGACACCAGCAAGGCCAAAGCGCTGCCCGGCGTGCATGCCGTGCTCACCTACAAAGATGTCCCTCGCGTGGTCTATGCATCGGGCGGGCAGTCCTATCCCAACCCCTTCCCCTACGACCAGGTGAGCCTCGACAGCAAGGTGCGCCATGTCGGCGATCGCGTGGCCGTCGTTGCTGCCGAGACGCCGGAGATCGCCCAGCGCGCGCTCGAACTCATCGAGGTGGAGTACGAAGTGCTGCCGGCGGTGTTCGACCCCGACGCAGCCATGCGCGATGGTGCGCCGGTCATACACGACGAACCCGACGCCATCGGTATCAAAGACCCCCAGCGCAACCTGGTAGCCGAGATCGTCGCTGAGCATGGCAACGTCGAGCAGGGCTTCGCCGAAAGCGACTTTGTGATCGAGCGCGAGTATCGTGTGCCGCAGGTGCAACAGGCCAGCATCGAGCCGCATATCTGCATGACGTGGTGGGACGAAGACGATCGCCTGATCATCCGCACCAGCACGCAGGTGCCCTTCCACGTGCGGCGGATGATCGCCCCGTTGATCGGCTTGCCGGTGAAGAAGATCCGCGTCATCAAGCCGCGCGTCGGCGGCGGCTTCGGCGGCAAACAGGAGATGCTGATCGAGGATCTGTGCGCGCACCTGACGATCGCCACCGGCCGGCCGGTTCGCTTCGAGTACACCCGCGCGCAGGAGTTCACCAGCGCCCGCTCGCGTCACCCGCAACGCATGGTGTTCAAAGCCGGCTTCAAGAAAGACCCGAACGGCGGCGCGCCGATCTTGCATGCCCTCAGCCACTACGTCATCGGCAACACTGGCGCCTATGGCACCCACGGCATCACCGTACAGACCGTCAGCGGCATGCGCGGCCTGAGCACTTATCGCTGTCCCAACCTCAAGTTCCACTGCCACATCGTCTACACCAACATCCCCACGCCGGGCGCGTTTCGTGGCTATGGCGCGCCGCAGGCCGAATTCGGGCTGGAGTGCCTGATGGACGAAGCGGCGCAGTTGATGGGCGTGGACACCATCGAGCTGCGCCGCAAGAACTGGGTGCGCGTGGGCGATCCGCTGCCGCTGGCGGCGGCGTTGGGCGAGGCGCGCGAGGGCTTCGAGCAGGTCGTGAAGACCAGCGGCATGGAGGAATGTTTCCAGCAGGCCATGGCCGCCATCGGCTGGGAGCGCCGCAACGAGTTCGCCGGCAAGGACCTGATCGTTGACCCGCAGCGGCCCAGCGTGCGCCGCGGGATCGGCGTGGCAGCTTGCATGCACGGCACGGCCATCGCCGGGCTGGACATGGGTGCGGCGTCGGTCAAGATGAACGACGATGGCTCGTTCAACTGCCTGGTTGGTGGCACCGACATTGGCACCGGCAGCGATACCGTGGTAGGCCAGATCGTGGCCGAGACGCTGGGCGTGCCGCTGGAGGACGTGATCATGTACTCCAGCGACACCGACATGACGCCCTTCGACACCGGCGCTTATGCGTCCTCGACCACCTTCATCACCGGCGGCGCAGCCAAAAAAGCGGCCGAGAAAGTCCGCGCCCAGATCCAGGAGGTGGCCGCCCGCATGTTCGACAAGGGCTACGGCGCAGTTGTCCCGCCCGGCCAGATTGACACGGTGGAATATCTCAAGGGCCGCCCGGCTAATCCCGATCCCTCGCTGGCGCGCGAACCGGTGAAACCGGACGAGGTGCGGTTGCGCGATCGCTGCGCCTGGGCGCCGGACGGGCGTGCCATCACGCTGCAGCAGGTCGCGCTCTTCGCCACGCACACCGAGGAGCAGCATCAGATCATCGCCGTTGCCTCGCACATGAGCTACGACTCGCCGCCGCCCTTCGGTTGTCAGATGGCCGAAGTGGAGGTGGACACCGAGACCGGCGAAGTGACCGTGACGAAGCTGGTGATGGCGGTGGATTGCGGCGTGGCCATCAACCCGGCCACCGCCAGCGGCCAGATCGAAGGTGGCAACCTGCAGGCCTGCGGCTATGCGCATTGCGAGGAGATGGTGTACGACGCGCAGGGCCGGCTGCACAACCCGCGCTTCGGCCCCTATCGCATCTACAGCGCCGACGAAGCGCCCGAACTGCAAGCCATCCTCATCCAGACCTACGAGCCATCCGGCCCCTACGGCGCCAAGGCCGCAGCGGAGATCCCCATGGACGGCGTCGCGCCGGCGGTGGCCAACGCCGTGTATCACGCCACCGGCGTGCGCTTCTACCAGATCCCGCTCACGCCGGAGCGCGTGTGGCGCCGGCTGCGCGGCCTCGAAGACGATCGCTGGCTGATCGTGTGACCCCAATACAAGGCTGGGCGAGGGCACTGCCCTCGCCCAGCCAGTATAGCCTGTGCCCACCCGGCGCTGCCCGCGCCTACCCCAGTGCCGCCGACTTGCCAGGATGCGCCGGCCTGTGATTGAATCTGGCTACTGCGAGGAACCATCATGCCAGAACGACGCACACCCCTGTTCGACTACCACGTCCGCCACGCCGAGCTGGTGCGCGGCGGCGGCGACTTCCTCTTCCCGCTCGCCTACACCAACCCGGTCGAGGAGCACCTGAACACCCGCCAGAACGTTGGCATGCAGGACTTGTCCACCATGGGCGAGGTGGACATCAAGGGCCCCGGCGCGGAGCGGCTGATCAACCGGCTGCTGGTGAACGAGGTGCGCGACCTGCTGCCCGGCCAGATGCGCTATAGCACCATGTGCAACGCGCAGGGCGGCATCGTGGACGACATCACCGTGTATAAGTTCCACGACGAACATTTCATGATCGTCACCAGCAGCGCGCCCCGCAAGAAGAGCGCACGCTGGATCGCCGAGCACGCCATCGGCCACAGCGCCTACGTCACCGACCTCACCGGCGCGATCGCCCTGCTCAGCGTGCAAGGCCCGCGCAGCCGCGACTTCCTCAAGACCGTTGCGCACGATGTGGACTTCGACGCTTTGAAGTTCTTTCACTTCGCGCGCGGGACGATCAACGAGACGGAATTGCTCATCTCGCGCAGTGGTTACACGGGCGAGCTGGGCTACGAGCTGTATGTGCCGAGCGAGGAGGCGCTGGGTTTATGGGAATTCCTGCTCAAGAGCGGGCGCGACTTCAGCCTGCGGCCATACGGCACGGCGGCCATGCAGAGCCTGCGCATCGAGAAGGCGCTGCCCCTGGCCGGCCCCGACATCCCCGACGACGAGAGCCGCACGCCGTTTCACCTCGGTCTCGACCGCTGGGTCCGCTTCGACAAGCCGGACTTTGTCGGCCGCGAGGCGCTGCTGCGCCAGCAGGAGATGGGGGTGAGCGAGCGCTGGGTCGGGTTGCATGTGGAGAGCGACATCCCACCGCGCGCCGGCGCGGCGGTAATGAGCGTGAGCGACGTGTCGCCGCAGCGGCGCGTCCGCAAGAGCGGCGCGCGCGCCGGCGAGCCGATCGAGCCGCGCACCCCTGGCGGACAGCTCGGCGTTGTCACCAGCGCCGCGCGCGGGCACAGCGTGGGCAGGATGCTGGCGCTGGCCTACGTGCAGACCACGCACGCCTTCCCCGGCGCGCAACTCATGGTTGACGTGGAGGGCGAGCCGCGGCCGGCAAAAGTTGTGCCCACGCCGTTCTTCGATCCGGCGGGGATCAGGATGAGGGCGCGGTAGGGGGTGGCGGGGGTGTCGGGGGGTGGCGACAGGTGGAGCGGATCTCGCTGCTGTCCGGTTTGACGGATGACCTGAGCGCGCGGAGAGCGATTCGACGACCATGCAATGGCTTGAGGAGCTTGCTCGCAACCAAACCTTACTCGCGCTGGGGGCCTTGGGCGGCGCGGTCGGGTTCATCGCGCTGATCGTTGGCTGGGTGCGCAACGCCTTCGGCATCCCGGCGCGCGTTCGGGCCTGGGTGCGCGGCAAGCCCTACGCGCGCCAGGACGTCACCGCCTTCGAGGTGATCCGCGATCCGGGCCAGCTGCTGCCCCGGCTGTTCGGCGCGCCGCCGCCCGGCGCCTTCGGCGACCTCGACATGCCCTACACCCCCCGCGACCCCAACCGCGACGTGCAAGCCGAGCTGCGCCGCGCGCTGGACGCGCACGGCAAGCTGCTGGTCGTCGCGCCGTCCGGCTACGGCAAGACGCGCGAGGCCGGCATGCTGGTTGATCGCCTGATTGGCGAGGGCTACAGCGCCGTTCTGGTGCGCGGCGAGGGCTGGCTGGACGTGCCGTCGGACTGGCCGCGCGGGCTGCCCAACAATCGCATCGTCATCGTGCTCGACGACCTGAACCGGCTGCTGCCGCCCGTCGTTGCCGAGCAGGCTGAGCGCGAGACCCGTGACCCGGCGGTGCGCCTGCCCACCTACGAGGAGCGACTGGCCCGCTTCCTGCGCTACTTCGAGCAAACGGCCGCTGACGTGCGCGTGGTCGCCACCGCCCGGAACGACGTGGACCCGGCCAGCGGCGTGGATCACAGGGCGGAGCTTCGCGCGCGGATGAAGGCCCCGCTGTGGGCGGAGTTCGCGCGGGTGGAATTGAGCGCGTTCCCGGACGAGGCCAGGCGCCGCCTGCTGCGCGGCGCGGTAGACGCGGCCGGCGTGGAAGCCGACGACGAGGCCGTGCGCCGCTGCGCCGCGATGAGCGACGGCAACCCGCGCACGATCCAGACCAACGTGCAGCGCTGCCGGCGAGACCGCGAGCCGCTGCAACCCGAGGGCTACACGCCCACCTTGGCCGGCTCGTGGGAGGCGCGCTACCAGGCAGTCATTCGCCGCTACCCCGCAGCGGCCGTGATCTACGACGCGATCGGTTTGCTCCAGAGCGCCGGCGTGACGCTGGAGGCGGGGCGCGTCGAGGCCGTGGCGCGCATGCTGTGCGGCGGGTGGCTGCAGCGCGCCTGGATGGGGCTGCCGATCCGACGCGCGTCGCGCTTCCTGCAGCGCGGCGAGATCAACCTGACGCAGACGCGCGCCGGCCGGCCCGCCTTCGCCCCGGCAGATGGACAGGTCATCCCGAGCGGCAGGGACCTGGCGCTGGCCGCGCACGCCGGCCGGCTGGTCCGGTTGTTCGGCCGGCGCGGCGACCTCCCGGCGCTGATGGACCTGGGGGCGGCGGCCTACTTCGCCGGCCTGAAGGCCGAGGCGCTGGCCGCCTATGACCGCGCGCTGGCACTCGACCCCAATCTTGTCCAGGCGCACTACAACCGCGGCGTGGTGCTGGATGACCTCGGGCGCACGGCCGAGGCGCTGGCCGCCTATGACCGCGCGCTGGAGATCAACCCGCAGTATGCACAGGCGCACTCCAACCGCGGCAATGTGCTGGCTGCCCTCGGGCGCGTGGCCGAGGCGGAGGAAGCTTACCGCAGTGCCATCCGGCTGGCGCCCGAAGATCCCGGCATGTATGCCGGCCTGATCCTGCTGCTGCGGCTGCAGGGGCGCGCGCGCGAGGCGCTGCCGCTGGCGGAGAAACGGCTGTCGCTCGACCCGGGAAACGGCAACATCCTGCTGGCTCTGGCGTCCATGCACCGCCATCTGGGCAACCGGGACGAGGCCGCGCGATATGCGGCCGAGGCCCGCGCGCGCATCCCGGCGGACGATCATTACAACCTGGCATGCCTGGAGTCGGTGTGCGGCAACGTGGATGCGGCGTTGGCGCACCTGCGCCGGGCGGCGGGCAATCCCGATTTCGACCGCGATTGGGCGCGTCGCGACCCGGACTTCGAGTGGATCCGCGATGACCCGCGCTTTGGGGAGTTCAGCGCCTAACGCGCTCAGAGCGCGTTAGGCGCTAATACAACGACCATGCCCAGCCCCGCACCCCTTCAGCCCGATGTGTATTACCATCTCTACAACCGTGGCACGAACGGTGAGAACCTGTTCCGCGAGGACGAAAACTATCGCTACTTTCTGCGGCTATATGCGCAGCACATTGCGCCTGTGGCAGAAACGCTCGCCTATTGCCTGATGCCGAATCACTTTCACCTGCTCGTGCGCACGCGGGCGGATGCGGAGCGCCTGACGCGCTCGGAGCGCGTTGGGCGCTTGACTCCGGCGTCACAAGCTTTCACCAACCTGTTCTCGTCGTATACCATGGCATTCAATAAGCGCTACGGACGCACGGGCAGCCTGTTCGAACATCCCTTTCATCGCGTCGCCGTCGAAGATGATACCTACCTCACGCGACTCATCGTATACATCTACCGCAATCCTGCCAAACACGGCTTCACCGACGACTTTCGGCAATGGAGATATTCATCCTATGCGGCCATCCTCTCCAGACACCCGACCCACGTGGCGCGCGAGCGCGTCCTCGACTGGTTCGGCGGCAGCGCGCAGTTCAAGTCGCTACACGAGCAATTCCTGGTGGACGAGGTCACGGCAAAACTGGCACCGGACGATGAACGATGATACAGCGCCTAACGCGCTCGCAGCGCGTTAGGCGCTCCGCTCCTATGACGACCATGCTGAATATCCCTTCCACACACTCGAAATCGTTCAACACCATCGTCGCCGGCGTAGGCGGCATGGGCAGCGCGGCGTGCTACTACCTGGCGCGGCGCGGCCGGCGCGTGCTCGGCCTGGAGCAGTTCGACGTGCCGCACACGCGCGGCAGCTCGCACGGCTACACCCGCATCATCCGCCTGGCCTACTACGAGCACCCGTCCTACGTCATGCTGCTCAAGCGTAGCTACGAACTGTGGCACGAGATCGAGAAGATCGCCGGCGAGAAATTGCTGCACTACACCGGCAGCATTGACGCCGGCCCGGCCGAGAGCTGGGTGTTCAAAGGCGCGCTGCAGAGCGCCATGCAATACGACCTGCCGCACGAGGTGCTGACCGGCCGCGAGATGGCCGAGCGCTTCCCCGGCTATCGCTTCCCGCACGACATGCTCGGCCTGTATCAGCCGCAGGGCGGCTTCCTAACGCCGGAGCGCTGCATCGTGGCCTATGCCAACGCTGCCATGGCGCTGGGCGCGGAGATTCACGGGCGCGAGAAGGTGCTGGGCTTCGAGCCGACGCGCGAGGGCGGCGTGCGCGTGCGCACCGACCGCGGCGAATACCTGGCCGACTCGCTGGTGATCACCGCCGGCGCCTGGGACGCTGAGCTGATGCCCTTCCTGCGCGGGCTGGCCGTGCCGGAGCGGCAGGTGCTGGCCTGGCTTCAGCCGCACAAGCCGGAGCTATTCCAGCCGACCAACTTCCCGGTGTTCAACTGCCTGGTACCCGAGGGCCGCTTCTACGGCTTCCCGATCCACAGCGTGCCCGGCTTCAAGTTCGGTAAATACCACCACTTCCAGGAGACGGGCAGCCCGGATCGGCTGATCCGCGGCGACGACGGCGAGCCGCGCCCCGACGACGAAGCCATGCTGCGCGACTTCGCCAGCCGCTACTTCCCCGATGGCGCCGGCCCGACCATGACGCTGGCGGCGTGCATGTTCACCAACACGCCCGACGGCCACTTCATCATTGACCAGCACCCGCAATACCCGCAGATCAGCTACGCCTCGCCCTGTTCGGGACACGGCTACAAGTTCGCCAGCGTGATCGGCGAGATCATGGCCGAGATCGCCACGCTGGGCTACTCGCGCTGGGATCTCTCGTTGTTCCGGGCCGATCGCTTCGGCGTGCCGACGTCGGCGCTGTTCCGCGACAAGGGGCCGGCCCCGCGCGTGGTGATCGAACATCATGACCCGTTCGGCGCGGCCGATCAAAAACCGCACAGGTTTCAGAAGCCTTCGCGGCCCGGCAGCCAGGCTTACGCCGAAGGCGACACGCGCGACCCGCGCTACTGGCGGCGCCATGCCGTGACGCCGTTCTGGTAGAAATAGATGCCAGGCTTCTCAAAGAAGCCCGGTATCTTCACTCATTCGGGAGTTCATGATGCAGCGAGCCGAGCCACCGCTCCCCAACGGAAGGGATGAAACGACCGACCGGCCCGAGGCAGAGGCCGAGGACGCACGCACGCCGTTCGACGACGAACTCGAACTGTGGATTGTCGCCAGTTCCACCTGAGGCGGCGTGGATCCGGATACCGGGCGCGTGTCGTCCGGCTGCTGAGCCAGATGCCACCCAGATACCAGGCTGCTGCCCGGTATCTCTAGCATCTCTACCGACTCGCTCTAGTGACTGCCGGCTGTGCGGATCAGGCGCATGGCTTCGTCCAGGTCGTCCGTCACGTGCAACAGCCCGGGGTCGTCGGGGCCGATCAGCCGGCGCGAGGCGAGCGTGCTGACGATCCAATCCAGCAGCGGTTGCCAGAACTCGCGGCCGATCAGGATGATCGGGACAGCGCCGTTGGACTTGCCGGTCTGCACCAGGGTGAGGATGGTAAATAGCTCGTCGAGCGTGCCGAAGCCGCCGGGGAAGAACACATAGGCCAGCGCCGAATAGTCGAGCATGAACTTGCGGCTGAAGAAGTATTGGAAGCCCATGCCCTCTTTGACGTAGGGGTTGAGCTTCTGTTCCATGGGGAGCTGGATGTTCAGGCCGACGGAGTGGCCGCCGGCTTCGGTGGCGCCGCGGTTGCCGGCCTCCATGATGCCCGGCCCGCCGCCGGTCACCACGGTGTAGTTGGCCCTGGCCAGCCGGCGGCCCAGCTCGCGGGCCAGCTCGTAGTAGCGGTCGTCTTCCGGCAGGCGCGCCGACCCGAAGATGGTGACGGTGCGATCGAGGTTGGAGAGGAACTCGAACCCCTGCACGAACTCGGCGGTGATGCGCAGCACCTCCCATGACAGGCTGGCGTGGTGGTCGGCGAAGGTGAGTTGCAAGCGCTCGATGGGCGATCGGCGCTCCTGACGCGGGGATGATTTCGTGATGCTCATAGAGTGGACGACGGAGTGAACGATTCAAATGGTCGGGCTGCGTTGCTGGCGGAGTTCTTTCTGGCGCCGCACGAACATCAGCACGGTGAACGCCTCGCTGATGTCGTCCAGGCTGACCAGGCCGAGGTAGCGTGAGCCGTCGAACACAGCGGCCAGTTGCGCCCCGTTCTCCATCAGCGTCTCGCGCACCTCGTCCAGTGACCTGTGCGCCTCGACGCGCAGGAACTCGCGCTGCATGATCTCGGTGACGTAGCGGTCGGTGCCGTCGGTGGCCAGTGTGCGCAGCACATCGCTGCGGGTGACGACCCCGATGATGTTGCTGCCCTGCATCACGGCGAAGTCGGGCTGGTAGCTGGTGAGGATGTAATCAACCACCTTGCTCACCCGATCGCCGATCTCCAGGCTGAGGGCGTGTTTGTTGTAGGCGTCGCCCACACGCAACGTGGTCAGCACAGTCTTCGACTCGGCGACGCTGCGCTCCTGGCCGGCGCTGAAGAAGATGAACAGCGCGATCAGCGTGAGCAGGAGCTGGCCGTTGAGGATGCCGAAGATGCCGAGGATCACGGCGGATACCTGCCCGACCGCCGTGGCGATTTGCGTCGCGCGTGCGTTGCCCAGGCCCATCGCCAGCACCGCGCGCAACATGCGCCCACCGTCCAGCGGAAAGGCCGGGATGAGGTTGAAGAAGACCAGCGAGATGTTCAAAAACAACAGCCACACCAGCATCGTGGTGAACGACGGCTCGCGCAGCGCTTCCAACACGGCCGCGGTATCCATGAAATCCACGCCGATGCCGCCGGTGACGACGAACAAAATGGCGGCGATGACCACGTTCACCGCCGGCCCGGCCGCGGCGATCAACAGCTCCTGCAACGGCTTCTCTGGATTCCTGGCGATGAAGGCCACCCCGCCCAGCGGGAACAGCACAATTTCGCGCACCGGGATATCGAAGAGCTGCGCGGCGATGCTGTGGCCAAGTTCGTGCAGCGTCACGCAGGCGAACAACAGGATCATCAGCACCACGCCGAACAGCGCGCCTTGCAGCGGGCTATCCGGCACGCTGCCGGCCCATTGCAACGCGCCGAAGATCAGGATCAGGAAGAAGGTGGCATGAACCTTGATGTCAATGCCACGAATGCGTGCGATTCTGAAAGACCATCCCATCGTATTGACCTCTTATAGGTTGTTGGTGTGCTAAAGCGCATCTTGCCGGCGCGCTGGACGTCCTCGCAGGTGCGTAGATGCGCAACGCCAGCGTGGCAGATGCGTTAGCCCGCAGGTTAATTGCCTGACGCGCATGAAGATGCGCGTGCGCCTTTAGAGAAACGCTATTGTCATATTTGAATTGTATTCGCTGCGCTTGATGGGCGGATGCGTTCGTTGCGGGGGCGAAGGATGGCACCGCGGGTCATGTCTTTGCTTCATGCGGGGGATCGCCTGCGTGGTGCCGCCGGTGAGCTGCGACGGGGCACGGCGGACGCACGCCCCGAAGCGCAGCACGCCCTCGCCGCCGACCGGCGCCTGGAGATGCACTCACCCGGAGCGGGCGTCGTCAGGGCGTCGAGTTCGGCGAATGGCGCGCGGCGTAAGGCATGAACACGTCCAGCAGCCGGCCGGGGATGCGACCGCTGAGCAGCACGCTGCGCTCTTCGGGCAATTCGCTTTCCACGGCCCCTTCGCGCCGGAAGAGCGCCATCAAGTCGCCGGCTTTGTAGGGCAGGCGCACCCGGATAGGCACCAGCCGCTCGAACAACACGGCCTCCACTTCGGCCAGCAGCTCGTTCAGGCCTGTTTTGTGCAGGGCGGAGACGAAGATGCCTTCGCTCAGCACGCCCGTCGCCAGCTCTTCGCGCTGCGCCGGCGACAGGCGGTCGGCTTTGTTCAGCGCGGTGATGATTTGCTTGGTGCCGGCTCCCAGTTCCTTCAGCGTGTCCATCACCGTCTGCGCCTGTTCGATGGCGTTGGGGTGGGTGATGTCCACCACGTGCAACAGCGCGTCGGCCTCGGTGATCTCCTCCAGCGTGGCGCGGAAGGCGGCCACCAGTTGGGTGGGCAGCTTTTGGATGAAGCCGACCGTGTCGGTGAACAGGGCGAGGTGGCCGTGTGGCAACCGCACCCGGCGGGTGGTGGGGTCGAGCGTGGCGAACAGTTTGTCTTCGGCCAGCACATCGGCCTTGGCGATGGCGTTGAGCAGGGTGGACTTGCCGGCGTTGGTATAGCCGACGATGGCGACGACCGGAATATCGGCGCGCCGGCGCTGCGCGCGATGTTGGGCGCGTTGTTTGCGCACTTCCTCCAGCGCCTGTTTGAGCCTGGCGATGCGTTCGTCAATCCGACGGCGGTCAATTTCGAGCTGGGTTTCGCCTGGCCCACGCAGGCCGACGCCGCCGGTGCCGCTGCGGCCGGCGCCGCCGCCGGCCTGGCGCGCCAGGTGTGTCCACTGCCGCGTCAGCCGGGGCTTGCGATACTCATATTGCGCCAGCTCTACCTGCAGAGCGCCCTCGCGGGTGCGGGCGTGCTGGGCGAAGATGTCCAGGATCAGGGCGGTGCGATCGAGCACGGTGACGTCCTCGCCGAGCGCTTCTTCGAGTTCGCGTTGATGGCGGGGCGAGAGTTCATCGTCGAACACCACCACGTCGAAGTCGAGCGCGTTGCGCCAGGCAACCAGTTCTTCCACCTTGCCCGGGCCGATGAACGTGTTCGGGTTCGGCACGTCCAGCGTTTGGGTGGTCTGGCCGACGATCTCCAGGCCAGCCGTTTTGCACAGCAGCGCCAGCTCCTCCATCGAGGATTCCAGCGGCAAATGGGCTGCTCCGCTCGCGTTGCGATAGGTCGGGCTTTTCAACTCCACGCCGACCAGAAAGGCGCGCTGCGCCTCGGGCGTGGTCTCATATTGGATGCGCGTTCTGGGCATATTCCTCATCGGCGGCAGGCCGTATATATCGGCCGGCCGCGGTTTCACAGGGGCGTCATCGTCTCGCCCCGGCAATGGTCAGACGATCTTCCTCCACGCTTACGTCGCTGAACCAGAAACCGCCGGCGGCGGCGTCCAGCTCAGCCTGCACCCAGCGCGTGGCTTCGTCCTGTGCCGATTGCGGCAGGGGGAACCAGCCGAAGGTAATGTTCGGAATTTCGATCAGGTTCACCCACGCTGCCACTGGCGTGATCACGATTCGGCCACCTTCCGCACGGGCAGTATACGCCAGCACCACGCGTCTGTTTCCCAACCGGCCGACGCGCACATTAGCGCTGATCTGGCTGCTGGCCAGGAAGCGCAAATGGGGATCGCTCACCGGCGCATCCGGGCGCGCCTTGATCAGCTCGTCGGCGAGGGTGGTGGCTTGTACGTTGTCCACTTGTATGGCGAATGGCATGCCGGCCGGCAGGCTGTTGAGCATTTGCAGTGCGCCCGCGAAGGAGACGCCGGCCCCCTGCGGCGTGAATTGCTGGTCGCCGATCTTAATGTTCACCCGTTCCAGAGAGTCCGGGTCGGGCTGCACCGGGTTAAGAGTGACGCGGACGATTTGGCCGGCCAACAGCCCGCCGCCGAAGCCGCAAGCAAGCAGGAACATCATCAGCGCGCCGAGCACGATGCCGATCCGCAGGGCGCGATCGGGCGATGCAGCGAGCACAGGCCCGCCCTCGTCCGGGACGAAGAGGAATTGCCGGGGACCTGTCGCCGCCGCGACGCCGACGACGTTCCAGTCCAGGTGGGGGCGTTCGGCGCGGCCCAGCTCGACCAGGTCAACGATCTTGCCTTGTCGCGCCGCCGTTTGAATCAACTGGATGACTTTTGTGGATTTGGCCTGGCCGGGCAGCGCTTCATAGTCCACGCCCAGGTCGTGGGCCAGCGTTTGCAGCTCGGCGTCACTGAAATACGTCATCAGCAGCGCCCGTAGTGCGGCGGCGGGCGCCTGGTTTTGCTTTCTCGCGCGATTCGGATCCATCGGGGAAAGGTGCGGGACTGCGTCTTCAACCGATCCGCCAGAACGTCACAAGGCTGCCGTCGGCGGCCAGGCCGAGGAACACTCCCGGCTGTTGCTGGCCTTGTACGCGGATCGCGTTTTGAAAGGGGAACGTGCCGTTGATCCACCCTTGCACATAGAGTGTTTGCGAGGCTGCGTCGAAGCTCCATGTGCCGATGAACTGTCCCCAGCCGAGCATGTTTTGCACCGTGCCGTTGCACGCGCCGTCGGGCTGAAAGATCACCGTGGCTACCGATCCGTCGGCATTGCGAAACTGCCATTGACCAGATGGCTGGAACCCAATCATCGCCATTTGTGCCTGGGCCAGCGCGTCGCAGTATTGCACCCACAGCGTCTCGCCCAACTGTGCGAATTTGTCGCGGGCGCTTCGCAGGAAATTCAAGTTGACCTGTTGGTCGGCGAACGCCATCATAAACGTGGCCTGTGCCAACCAAAACTGCTCTTCGCGTGTCCGAGGCGAGCTGAGCAACTGTGTGACGCGATACACCAGCTTCCGAAAAGCTTCCTTGTTGTCCGGCTCCAGCGCGCTTTGCACCTGTGCCATGTGCAGCAGCACTTCCGCGTTGGTTGGCTCGATTTCGTTAGCGCCCTGAAGCAGGGCCTGGGCCTCGCGCAGCTTGCTATCGTAGGTCGGCCAGTCGAAATCGCTGAAGGCGTGACGTGGGTTGATCTGTGCGCGGGCGAAGATGCTCTGCCAGTGTGCTGCTTGAATGCGGCCGGCGTTTCGCTGTGCGTAACTATAAAACATCTGCTCGGCATCGCTCTTCAGCAGAATCGCGCGCTTCAACAGCAGCTCGGCGGTCGTCAACTCCTGACCTCCGACTTGTATACGCCGAACTCGCGCCCCTTGTGACTCGGCCTGATGGACGATGGCGAGGATGTCGCTTACCTCTTGTGCCTGCGTTCCTGCCGGTGCGCTTGCCGGTGTGCTTAGTTCTTCCGGCTTGAGCGCGGTGGACATGGTCTTCAGCGACATCAACTGAGTCATCATCTCCGGCGTGACCTGGCCGATGTTCAGGACGAGGTCGCCTTCGATGCGTTCGACCCGCCAGGCCACTTTGTCTCGGCCGATAAAGTCCTGTCCGGCCGATGCGCTCGCGCCGATGAATGCGCCTCCGCCGGTGTCCACCTGGGGCGTTCCTTCTTGAGGCGCAGCGACCGGCGTGCCGCATTTCGGGCAAAACTTTGCATCCTCGGGCAACTGAGCGCCACATTTGAAGCAGAACATCACGCCAGCGTGCTTATGATAGTCCCGAGTCCGCGTTTGAGCACCTCCGGTTCGACCAGGCAGGAGATCATCAGGTGTGCGCCGTCGTCGCAACCGTAGAAGAAGCCGGGGTGGACGAGCACGCCGTGCTCCAGCAAGCGCAGCACCAGCGCCTCTTCGTCGTCCCGGCCCGGCATGCGGGCAAAGAGGTAGTAGCCGCCATCAGGTGGCTGAACGCGCAGGGCAGGGCAGCCGGCCAGCATCTCGAGCGCCATCGCCAGCGAGGCGCGGATGCGCGCGCGCATAGCCGCCACGAAGTCCACGCCCTGGGCAAACAGCGCCGGCAGCATGGCCTGGGCGAGCGCGTTGGCGCCCAGGTAGAGGTCGTTGAGGATCTCCAGGCGCGCGGCGTAGCGCTCGGCAGCCGGCGCGTTCAGCGCGATCCAGCCCAGCTTCAGGTCGGGCAGAGCGAACATCTTGGAGATGCCGTTCAGCGTGAAGATCGGCAGGTCGGGGTGCAGCGCGGCCACGGGGGGCACGCTCGGGACGCGGTAAGGGAACTCGGCGAACACCTCGTCGCAGATCAGCGGCAGGCCCAGCCGGCCGAGCGCAGCCAGCGGCGATTGCACCACCATGCCGGTGGGGTTGTGCGGCGAGACCAGCAGCACGGCGCGGGTGCGCGCGTCGGCGGCGCGCAAAAGCGACGCTTCGTCAATTTGCCAGCCGCGCGCTTCATCCAGCCGGTATGGTCGCAGCTCGACGTGGTGCGCGGCGGCCAGGTGCTCGAACAGCGGGTAGGTGACATTGGGGGCCAGCAGGTTGTCGCCCGGCCCGGCTAGCAGGGTGAAGAGCAGGCCGTAGGCCTCGCTGGTGCTGGCGGTGAGGAAGACCTGGTCGGGCGACAGGCGCAGCGCCGGCCGACGCTGCGCGTAGTAGGCGGCGACCGCCTGCCTTGCCTCAAGGTTTCCGCGCGGGTCGGGGTCGTAGCGGCGAGCCGACCAGTATCGCTCGGCCGCCGCGCGCAGCACGTCGGCGGGGAAGAGCAGCCCGTGGTGGGTGGGGTTGCTGCTGGTCAGGTCCAGGTAGCCGGTAGCGCGCCGGCGCGCCTGCTCGATGGCGTTGGCGCTCAGATCGGCGTTGGCCAGGAAGCCAGACATGGCGACTAGCGAGGCGAGGGTTGGCGGGCATCGCCGGGGCGCCGGCGATGCCGCAGCCAAATCGCGCCGTGATACACCCACAAGCCCAGCGATACCAGCGTTGACCACAGCGCGCCGAACAGATAGCTGATCGAATCGTCGTCAGGTGGGCGCGAGCCGAACAGCATCTCCAACAAGCGGCTGATGAACTGCATGCCGATCCACGCGCTGGCCACCAGGCCCATGATCGTGAAGAAGGCCAGGTACAACTGCGGGGCTGTTCCGTCCCAGCTCCAATCTTTGCGCGCCCAGTGCCAATGGATGGCCCAGATGGGCCAGCCGATGATGGCGAAGGCCAGGCTGCGCGCCAGCACGCTGGTTTGTTCCGTCGTCGCCACGCCCGGCACCGCCCGGGCCATGCTCCAGCCGGCGAACAACGTCGCGCCGTAGGCGATGGTGAGGGCGAGGAACGAGACGGTGACGGTGTAGCGGACCCACATGACGGCGATGGATGGTCAGCCTGCGGCAGGCAGCGCGATGTCGCTCAAGATGCATTGTGTCTCGATCGCCGCTTGCAGGTCGCGCCGGGCGCGCTCGGCATAGGCGGCCCCGCGCATGCGCTTGTCGCGCGGTGGATCATCCAGCGGGGGCAGGATGCCGAAGTTCGCCTTCATCGGTTGGAAATGTTTCGGGTCAGCATGGGTGATGTAGTGGCACAGCGCGCCGAGCATGGTGGTGGGCGGCAGGGTGACCAACGGTTGGCCGCGCGCTGCGCGGGCGGCGTTGATGCCTGCCAGCAGGCCGGTCGCTGCGTTGCCGACGTAGCCTTCCACGCCCACGATCTGGCCGGCGAAGAAAATTGAAATTTGAGAATTGAAAACAAAAGCCGAGGAAGGGGAGTCGTCGGTTGCCAGCCGGCTCTTCAATTCTGCATCTTCGATCTTCAATTTGAGCGAGGCATCCAGCAGGGCCGGCGAGTTGATGAAGGTGTTGCGGTGCATCTGCCCATAGCGCACGAACTCGGCGTTTTGCAGGCCGGGGATCATGCGCAACACGCGATCTTGTTCGGGGAACTTCAGGTTGGTCTGGAAGCCGACCAGGTTGTAGAGCGTGCCGGCGATGTTGTCCTGCCGCAACTGCACCACGGCGAACGGGCGTTTGCCCGTGCGCGGATCGCGGATGCCGACCGGCCGCATCGGCCCGAAAGCCAGCGCGTCTTTGCCGCGCCGGGCCAACACCTCGATCGGCAGACAACCCTCGAAGAATCGCTCGTCGCGCAGCTCGAAGTCGCGCAGCGTCGCCGTCTCGGCGGTGATCAACGCCTCGACGAAAGCGTAGTATTCGTCTTTCGTCATCGGGCAATTGATGTAATCCCCGTCGGATTCGTCGGCCGGCGCCGATGCGTCGTTGCCGTTCTTGCGCAATTCCCGACCATAGCGCGAAGCGCGGAAGGCGATGTCGAAGTCAATCGAGTCGAGCGTGACGATGGGCGCGATGGCGTCCCAGAAATACAAGTGCGCTTCATCGGTCAGTTTGGCGATCTCGGCGGCCAGCGCGTCGGAGGTGAGCGGCCCGCTGGCGATCACGCAGATGCTGGCAGGGATGCGCGTCACTTCCTGGCGGATCACCTCGATGAGCGGGTGGGATTCGATGCGCTGCGTCACGGCCCGCGCAAATATCTCGCGATCCACGGCCAGCGCGCCGCCGGCGGGGACGGTAGCCTGATCGGCGCAGGCCATCACCAGCGATCCCAGCGCGCGCATCTCGGCCTTGAGCAACCCTGGCGCCTTGTCTACCTGATCGGCGCCCAGCGAGTTGCTGCACACCAGCTCGGCCAGATGGCCGGTGGTGTGCGCCGGCGTCGTCTTGTGCGGGCGCATCTCGTATAGCTTGACGTGTCCGCCGCGCTGGGCGATCTGCCAGGCGGCCTCCGTGCCGGCCAGGCCGCCGCCAATCACGGTGATCGAGTCGGTGTCACGCATGGGCATTGTGATTCTAACAGCGTAGAATCGCCCGCGATGCCTCTTCTGCGCCCCACCTGCGCGGCGCTGGTCGTCGGCCTGTTGGTGGCCTGCGGCGACGCCTCTGCCCCGCCGGCTGCGCCGCCTGCTGCGCCGCCTGCTGCGCCGCCGGTCTTCCCATCGCCGGTGATCCATGCCACGCGACCGGTGATCGTCGTCACGCACACGCTGGCATCCATGGCCACGCCGCCGGGTTACGATGGACGCTGGCGCACCGTGGCGCCGGGCATTGATCTCATGCGGTTGCAGGGCCGCAGCAATGACTTCGACGAGCTGCTGATCGTGGCGCGTGTGGACGTGAAACTTGCCGATTTGCGCGTGCTCTACGATCCGCAGGCACCGCGCACCGCGCGCGACTGGCAGGCCGACACCGGCGCCGCCCTGGTCGTCAACGGTGGCTTCTTCGATGAGTCCAACCGCACCACCGGCTTGCTGATCTCAGATGGACAACCCTTCGGGCGGAGCTATCGCGGCTTCGGCGGGATGTTCTCGTTGCGCGCCGGCCAACCCCTGTTGCAGTGGTTGCGCACGCACCCCTACCGGTTCGACCCGGCTATCGAGCAAGCCGTGCAAGGATTTCCCATGCTGGTCGTGGCCGAACAGCGGATAGAGGGCATCGCCGACAACGGCCAGCGCAACCGTCGCACCTTCATCGCACTGGATCGCGATGGCCGCGTGTTGTTGGGCGTGACGCAGATTGCGCAGTGGACGCTAACCGACCTGGCCGATTTTCTCGCGGCCTCGCCGGCGCTGGGCGTGGTGCACGCCCTCAACCTGGACGGCGGCGCGTCCTCGGGCCTGTGGCTGGGCGGCGGCTACGATCATCTGTCCATGAATTCGTTCGATCCGGTGCCGGCCGTGATCGCGATCTTCGGCCGGTGAGTTGCGCTCACACCCGATCGTAGAACAGCAGCAGCGTTTTGCCATAGCGCCGCTGATCGCCCAGTTCCAGATGATCGAGGGTGAGCGGGAAGTACTCTTTCGGATCTATCTGGACGATCACCGTGCCGGCTTCGCTCAGCCAGCCGATGTTTTCGTCAATAGCGATCAGCGCACGTGACCACAGTCCCTGATATTGGGGTGGGGCGACGAAGATGTAGTCGTAGCGCAGGTTGGGCCGAGCCTGTAGATAGTCGAACGCGTCCTGGCGGATTACCCTGGCCTTCGATTCCAGGTTGGTGAGCCGCAGGTTCTCGCGAATGATCTTGATGGCTTGCGGCAGGATGTCAATGAAGGTGACCTCAGCCGCGCCGCGGCTGAGCGCCTCGATGCCCACCGCGCCGGTGCCGGCGAACAGATCCAGCCAGCGCGAGCCGCGCACGTCGTCCATCAGGATGTTGAAGATGGCCTGCTTGGCGCGGTCGGTGATCGGGCGAATGATGTCGCCCGGCAGGCTCCTCAGTTTGCGCCCCTTGGCGGCGCCGGTGTTGACTTGCATGTGAATCAACTCAGCTCATACCGGCTGCGTGACCGGAATGAGATGGCTCGCTGAATAAATCGGCTTGTAAGGCACATGAACGTTATTCTCGCGAAGCCTGTCCTGCAGTTAGCAGGCGTTCATGCCGCGCGCCATGGCCGGCGTGAAAACCAGCTCCAGCCGCCAGCCGTCTCCGGCCCGCTCTGCGCGCCACACGCCGGCCGTTGGCACGTGATTGCCGTTGTCGAAGACGAACCGAGACAGGTCGAGCGCGCCGTTCGACAAAATTTGCAACAGCGCCTTGGTCGGCGAGCCGTGGGTGACGAACCCCACCCGAGTCAGCGACTCCCCTTCGATGCGATCGAGCAAGGCTTGCACGCGCGCCTTGACGCCCTCGAAGCTCTCGTCGCTGCGATGCTCGGCCAGCGATTCCTCGATGTGCATGGGCGCCTGGATGTGCTCGGCAATTAACCGCGCGGTCTCCTGTGTGCGATCCAGCGGCGAAACATATAGCCGTTCCAGGCCGCACTGCGACAGGTACAAACCGGTGGCGCGCGCCTCCTCGCGCCCCGCGTCTGAGAGCGGCGGTCCGGGTGCACGGTCGTAGGCCAGGCCGGTGTTCGGCTGAGGATGGGCGTGGCGGATGAGGTAGAGTTCTTTCAACATCGTCGGGTCGTGGAACTCGTGCGTCGCTCATTCCTTGCAAGTCACCGCAGATTCTCTGAGGCGGTTGCCGGCTGACTCGTAGCACCGGCAGTACCTGGCGCTGGTGTCGAGCAACGGGCTGCTGCTCCAACTGAGCACGATCAGTTGAGAGCGGGCGCATTGCACGCCGGGCTGGGGACTATCGGTCGGGGCGGTATACAGCCAGCCAATGCCGGCAGGGCCGCGCCGCTCGTGGATCATCCAGATGCGGGACTCGCGCAACGGGTCGCCGGCGTTGATGTCAATGCCGTCCGTCACGCCCAGGTAATACACGAACCCAAATACGAAAGGCGCCGTCAGCGACAGGACGGCGATGATGCCGACGCCGATGCGTTCCAACCACAGTCTCGTTTTGCTCATGACCCAAATTCACCTGCCATGCACCAGCACAAACGCCCTGTCGCCGGTGCCGGCGAGGTCGGATAGTATAATCGTGTTGCTCTTGGGCACGTTGACGTGGGCGCGTTTGCCGGAACGAATCAGAATATCGCAAGAAATATTGTGTCGCACGCTGCGAGCGTTGGTGCTGCGCACCGTGCATGCAGCGCTCCCATTCATGTCCGGGGACGTGGCGAAACTGGCAGACGCGCATGACTTAGGATCATGTGCTGCAAGGCATGTGGGTTCGAGTCCCACCGTCCCCATTCTCGCTCGGCAATGACTATGAACTTTCAAGTTGAAACCCTCGATACACACGAAGTTCGCCTGACCATCACCGTAGATGACGATCTGGTGAACAAAGCCCGTCGCGATGTCGCGCGCGATCTATCGAAGCAACTCCGCATTCCCGGCTTTCGCCCCGGCCATGCGCCGATGGCTGCCGTTATCCGCGCCGTCGGTGGTCAGGAGGCGTTCGATGCCGAAGTGGTTGACCGCGTCGCCCGCGAGGTGTACCCGAAAGCGTTGGACGAGGCCGGTCTCGATCCCTATGGCCCGGGGCAGATCGAAGAGGTCAAATCATCGCCCTATCAATTGATTGCGCGCGTCCCGCTGGAGCCGAAGGTGGATTTGAAGGACTACAAGTCCATTCGGCTGCCCGTGCCTCAGGTGAGCGTCACTGAAGAGGAGATCGAACAGCAACTGCAATTCCTGAGGGAGCAGAACGCTATCGTGCAGTTGGTCGAGCGGCCGGCGGAGATGGGCGACCTGGTTGAGGCATCCGTCCTCGTCAAACTGCCCGCGACCGACCAGCAAATCCTGCACATACAGCCGCGCCAAGGACTGGTGCTCGACGTAGACCGCGAGCCGCTGCCGGGGTTGTCGGCGTTGATCGTAGGGATGAGCGCCGCCGAACACAAAGACGCGATGCTGACTGTGCCGGATGATTTTGACGAGGAATCGCTGCGCGGGAAACAAGTGGACGTCTCGATTGACGTACTGCGCGTGAGCGGCCGGACGTTGCCCGACATCAACGACGAGCTTGCCCAGGCGGCCAGCTCCTTCTCCACGCTGGCCGAACTGCGCGAAGATTTGCGCCGGCGCCTGACCGAGTACAAGCAGCGCCAGGCCGACCAGGAATTTGCTACCCAGGTGCTCGATGCATTTACTGCACTGGCCGATGTTCGTTATCCTCCCGCGTTCATCGAAGATCGGCTGGACGACCTGTTGAAGGATTTCAAAGATGACGTCAAGGAGGTCGAAGGTCTGCCCTTCGAAGAATGGTTGAAGGTGCAAGGCAAGACCGAACAGCAGGTGCGCGACGAGTTGAAGCCGCTTGCAGAACAACGCGGCCGACGCGGCCTGGTAATGCGTGAGCTGGCGCGCGCCGAGGGCTTGGACGTGAGCGAGGAGGAAATCGCTGCCGAAGTCGAGTTCACCGCCATGCGCTACGGCAGTCGCCAGTCGGACGTGCGCAAGGTGCTGGCGCGGGAGGACGCGCGCAGCGCGCTCAAGAACAGCATCCTTTCGAGCAAGGTGATTAGCCGGATGGTGCAAATCGCCCGCGGGGAGCTTGAGACGAGCGTATCTGCCAACCCACCTGTCGAGCCAGAAACCACGGCCGAGGCAGTGGCCGGCTGATGTCGCTAGATCCGGGGCGTCCAATATTCGGCTAATGATGGCGTGGTAGTAATCGCAAATCAATACGAGAGGAATTTCATACGCCCCATCCGTGCAAAATGCCTGCCGAGTCGTATCGCCAGAAGGCACTGCCAGTGGATGGGGGCCGATAGGGGTAATCCATGACACCGATCTATTCGCAAGCGCAGTTCGACGCAGTCAAGAACGTCATCCCGATGGTGATAGAGACCAACGGGCGCGGCGAGCGTGCATACGACATCTACTCGTTGCTGCTCAAGGAGCGCATCGTCTTCCTCGGCACGCCGATCAACGATCAGGTGGCCAACCTCATCGTGGCCCAACTGCTCTTTTTGGAGCGGGAAGACAACGAGAAGGACATCCAATTCTTCATCAACTCGCCAGGCGGGTCGGTGTATGCCGGCATGGCCATCTACGACACCATGCAGATGATCACGGCGCCGGTGGCCACGTTTGCGGTCGGCCTGACGGCCAGCTTCGGCACGTTGCTGCTGCTGGCCGGTACCAAAGGCAAGCGCTATGCGTTGCCCAACGCCACCATTCACATGCACCAACCGCTGGGCGGCGCGCAGGGCCAGGCTTCCGACATCGAAATTCAGGCCCGCGAAATCTTGCGCATCAAGGACACCATCAACAAGATCATCATGCGCCACACCAACATGACCGAGGAAGAGGTGATCCGCTACACTGACCGCGACGTGTACTTCACGCCCGAGCAAGCGAAGGCGCTGGGCGTGATAGACGCGATCGCCGAGCTGAATCCGAACAAGATGGCGCTGCTCGGCCGGTCGCGGGTGGAGGCGCTGCCGGCGAGCGAGCAAATCCACAAAAATTGACCCCGCCCAGACGGCGATAGCGCCGCTATAGCCGCTTGCGCCGACGCGAAGATGCCGTGGGCGCAAGCGGCTGAGTGATCTGCATCACGCGATCCGGCATCCGGCGTGCGATCGGTTTCCTCCATGCGCTCACGCTCCTGCGCTCTCTCGCTCTGCGGTGTGGCGCTTGCCTTCTTCCTCGTCGCGTGCTCTCCAGAACCGGGGCCATCGGAAGTCCCCAACCCTGACGCTACACCTCTCATCCAATTGACGATCTTCGCGCCGACGATCACGCCGCTGCCCACCGTGACTCCCGAACTGACCGCGACGCCGGTCCCGCCGCAGCCCGTCCGCATCCTGCTCGGCGGCTCGATAGACACCCTGCATCCGTTCTATGCCACCTCGCCCGACGCACAGACTGTGCTGGGCGCGTTGTTCGTCGGCTGCGTTGGACAGGACGCCGAAGGTGCACCGATCGCGCTGGGATGTGAGCGGGTGCCAAGTGCCGAAAATGGCGATGCCGTCTTCGTCGGCGATGGGCCGGATCGCCATTTGCAGGTGACCTTCCGAATTCGCCCCGACTGGCGTTGGACCGACGGTGTGCCGGTTAGCGCGCAGGACGCCATCTATGCCTGGCAATTGATCATGTCGCCCGAGGCGAGCCTGCGCGATCCGTTGGCGCAGAGCGTGTTCTCGATGAGCGCCCTCGACGATCGCACGGTGGTGGTGCGCTTCATGAGCGCCGCGCAAGCGCGAGCAGCAGCCGAGGGCGCCCTGCGCGGCGACGTGCCGTTCGAATACTTTTCGCGGCTGGGCGACTACGCCGACTATGCCCAGCGGGAGCGGCCATTGGCGCCGGTGAACTATTGGGCGGTGCTGCGCTGGTTGCCGGCGCATCTGCTGAGCGACGTCTCGCCGGCCCAGCAGCGCACCGGCGCGTTTGCTGCGCGGCCGGTCGGCGATGGCGCATATGAAATCGAAACCGTCGGCGATGGGCGCGTCGTGCTTCGGCCGGCCGAGCGCCCGTTCCCGCTCGGCAGCCCGGGCGTTTCGGGCATTGAGTTCATCACCGGCGACCCGTCCGGGCTGGCCCAGGGCGATGCGCCGTTCGTCCTCTCGATCCTCTGGCCGGGCGCGCCGTCGGCGGCGACGGCGTTGACGCCATCCCCTATCCTTCCGGCCTTGAACAACTGGTGCTCAACGTGGATCGCTTCCCGTTCGACGACGTGCGCGTGCGCCAGGCCGCGGCGCATGCCATTGATCGTGCAGCGCTGATGAACGACTCGGACGCGCTCGCGCCGGGCGCGCTCCCCCCGATGCGCGTGGCGCTGGCGTTCGACCCGGCACGATCGCGGGCCCTGCTGGCCGAAGCTGGGTGGGCGTGCGACGCCTGGCCGTGCCGCAAGGCATTCCTGGATGCGAACGGCAACTCGATCACCCGCACGCTCGAATTCAAATTGACCACCACCGAGCGCGAGCCGCGCAACACGGTGGCGCAGATCATCCAGAAGCAACTGGCGGCCGTAGGCTTCGGGGTGAACATCGAGATCGTCTTCGGCCTGGGGCGGCAGAGCAAGATGTTCGCACCATACGAGCAAGGCGGCATCCTGCTTACCCGTAGCTTCGATGCAGCGTTGTATCAGACGATTGCGCCGGCAGCGCTGGGGGGTCAGTTCGGCTGCGCCAGCATTCCGACCGGTCGCGCCCATGACGCTTCGAAGGGCAACGCCAGTGGATTTTGTGAAGCGGCTGCCGAGGCACTGATCGCCGAGGCGGAGGATGGGGAGAGCGTCATCTCTCCGCGCGCCAGAGCGGAGGCGTTCATCCGGGCCGAAGCGGCCATTCAACAAGCTGCGCCGTTTATCCCCTTATATCGGCCAGTGCGCAACGTATGGGTTCGCCGCGTGGCCGGTTTGAAGCCGTCGCAGTATGCGCCCATCACCTGGAACGCGTGGGAGTGGCGATCACCATGAGTGGCCTTGCACGGTGGCGCTAAGGCTGCTCGGAAAGGTTCGCCTGGCTGCGGTCGAGTTTCACTTCCTGCAAGGCCTCGAGCCGATCTTTGAGCATGCGCGATTGCTCATCCACTTCGGCCGACAGATGGCTGTAATCGGCCACCCGATCGGTGGATTGCATCGCCAGCGCCTGCGAGTAAATCGTGCCCAGCGCCGCGACGGTGTTCTCCAGTTGCACCTCCGCCTGGCGGGTGAGGCTCTGTAGCTTTTGCAGCGACTTCATCTGGTCGGCGCGCGCTGCCAGCGTGCGTTCGATGCTGGCCCGGACGTGGGGATCGCTTTCGTTCGCCAGTTGCGCGGTCAGCTTCCTAATGGCCTGCGGCACATTCACCAGGTCGTTCTGGATGACCTCGTTGCGCTTGAACTCGTCTATCCGGCGCGACATCGCTTCGACCTCTTTCACCCAGACGGCGACCTGATCGGATAGCTCCCGCAGCTTGTCTTTGCGGAGTGGATCATTGGTGGCGTTCACCAGAGCGTCTATCTGCCGTTTGTAGGCTTGCGCCTGGGACAGGCGCGCCGCCGACTCCGAGCTGAGCGCGACGTGCGCCGGGCTGTGGCTCTGGTTGGTGCGCCTCGCGCGGTCGTTCGCTTTGTCGTCGGAGAGGAAGATCTCGGATGCGATGATCAGCACCGGGATCATCATCGCACCGATGGGAAAGATCGCCCATGGGAAGCTTGAGGTGAAGATGTTGATCATCGCCAGGAACAGCATCACCGCGAACAGGGGTGTCGTCTCTCGCAAGAAGCGCTTGAGTTTGGAGGGCGTATTCATGCCATATGGATTGTAGTAGGCCGTTGGGACGGTAAACCTTCGCGAGGCAGCCTATAATTCTCACGTTATGAGCGAGGGGCGCGCTGTTGTGCGTTCGATTTTGCGCATCGCGCTGTGCGCTTGCTTCGTCGTCGTGGTTTCGGGCATCGCCGGGCCGGCCGTCCTCCTCGCTGCATCCGATCCCCTGGCCGCTGCGCGGCGGCTGCCGCGCCAGTTGCCGGAACAGCGCGTCGTTCTAAGCGCCGTGCCGGACGATATCGTTCCGCGGGCCAGCAACGTCTGGCAATGCGCATGTGACAACGATGGCTGCTGGCCGGGTTGTTTCACCATCGCATCGGCAACCCTCCTCAAATACTGGTCTGATCGCGGCTATCCGGCGTTGTGGGACGGCAACGAGAATGCCACGTTGCAACGGCTGCGCGACCTGTTCCCCAATCTGTTCTGCTACAACAATCTGGACGACGACGGCAAGATCAGCGATAGCGGCTACGACGCGGCTGATGTGGCCAGAGGGCTCGACCTGTTCGTGCGCGAACGCGGTTATCAGTTCAAGATCAGGGCGATTTACGCGCCGGAGTTCGAGCAGATCGTCGAGCAGATTGACGCCGGCCGACCGATCATCGGCGCGTTCGGCACCTCGCCCTGGGGGAGCCATGCCGGCACCATCATCGGCTACGACACGACGAACGGGCGACGCGTCATGATCGTGCGACCCAACCTGTTGAGCAAACCCGACACCGAGCTGGTGTGGGGCGTGGGTTATGGGGAATTCGCCATCGTCACGGTCCTGCCGGCCGGCCCGGCGGAGGCGCTGGAAGTGGGCGGCGGTCCGGCGCTCGGCATTGAGGTCGTGGTCAACGATGGCGATCCTGGCTTTGCTGCCGAAGGCGAGTGGACGGCTTATCCGGTCGGCTTCGCCGGCGGGTCGCGCTTTGCCGTCACCACCGACCCTTCGAATGTGGGACCCCGCGACGACACCTCGGTCGCTCGCTGGACGCCGACCCTGCCCTTCGACGGGATATGGGAGGTGTCGGCCTGGGTGCCGCGCGAGGACACGGACGACAGCGCGGTGCCGGTGGCCACCTATCGCGTTGTGCACGCCGAGGGCATGAGCCTGGTGCGCCGTTCACAGAACAAAGCTCGGCCCGGCTGGATGTCGCTGGGGGCGTATCCCTTTGTGCGGGGCGACCGGGGGTATGTGCTGTTGGGCAACCGCACCGGCGACAACCCGTTGCGCCGCGTCTGGGCGGACGCAATGAAGTTCGTGTGGCGCGCGCCCCTCATCGTCCGCTCCGAGGAGGGTGGGCCGGAGGCGCTGGTCATCAACGGCCAACGTCGCACCATCCCCGACCGGCAGACGTTCGAGGCCCTCCGGCTGAACCCGGCACATGTGCACAAGACCTCGCCGATTGCGCTCATGCAGTATGGCCCCGACGAGATTCTGCCCTCGGTGATGAGCGCGTGGATCGGTCAGTACTTCAACAACACGCTGCTCTCCCCGCCGGCGTCGCTGGTCAAGGCCGACCCGACCCTGAACTTTCGCTGGAACGGTGCGGCGCCGGCGGCCAACATGGGCGCGCGCGACTTCTCCGTGCGCTGGACGCGCTACCTGGCGCTGAGCGAGGGCGCCTATCCCTTCCGCATCGAATCGGTGGGCGGCGTGCGGCTGTGGGTGGATGGCAAGTTGGAGATTGATGCCTGGGACGCGCAACCGAACCTGTACTTGGCTCACGACAAAACTGTGCGCGTGACCTCCGGCCTGCACCGCGTGGATATCGAATACGTCAATCGCGATGGCAATGCCCAGATTCGCCTGGGCAACCTGCCGCCCAATACGCCCATCGTGTTGGATGATCCGTCACCAGGGTGGCATACGTCTCCGACTGCGCGGCTGCGTTGGGCCGATGCCGGCGATGCCGACGACATCTCGAAGGACAAGCCGCGCCGGTTCTTCGTCACGGTATGGCACGAGCAGAACGGCTGGCGCACCACGAGCGGCTGGATTACAGAGACCGAGTGGACAGTGACGCTGCCGGCCGACGGTCGTTACTTTTGGAGCGTGGTAGCCAGCGATGGCACGGCCAACAGCGACGCCACGTCGCCGCGCGAGATTCTGATTGACCGTACGCCGCCCTGGGCGCAGATGCTCGATGCGACCACCGCGCTTAGCCTGAGCGCAGCGCTCACCATCACGGCCAGCTCACCCGTAGACGCTTATCGGCTGATCACCGATGCGAACGGCAACCTGATCGTCGAGAGCGTTGCGTTGACGGTGACCGGCGCCCCCGATGCTCAGGCGACCCAGGCGCAGCCGGTGCCGCGCCCGGAAGCAGGTCCCTCGCCGGAGGGGTGGGGAAACTTGCCGGTGGTGTATTTGCGCTGGTCGGGTAAAGACGCCCCGCGCGATTCGGACGAAGGCCTGACCTACGATCTGCAGGCGCGCGAGATTGTGCGTGCTCACACCAGCTATACCATCACCGTGGAAGAGGTCGCGGTGTCGCGCGTCGGTTACGAACTTATCCTTTCGGGCACGCAAGAGATCACCGTGCCGGTGGTGTTGACGGAAGTCGTGGCCATCACCACCGTCGCGCCTCTGGTCAACTTCCAGCCCGTCGCCGACAGCCCGTGGATCACGATCGCCACCGGCCTGCGCGAGACGCACACCATCTTCATCGGCAATCCAGGGAGCACCTACGAGTTTCGCGTGCGCGCGGTGGATGCAGCCGGCAACGCCCAGGGATGGTACGACGGCTACTCAGTGCAGGCCGTAATTGATCCACGCACGGTCGTCTACCGGGAGTATCTGCCGCTGGTGAGGCGGTGAACGTTTCCTGCTGCGCCGCATGCTCCGCCGCACGCGGCGCGCTGTGCGACCTTACGTTCTCTCGTCCGTATCACAGCATGAGAGTGAGACATGAATGAACCGACTTCGGATCCGATTGTGTCGCCGCAACTGTCGCCAGGCCCCGTCGTCCCGCGCCGTCCTGCGCCGCCCCAATCGCCGTCCGGCCCGCCGTATCCGGACGCGTTGATGCCGCAGACCAATCCGTGGGCGATCGTCAGCCTGTGTGCAAGCCTGTTGGCGTGGTGTGGGCTGTTCGGCATCGGCGGCCTCATCGGCATCATCACCGGCATCGTGGCGCGCAATGAGATCGTGACCAGCTACGGCACGCAAACCGGCGAAGGGTTGGCGATCGTGGGCATCATCCTCGGGGCGATCAACCTGCTCTTCACGTGCCTGGTGGCGTCTTGCATATTCTCGGTTTTCAGCGCCCTGCTCGCCGGGCTTTGACGCTGTCCATGCCGTTAAAATGGGAATGTGAACAGATGGCTGGCCGGAGCGCGATCGGCCCTGCGCGTCGCAGGGCTATACGTTGTGCTGGTCGTCGCAGCGGTGGCGTTGTTTTACCTGGCGATCAATCTGGTCGATGCCAGACTTCCCGCGCTGCTGGCAGCCACCGTCGTGTTTTTGTGCCTCGTCCTCTTGTTCGTCGCCGCCCGCCGACAGCCGGAATCGGCGCAGCCCGATGTCGCCACCACACTGCTCACGCCAACGGTGGTGGTGAACGAGGTGCGCGCGGCAGCGCTCGTCACCCATAGCCAGATCGGCGCGGTCACGATCAAGAAGGAGCGCGATACTTCGTCGCCCCACGCGCTTATCAAGCCCCTGCGCGACAAGTTCCTGGGCGAAGAACTGGTCATGGACGTCGGCGTGCGCGTAGTGGCTGGGGTCAACCTCAAACATCTGCGCGAGGAGGATGTGCGCATGGCTGGCAAAGCCGTGGAGATCACCCTGCCGCCGACCAAGGTGTTGATGGTGTATGTAGACGAGGCGCTCACCCGGTTGGTGTCGCACCGGGCCGGCTGGTTCACCGGGCGCGACATTCGCCTGATGGACGCGGCGCGACGCGAAGCGATGGAGGCCCTGGTCAACGCGGCGATCGAAAGAGACCTGCTCGACAAGGCCGGTCAACAGGCAGCAGCCACCATCTCGGCGCTGGCGCGCGGTCTGGGCTTCGAACAGGTCACCGTACATCCGACCATGCCGCCGCTCGGCGCGCACTTCGAGGAGTTGCAGGACCCGGCGCTGATTGCGCGCATCAAAGCCGAATCGGCGCCGCTGCTGGCCCGGGAAGATCAGGCTGGCGACTCGTGAGCGCGGTCAGTCCAGGATGCCGAACCGCCGCCGCGTCAGCAGCCGAAAGGTCTGGACGATGGTCTTCTTCACCGGCATCTTGGTCGCGCCCGGCTTGCGGTCGTAGCGCAGGATCATCGGCGCTTCGTTCACCGTCGCTCCCGCCAGGTGCATCTTGATCAGGATGTCCACCATGCAGGCGAACCCGCGCTCCACGAACAGCAGGTCGCCGAAGCGATCGAAAGCGGCGCGCAGGATGCCGGCCCGATAGGCGCGGTAGCCACACGAATAATCTCGCGCGCCAGGGATCGGGTATACGACGCGGAACAGCCAGCTCAGGCCGGTGCTGAGCAACTGGCGATAGCGCGGGATGCCGAGCATGCGCGCGCCGTGCTGGTAGCGCGAGGCGATCACCAGGTCGTTGCCCTCCTCGATCATCTGGACCATGCGCGGGATCAGGCCGGGCAGATGGGTATCGTCGGAATCCATGGTGACGATGACGTCATCGTCGCCGGTGCAGCGCGCCAGGGCGCCGGTCAGCCCGGTCTTGATCGCTTCGCCCAAGCCGCGGTTGACCTCGTGCGAGAGGATTTCGAGGTGGAGGTGATGCGCATCGGCGGCGCGGCGGGCCAGCTCAGGCGTGCTATCGGTGCTGCCGTCGTTGGCGAGGATGACGCGCAGGTTGCCGCCAAAATGGGCATCGGATACGGCGGCGATGCGGGCGAGCAAGCGCGGAAGCGCTTCGGCTTCGTTGTAAGCAGGCAGTACGATGAAGATCACGGAGGTGTGACGGCGATGCAAAAGGTGAACGGCTCGCGCGCCACTACCAATTCTAACATCGTGACTCCCCGCTCCCCAGCTCTCCCCAATGCTATCATCGCCGGCGTGATCGCCGATAAGTGGGCGCGCCGCGCCGCGCTGGGCTGTTGCTGGCTGGCTTTCTTGCTGGCAACGTGGACGTTGGACCTGCGCGGCCTGTGGGGAGACGAGGCGTTCTCGGTGTGGGCCAGCAAGCAGCCGGCCCTGGCGCTCATCGCCGGCCTGGACGCCCAGCCGCCGTTGTATCACCTGCTGCTCGGCGCCAGCCGGTTGTTGTGGGGCGAATCGGTCTTCGCCGTCCGCTACTTGTCGGTCATTTGCGCCGTGCTGCTGATCGCAGTTGGCGCGCGGCTGGGTTGGCACATCGGTGGGCCGGGTGCGGCGTCTCTGACGGCGCTTCTCCTGGCCACTTCGCCCATCTTGCTGTATTACGCCCAGGAGGCGCGCATGTACGCGCTCGCGGCGCTGCTGGCCGGCGGCGCGATGCTGTTGGCGCGGACGATGTGCCATCCGGGGCGTGGCTCGCCTTCTGCTGCGCGCTGGGGGGCGTATGCGGCGCTCTCGCTTGGCGCGTTGTTCGCCCATTACTACGCCGCCGGCGTGCTGCTCATCAACGTGCTCGCCCTGGGGGGCGCAGCGCTGCGTTTGCGCGATGCCCGACGCATCTGGGCCTGGCTGGCCGGGCATGCCGCCATCGCCCTGATATTCGGAGCCTGGTTCATCGGCCTGCAGTCGCGCTACGTGGCGCGTTCGGCAGCCGGTCGTGGACGCATCGTGCCGTTATTCGAGGACATCGTGACCAACTTCGGCGTGGGCGTCAACGGCTTGCTGTTCGGCATGCGCGCCGACGGCAGCCTGACGGCCATCGCACTGGTGTTGTTCGCGCTGGGGTTGATGGGGCTGATCGGCTACTGGCGGCATGGCCAACGCCGGGATGCCCTGCTCATCCTGGGCTGGATCGTCGCCTCGCTCGGCATCGTCTCCGCTACGGCGGCGCGCTCCGGCATCGTGAGCGACTTCAGCCCGCGCTACTATCTGTTCGCCCTGTTGCCGCTGGCTCTGGCCGTCGGCGGCTGGCTACGTGTGTGGCAATCGAAGCCATCTCTGCTTCTCGGTCTCTTGCCCTTCACCCCGTCTTTGCGCTCATTTACCCTCATCACGCTCGTCGCGCTGGCTCCGGCGGTCGTCGGCGATCTGCAGCTCTTCGACGCGAGCTGGCAGAAGAGCCGCTACGACGCGATGATCGCTGTCATTCGCGAACGCGCGCAGCCGGGCGATGGCGTCGTGTTGGTCAACAGCGATCAGTTTCCGCTGCTGGAGTACTACGGCCCGCTCGATGTGCCGGCCTGGATCGTCAGCAACGATGCGCTCAGCCACGACCCGGACTCGGTTGGCGACGAGCTGGCGCGCTTCATGGCGGGCAAAACGCGCGCCTGGCTGGTGAATTACGGTTGGGCGATGGCCCTGCAACCACGCTCGGTCGTGGAACAGGTGCTCAACGCGCGCGGTGCGCGCACCTATGCGCAGGGCTTTCAGGACGTGGCGCTGGCGCTCTACGATTTGCGGTTCGCCGCCGGCGATGCGCCCGTGCAACTGCGAGACGTGCGATTCGGCGGGCAGATCGCGCTGATCGGCCTGCGCGAGCGCGCGCAGGACTACCGGCCCGGCGAGGCTGTGACGCTCGATTTGATCTGGCGGGCCGAGCGAAAGCCACAGGCCGATTACACTGTGTTCATGCATCTGCGCCGCGCCGACGACGGCCACCAGATCGCTGCGTTCGATAGCCCGCCGGTGAACGGCAGCGCACCCACGTCGAGCTGGGCGCCCGGCGCGATCATCACCGACACGCGCGCCGTGCCAATCCCTTCCGACGCAGCGCCCGGCGACTATCACGTGATCATCGGCTGGTATCTCTACCCGTCGTTCGAGCGACTGACGGTGGACGGCCGCGACGCGACCGAGTACGTCGTCGAGCGCATCACCATCTCTGCGCCTTGACTCCTGCCGCAGTGCGCGTCGGTTATATTGCACGCCCGCACATGAGACTCTTGTCGCTTCGGTCAACCGTCTTCCTGATCTTTCTCGCCGCCATCGCCTTCGGCGCAGCGGCCCCACCGTTGCGATCTGCTGCGCCGATCGCGCCGCCGATCGCGCCGGCCATGGGCGAGTGGTTGTATCGCTGGCCGGTCATCGTCTCTAACCCAGGCGAGGCCGAGCTGCGCGATTTTCAGGTTCGGGTTGCGCTCGATGCGACCAACTTCGACTTCGACCGGGCGCGATCCGACGGCAGTGACCTGCGTTTCGCCGACGAAGATGGCCGGCGCTATCTCCCGCATTGGGTGGAGCGCTACGATGCCGAAGCGAAGCGCGCGACCGTCTGGGTGAAGGTGCCCTATTTGCCAGCGGCCGGCCGACGCACGATCTACCTCTACTTCGCCAACCCATCGGCCGAAGATCTCTCCAGCGGCGGACGCACTTTTGAGATGTTCGATGACTTCGGCCGCCCTGGCCTGGGCTACTACGAATTCGGCCCATCCACGACCATCATGACCCGCACCGAGGCGTGGGAGACGCAAGCCCCGCACACCTTGAGCGTGGTCGAGTGGAACCGCGATGGCTATCGCTATTGGGGCTACTACGGCCTGGCCGATTGCGGCGGCATCGGCCTGGCGCGTAGCAACGACCTGGTGCATTGGGAGAAGGTCGCGCAGCCTTTGCTCAACCGCGATGGCGAGCGCTGGCCCGCCGTGTTACGCTGGGACGATCGCCTCTACATGATCTACGACCGCGACCATTGCGGCACCAGTCACCTGGTCATGCGCACCAGCGCCGACGGCGTGAACTTTGACCCGCAATATCGGGTGATCGTGCCGCAAGAAGCGGGCATGCGCAATCAGAACCCGGCCCTGTTCCGCGACCCGAACGACGGTATGTTCTACCTGTATTGGTTTCGCGGCGGCAACGAGGCCGGCTACTGGCAGATCAAGGCGCGCCGCGCGTCGCGCCCGGAGGGGTTGGCCGATGCATCGTCGGAGCACGTGTTGATTGATGTGCCATATGAGCTGGCCGCGCCCAACATGATGTTTCACGATGGCACTTACTTCCTCTCCACCGAGGTCAACGAAAACGCCTGGAAGACCAAAATCTACGCCGGCCCATCGCCGCTGGGGCCGTTCACCCCACTGCCCGACGCCCCACAGCTCGCCGACAATCAGGCATGCCTGTTTCAGCACATCTTCGACGGCGCTCTGCACGGCTACATCTGCAAAGATACCGGCGCGGGCTGGGTGCTCAACCATCGCCGCGCCGAACTAAACGCTGGACGCAGCGACCGCCGCCAGCTCGACCCCGGCGTATGGACACCTTACGGCGGCGCATGGGAGCCGATCGCCCTGAGTGAGGCGCTTGGCGTGCGCACCGTCCTCAGCGCGACCGGCCGGGGCTTGCTGATGACGGCGCTGCAGGGGAGCGATTACACCTTCGAGGTGCGCGGCCGCTTGCAGGATCGAAACGGCAAATGGGGCGTGGCTCTGCGCGCGCAAGACGTTGACCATCACTATCGCGTCGAGCTGGAGCGCTTCGTGAACGGCGGTGCCTACGTCCGCGTCTATCGCATCGTTGGTGGGGAACGCGCGGCTGACTTGGCTGCCATGTCGCGCCTGGACGCCGATCCGCTGATCTGGTTGAAATTGACCGTCGCCGTGCAAGGCAACCGGATGCGAATTGACCTGAACGATCAGGGTGGCCTGCTGGTCGTTGACCCTGAGGCTCGTTTCACCACCGGCCATAGCGCGCTGTGGGTGGAAGGTAGCGCCCAGTTCGACGATGTGGTGTGGCGTAAGTCGGCTGCGTTGGAGCCGGCTGTGCTGGAGCCGGTTGCTGCTGTCGGCGCGCGGGAGCAGCGCAGCGAAGCGATGGCGAACTGGCTTACGCTCGATCGCGTCTCCCCTTCCCAGGTTTCAACGGCTGCCTCCGGCTCCGCCGACGACCTGATGCACCGATGGTTGACGCTGCTCGCCGCCCTGCTCACGCTGATTGCGCTAGGGATCATGGTGCTGGGTCTCGTTCACAAGCGACGATAATTGTCACCAGCGTCGAATCATGGAAGAGCATTACGGTATACCGTCGCTGCCGCTGCCCGACGCCAGCCCGCCGGAGGGATTGTGGCCGGAACTGGTGATCAACGGCGTCGAGCGCATTCACAATCATGCCGTGTCGCCCGACGGTCGGCGTGTGGCGTTCTATCGCGATCGCAACGGCCAGAGCGATCTGTTTACGATTGACCTCGATGCGAACGGCACACCCAACTGGCCGAGTCGCCTGACATTCGAGCGCTCGTACGTCAACTGGTGGGAAGACGAGCCGCCGGCCTGGACGCCCGATAGCCGGTATCTCGTCTACGGCGCCTATGACGATGGCGTGAGCAACCTGTATGTCGTATGTGCAGAAGGCGGCCAGCCACGCCAGTTGACCGAGCTGCACTACGATGCTTGTGAGCCGGCCGTATCCCCCGATGGCCGGCTGGTGGCCTTCAGCACCTACAAGGGCAGCGCTTCCCAGATCGCCGCCGTGCCGCTGGAGGGCGGGTGGGTGGTCGGCCTGACGCATGGCAGCGACGAGTGCAGTTCGCCGGTGTGGATGCCGGACGGCTCGCGCCTCATCTATCAGGCCTCGCCGCAACATCAGATCAAACAAACCGACATCTACTCGATCTCGCCGCAGGGCGGCACGCCGGTGCGTCTGACGCCGGGCGACGGCGCGCAGTACTGGGCGCCCAG
>JAIMBB010000128.1 GCA_023511655.1 Anaerolineae bacterium
GCGACCCTATGTGGTCGCCCGCGCAACCAGGGCAGCGACAACCTTCGCGCAGGTCTTGGCTGGACTCAAGCAAGCAATCTGCGGGAGGTTCTTGCCCCTATTCGTGAACGCACCCGTCAAGGCAGGGTCGGGGGCATTTCACATCAGGGGCGAAGCTGGCCGCAACGACCAGCCACATCTGCACCCTGGTCACCCATGCCGCTGCATGAAGCGGTGGATGCGTTCGAGTGCCTGCTCGATCTTTTCGTATGACTGCGCGTAGGCCATGCGCACGAAGCCCGCACCGCCGGCGCCAAACGCATTGCCCGGGACGACGGCTACCTGCTCTTCGGCCAGCAGCTTATCGGCAAACTCGTCGTCGCTCAGGCCCGTCTTTGCCACCGAGGGGAAGGCATAGAACGCGCCACGCGGCTCGAAGCAATCCAGCCCCAGCGAGTTCAGCCCGCTCACGATCAGCTTGCGGCGGCGGTCGTACTCGGCCACCATGCGCTGCACGTGCTCCTCGCCGCACTTCAGCGCAGCCAGCGCAGCATGCTGGCCGGTGGTCGGCGCGGACATGATGGTGTATTGGTGCACCTTGCGCGCGGCCGCCAGCAACTCCGCCGGCGCGGCGATATAGCCGATGCGCCAGCCCGTCATGGCGTAATCCTTGCTGAAGCCACCCAGCAAGATCGTGCGCTCCTTCATCCCCGGCAGCGAGGCAAAGCAGGTGTGCTCGACGCCATAGACCAGCCGATCGTAAATCTCATCGCTGATCACGAGCAGGTCATGTTTCTCCGCCACACGGGCGATCTCGCCCATGCGCTCCCGGGTGAGCACTGCGCCGGTCGGGTTGTTGGGATAGCCGATCAGGATCGCTTTGGTCTTCGGCGTGACGCGCGCTTCAATTTCTTCGCCGGTCACCTGAAACTCGTTCTCGACCCGCGTGGGGATGGTGATGGGGACGCCGCCGGCGAAGATCACCTCCGGCGCGTAGGCCACGAAACATGGCTGCGGCACGATCACCTCATCGCCCGGGTCAACGATCGCAGTCATCGCCAGATACATCGCCTCGCTCACGCCAACGGTGATCAGCAGTTCGGTCTCCGGGTTGTATTCCACGCCGTAGAGCCTGGCCAGATGATCGCTCAGCGCACGGCGCAGCTCGATTGTGCCGGAGTTGCTGGTGTAGGCTGTCTCGCCACGCTGGAGCGAAGCGATGCCGGCGTTCAAGATGGGCGTAGGGGTGACGAAGTCCGGTTCGCCGATGCCGAGCGAGATCACATCTGGCATGGTGGCGGCGATATCGAAAAAGCGGCGGATGCCTGAAGGCGGGACAGATGCGACACGTTGCGAGATGAAGTTACGCATGATGAAAACTCAAAGCGGGATTGCGCCAACGCAGGGGATTATAGGCTGCCGCCCCTCTCCCGCTCTCCAGCGCTCATCCCCTCCTCCCCCACCCTAGGACGCCCAAGGCGGCCGCAGCAATGAGCGCTACGGCGGCCAGCAGGCGCTGCAGCGTGATCGGCGCAAGCGGGCTCGCCATCGAAGGCGGCGAGGCATCGGTGGCCTCGGGCTGGGTCGCCTGCAGAGCATCCTGGGGCAAGAATGCCGGCTCGCCGGTCGGCAATGCGGTCGGCGAGCCACTGGCTGCACCATTCGGAGACATGGCCTCGGCCTGCGCCGGCGACGCCTCGGCTGCGCCCAGCGCATCGCGGGCGGCCGGCGCCGGTTGCGCAGGAACAACGGTTGGTTGCGATGCCTCCGGCACGGCCGCAGCGGACATCGGAATGGCCATCTCTGGCTGCGCAGCGGGAGCAGCCGGCTGCAGCACCTCCAACGCCACCAGCGCGGCAAACACAACGGTCGCCGCGACCGAGCCAAAGCGAAAGATCCAGCGCGGGAACGACGCCTGGGGTCGTTCCGCCTGCGGGCGCGCTCGGCCAGCATCGAGCGGCAGGATGAAGTTACGCGGCAGGGCAACCGTCGGTAGCTTGCCGGCCTCACGGACGAGCAGACGCGTTACCAGCACACGCCGGCGCAGAGCAGCATCCTGCCCCAGGCGCGCCTCGAATGCAGCGCGCTCCGCATCGCTCATCTGCCCATCAACGTAGGCCGAGATCAGCTCTTCCTCATTCATCATCGGTGTCTCATTGACGAAACTCGTCAGGCAGCAGTTCCTCGTGCGCCAACAACGCATCGCGCAACCTGGCGCGCGCGCGGCTCAGCCGGCTCTTCACCGTGCCCAGCGACACGTTCATCGCCTCGGCGATCTCCTCGTAACTCATCCCTTGCACATCGGACAACACGAAGGTGATGCGCTGATCGGGCGACAACTGCAACGCGGCGCGGGCGATGAACCGGCGCAGGTCGCTGCGCTCGGCAGCGTCGGCGGGATTTTCATCTTCGGCCGGCAGCACATCGGCCAGGCTACGTTCGTCATCATCGGCGGTGGCCTCAAGCGACTCGGCCGGTCGGCGCTTGTGATAACGCAGCGCGTCGTAGCAAGCGTTCGTCACCGTCCGCAGCAACCAGCTCTTGAACGAGCCGCCGCGATAGTCTTTGATATGGGCGAAGGCGGAAAGGAATGTCTCTTGAGTCGCATCGGCCGCAGCGGCTTCGTCGCCCATGATGCGATAGGCGACGTTGTAAATCTGCGACTGGTAGGCCAGCACCAGCTGATTGAAGGAAGCCACGTCGCCGCGCTGGGCCGCGCGAATCAGAGCATCTTCGTCCATGCGTCAAGGTCACGGCGAGGCAAACGTGTTCTGCGGGTGAGGTGCGTCATCGGCTCATGACCGGCTGGCGCACTGTTCATCCAGCGCGTCGAGTAGCGCCATCAGCCCCAATGTGTAACTGCGCCAGCCAAAGCCGGCGATCACCCCCAGCGCCACCGGGGTGATGAACGAGTGATGGCGAAAAGGCTCGCGCCGATGCACGTTGGAAAGGTGCACCTCCACGCACGGCAAAGCCACCGCGCTGATGGCGTCGCGCAGGGCAACGCTGGTGTGGGTATATGCGCCCGGGTTGATCAGAATGCCGTGCGCCCACTCCCGTGCATCGTGGATGGCATCAATCAAAGCGCCCTCATGATTCGACTGGGCGATGCGCAACGCGGCCTGGCGTTGCGCCGCCAGCTCGCCCAAGCGCTGGTTGATTTCCTCGAGCGTCACGCGACCATACACATTTGGCTCGCGCAAGCCGAGCAAGTTCAAATTCGGCCCGTGCAGCACGAGCACCCGCCACTTGTCAAGCGCCTCGCTCAATGGACAATCCTCCCCAGAATATTTTTGGCCAGCATTTCTGGCACCTCATCGCATACGAAGGCATCGCCGGGCGCGCGCAACAACACGAAGCGCAACCTACCGGCGCGCTTTTTCTTGTCGCTCATCATGTAGCCCCAAACGCGATCCACGTCAAAAGAGCAGCCGGCCAGGGCGTCCGCCGCCTCAGCAAGCGACGTGGGCAACCCCACTCCGCGCAACAGCGCGATCACCTCGTCCACCAGGGCTAGGTCGCAGAAACCCATCGCATGGGAGAGGCACGCCGCACACACCAAGCCTAGGGCCACCGCCTCGCCATGTTTCAATCGAAAGTCGCTCCATGCCTCGATGCCGTGGCCGAAGGTGTGTCCCAGGTTGAGCAGGGCGCGCCGGCCCTCCTCAAACGGATCCCCTTGCACAACGTCGCGCTTGAGCAGGATGGCATCGGTGAGGACATCTATGAGCGTTGGTGCGCTGCATCCCTCCTGGCCGATGAACCCGCGCAAACGGGCGTAGGGTTCACCACCGCTCAGCAAGCCGGCCTTGATGATCTCGGCCAGGCCGCAACGCATCTCGCGCGCTGGCAGCGCCTTCAGCAGGCCAACGTCGGCCACCACCAGCTCGGGCTGCTTGAACGCGCCAACCAGGTTCTTGCCGAAGTCGGTATCCACGCCCACCTTGCCGCCGATGCTGGCGTCGGCCATCGCCAGTAGCGAGGTGGGCACCTGCACAAAGGGCACGCCGCGCAGAAAGGTGGCCGCGGCGAAGCCGGCTGCGTCGCCCACCACGCCGCCGCCCAGGGCGATCACCGCGCTGCGCCGCTCCATGCCATGGGTGCTGAAGGCGCGATACATTGCCTCGACGCTGGCCAGGGTCTTGTTGGCCTCGCCGGCGGGCATGACGTGGATGAACGCCTCCAGGCCGGCGCGCTTGAGCGCGCGCAGCGCACGCCCGGCGAAGTGCTCGCCTACCACGGCATCGGTGACGACGGCCAACGGCGACATCCACCCCCGACCGGCGATCATGAAGCCCAGCTCGTCCAGCAAGCCGTCCCCAATCACCACGTCGTAGTGCGCGCCGGCGGCGGGGATCGCAACCGGGATGCGGGCGCGCTCGCGCGCATATAGCTCGGATACGATGTCGGCCACATCCTCCAGGCTGCGCTGCGATGTATCCACGTGGTAATGCAACCGGGCGTACTTCGGCGCGCGTTCGCGCAGCAACTGGGCGATGCGGCCGGCCACGTCGCCGCCGCGCAGCATGGGGCGCGCCTGGGCCGCCGCCTCGCCGCCCACGCGCTGTAAGATCACCTCCGGCGCAGCGGTGAGACAAACGACCGTCCCGCTGGCGAGCAAGGCAGCGCGGTTCGCATCATCTACGATCATGCCGCCGCCGGTGGCGACGACGCAACGGCGCCGCGCGCGCAGCTCATCTACCAGCGCACGTTCGCAGGCGCGAAAGTAAGCCTCGCCGCAGCGCTCGAAGATTTCCGGGATGGTCATGCCCTCACGCCGCGCGATTTCTTCGTCGGCGTCCACGAAGTCCATACCCAGCCGCTGCGCGCACAGCCGGCCAACCGCGCTCTTGCCGCTGCCCATGAAGCCCGCCAGGATCAGGTTGCGCTCACTCATAGCCAAATCGCCAAGGCCGGTTGTCCATCGGCAGATGATCGAGTTGCAATCGGCGCAGCGCCTCGAAGCGCGGGCGCATCTCGTCTAGCGAATCACCGCCCAGCTTCTCAATTAACGCGTCGGCCAGGACAAAACATACCATCGCTTCCACAATCGGCACGGCGCGCGGCACCTGGCAAAAGTCGCTGCGCTCGTATCTGGTCTTCACCAGCTGGCCGGTGGCCAGATCCACCGAGTCGAGCGGGTTGAGGGTGGTGGCGATGGGCTTGAGCGCGGCGCGCACGATGATGGGCGCGCCGTTGGTGATGCCGCCCTCCAGCCCGCCGGCGTGGTTGGTGCGCTGCCTGATCGCGCCGTCTTCGACGTAGAGTTCATCCTGCACCTGCGTGCCCGGCCGGCGAGTCTCGGCGAAGCCGTCGCCGATCTCCACGCCCTTGACGGCATGGATGCTCATCACGGCCTGGGCCAGCCGGCCGCTCAGCCGACGATCCCAGTGCACGTGGCTGCCCAGGCCAGGCGGCACATTCAGGGCCGCCACTTCGATCACGCCGCCCAGTGTATCTTTTGCCTCGATGATCTGGCGAATGCGCGCGCGCATGCGCTCGCCGGTGGCTTCGTCGTAACAACGCACCTCGCTTGCCTCGGCGCGCGCGAAGCGATCCCGGTAAACCGCGGCCTCGGCCACCGACGCATGTTCGGGCACGCTCACCTCGCCGATGCTGAGCACGTAGCCGCCCACAGCGATGCCGAACTGCCCCAACAGCGCGCGGCAAACAGCGCCGACGGCCACCCGCATGGTCGTCTCGCGAGCCGAGGCGCGCTCCAGCGCCAGCCGCAGCTCCGGGTAGCCATACTTCACCGCGCCGGTCAGGTCGGCATGGCCGGGGCGCGGGATGGTCATCGGCTCGATGTCGCGATCGCGCCACTTGGCATGGTCGAGGTTCTCAACGATCATGGCGATCGGCCCGCCGGTGGTTTTGCCGTCCATCACGCCGGCGGTGATGCGGGCATGGTCACGCTCGATCTTCATGCGCCCACCGCTGCCATAGCCCTGTTGCCGGCGGGCCAGGTCGCGGTCAATCTCAGCAGAGGAGATCGGCACGCCGGCCGGCATGCCTTCCAGGATGGCGGCGAGGGATGGGCCGTGTGATTCGCCCGCGGTGAGGAATCTAAGCATGGTTCAACGCCTCGCGCATGATGGCCGAGACGCGCGCTGCAGAAACACCGGTCCACTTCTCGAACGCTGCTGCGCCCTGTTCGGCCAGCATGCCGAGGCCGCCGATGACGCGCGCGCCAGATGCGCTCGCCTGTGTCATGAGCTTGGTTATTTCGGGTTTATAGATCAAATCATAAAGCACCACCTGATCGGGGAAAGGCACAGCGTCCGGCCAGGGAGAGGCGTCTACATCGGGCCACATGCCGACGGAGGTGCAGTTGACGATCAAGTTTGCCATCCGGCAGACAGGGTCAGCGAGCGACGCGACAGTGATGCAGTTTTCCCGAACCTCGCGCAGGTAAGGCGAGTTCGCCAGCGCGTCCAGCAGACTGCGCGCGCGTTCGGGCGTGCGGTTGTAGATCAGCACACGCGCGCCCTGCGAGGCCAGCGCGTAGACGACCGCCCGCGCCGAACCGCCGGCGCCCAACACCAACGCGCGCGTCCCTTCGCCCACGCCGACGCCGTGAAATTTCAAGTCGGCCAGGAAGCCCGTCCAATCCGTGTTATCGCCCAGCAGATACCGCCCGCGCTTGAAGATCGTATTGACCGCGCCGATGGCGCGGGCGTGCTCGCTCACTGCATTGAGGTAGGGCATCACCGCCTGTTTGTGCGGGACGGTGACATTGCAGCCGGCGATGTCGTCGCGCTCGCTGACCTCGCGCATACGCGCAGGCAATGCCTCGAGCGGCGTATCCCACAGCTCGTAGCGCCAGTCCGTCAGCCCGACATGGGCAAACGCAGCGTGTTGCATGTGTGGCGATTTGCTGTGTGCGACGGGATGACCGATGAGTCCGATGATCATGGTGAAAGGCAGGTGACAAATCTACGGCGCGCGCTACGGCGCGCGCAGCAGTTCCAGGTCCCGGAAGAACATGGGATACGTCTTCGCCACGCAATCGGCGCCGAGGATGGTCGTCGTCCCCTCGGCCACCAGGCCGGCGATGCCCAGCGCCATGGCCACGCGATGGTCGCCTAAGCCATCTACCACCGCGCCGCGCAGCGGCGATGGACCTTCGACGACGAAGCCATCGGCCGTGGCTTCGATGCGCGCGCCCAACTTGCGCAGCTCGCCGATGAAGCCCTCCAGCCGATTACTTTCCTTGACGCGCAATTCCTCGGCGTCACGGACGACGGTTACGCCAGCCGCCTGCGTAGCAGCCACGGCGAAGACGGGGAACTCGTCAATCATCCGCGCGGCGAGCTGCCCGCCGATTTCGACGGCCGCCAAACCGGCGGAACGCACCTCAAGGTCGCCGATTGGCTCGCCGCCTTCGTCGCGCCGGTTCGCGATCGTGATTTGCGCGCCCATCGCCTGCAGAGCGTCGAGCAGTCCCGTCCGCGTCGGGTTCAACCCCACCTCAACCAGGCGAACGTGGGCACCCGGCACGATGGTCGCTGCAACGAGGAAGAACGCCGCCGAAGAGAAATCGGCCGGCACCAGCACGTCGAGGGGATGGAGCGACTGCGACGGGGGCAGAAGGGTGATGGTGGCGCGACCCCCCGCATCTGCCTGAGCGATCACCTCCACGCCGGCTGCGCGCAGCATGCGCTCGGTATGGTCGCGCGTGGGGGCCGGTTCGCAGATCGTCACCGGGCCGTCGGCATACAGGCCAGCCAGCAGCAGCGCGCTCTTTACCTGCGCGCTGGCGATGGGCATGTCGTAGGCGATGCCCCTCAGGGGGCCGCACAGCCCATGAATGCTCAGGGGCGCGTGACCGTCGGCGTCCTCGATGCGCGCGCCCATCGCGCGCAGCGGCCCGGTCACCCGCCGCATTGGGCGCCGGCGCAGTTGCGCGCTGCCATCGAGCGTCGAGTTGAACTGCTGCCCGGCCAGGAAACCGGCCAGCAGGCGCATCGTCGTGCCAGATGAGCGGCAGTCCAGCGGCCTGCTGGACGCCCTCAGACCACGCAGGCCCAGGCCGGGGATGCGCAAGCCAGGCGGGTCACACGGGCTGCTGAGCGGCGCAATCTGCACGCCCAGGTCGGCCATGCATTGCAGCGCAGCGCGGGTGTCATCGCTATCCAGCGGCTCGCGGATGCGGCTGACGCCCTCGGCGATGCCGGCGAGGAGCGCTGCGCGCACAGTGATGCTGCGGTCGCTGGGGACGCGCAGCGTGCCGCGCAGCGTTTCAGGTGGCGTGAGCGCGTAGTCCATCGGATTTCAACAAGGCTAAAGGTTTCAATAAACCCGGCCTATTCAAGGGAGCTGGTTTGTGGCCGGGTTGGTCTCTTTGACGAAATGCGCCCGGCGCGCGGCCGCGGTGGCGCTGACGAATGCTCTCAAGCCGGCTTCGTCGCGACGCTCGATCAGAGCGACGAGCTGATCGAGGCTGAACTGAAAGTCGCGGATTGCACCGGCAATCGCGTCGGCGTTGGTGAGCAGGATGTCCAGCCACATCGTCACGTCGCTGGCAGCCACGCGCGATGTGTCCCGAAAGCCGCCGGCCATCAGCGACCACACTTCCGGATGATTCAGCGCGAACTGGTCGGTGGCGCTAACCAGGGCGAGCGCGACTGCGTAGGGCAGGTGGCTGGCGAAGGCAAGCAGCGCATCATGTTGTTCGACGCTGATTTCACGCGGCACAGCGCCGACGGCCTCGGCCAGCGCCCTAACCACGGCCAGCGATGCCTCATCCGTGCGCTGGGTGCGGGTGAGGATCCAGGTAGCGCCTTCGTACAGCGTCGCTTCGGCCGCGTCCAGCCCGGAGGTCTCCTTGCCGCACATGGGGTGAGAGCCAACTGCCCGCAGGTGATCGGGCAGCGCATCCATTGCGCGCACGATCTCGGTCTTGGTGCTGCCCATGTCGGTGATGATCGCGCCGGGTTTGCACAGCTCGCCCAGTTGTCCAAGCTGTGCGACCAGCAAGCGCACCGGCGTGCACAGCATCACAACGTCGGCATCTCCGGCCAGGCCAAGATCGGTTGCCGCTGCGTCTACAATGCCCCGGTCGAGCGCTTTGTGACACGTCGCCTGGCTGCGGGCGACGCCGATGAGCCGGCCGCGATAGCCGCGGGCGCGCAGGGCCAGGGCAAACGACCCACCCATCAGGCCAAGGCCGACGATGCAGATGGATTGCGCGTGTGAAGCGGTCATGGATGAGCAGCGATTGTATTCAATCGCGCCCTAGGCCGTCCGATCCACCGCTTCGGCCACGCGGCGCACCTGGGCGAACAGCTCGGCGTAGCGCACGGGGTTCAACGACTGGGCGCCATCGCTCACCGCCTTCGCCGGGTCGGGATGCACCTCGATGATCAGCCCATCGGCGCCGGCAGCGACGGCGGCCTTGGCCACCGCAGTGACGTATTCCCACTTGCCGGTGCCGTGGCTGGGATCCACAATGACCGGGAGATGGCTGAGTTCCTTCAGCACCGGCACGGCGTTGATGTCCAGTGTGTTGCGGGTGTACTTCTCGAAGGTGCGAATGCCGCGCTCGCACAGCATCACCTCGTAGTTGCCGTGGGAGAGGATGTACTCGGCGGCCATGAGCAACTCTTCCATCGTCGCGCTCAGGCCGCGCTTGAGCAACACTGGCTTGTGACTTTCGCCAGCAGCGTGCAGCAAGGCGAAGTTCTGCATGTTGCGCGCGCCGATCTGCAGAATGTCGGCATAGCGGGCCACCAACGGCACCTGCTCCGGCGACATCACCTCGGTGACGATGGCCAGGCCGTAGGCTTCACGGGCCTCAGCCATCCACTTCAAGGCTTCTTCGCCATGTCCCTGGAACGAATAGGGCGAAGTGCGCGGCTTGAAGGCGCCGCCGCGCAGGATGGTCGCGCCAGCTTCTTTTACCACGCGCGCGCTCTCCATGATCTGCTCGCGGCTCTCCACCGCGCACGGGCCGGCCATCATCGCCACGCGCGAATCGCCGATGGCGATGGCACAGTTCTTCACGCGCAGTTGAATCACCGTATTTTGCTTTTTGAAGTCGCGGCTGGCCAGCTTGAACGGCCGCAAAATCGGCAAGGCGCGCTCGACGCCGGCGAGCAGCTCCAGCGAAGAGGCGTCAATCGGCCGCTCGTCGCCGACCATGCCGATGATGGTGCGCTCTTCGCCTTCCGAGAGATGAGCGCGCATGCCCAGGCTTTCGACATATCTGATCACGCCGGCCACTTCCGCTGCCGACGCGCCGGCTTTCATCACGATGACCATGCTTCCCACCATATCCGCGGAAACCGACGCGGGGAGCAGAACGCGCATCCCGCGTTGGACTTACTCTCTACATCACCACGCCGTTCGCCAGATGACCGTTGAGCGTCGCCAAACGCGAGCTGCGCCGGTCGCGCACGGCCTGGGCCAGCCGGTCCAGGACGCGCTCGGTATCCTCCCAGCCAATGCAAGCGTCGGTGATGCTCTTGCCGTATTCCAGCGGCCTGCCCGGCACGATGTCCTGCCGACCGGCGCTGAGATTCGATTCGAGCATCACACCGGCGATGGCCGGCTCGCCTGCCTCGATCTGACGCGCGACATCCTCGGCTACGCGAATTTGATTCTCGTGATGTTTGTTGCTGTTGCCGTGCGAACAGTCAATCATCAAGCGCGGCGAGAGACCGTCGCGCGCCAGGGCTTCGGCTGTGGCGCGCACGCTGGCGCTGTCGTAGTTGGGCGCCTTGCCGCCACGTAGCACGATGTGGCAATCGTCGTTGCCGGCAGTGTGCACGATGGCGCTAATGCCGCCCTTGGTGACCGACAGAAAATGGTGCGGCTGTCGGGCTGCTTTGATCGCGTCTATGGCAATCTTAATGTTGCCGTCGGTGCCGTTCTTGAAGCCCACCGGACACGAAAGGCCGCTGGCCAGCTCGCGGTGGACCTGCGATTCGGTGGTGCGCGCGCCGATGGCTCCCCAGGCGATCAAGTCGGCCACATACTGCGGCGAGATGGTATCGAGGTACTCGGTGGCAGCCGGCACGCCCAACTCGTTGATGTCGAGCAGCAACTTGCGCGCCAGGCGTAACCCCTTATTGATGCGAAAAGAGCCGTCCAGGTCGGGATCGTTGATAAGCCCCTTCCAGCCAACGGTCGTGCGCGGCTTTTCAAAATACACGCGCATAATGATCTCCAGTGCGTCACGGTGTCGTTCGCGCACCAGCTTCAACCGGCCAGCGTATTCGAACGCCGCTTGCACGTCATGCACGCTGCACGGCCCCACCACGACGAACACGCGATCGTCGCTGCCGTGCAGGATGTCATGCACAGCACGGCGAGTCTCGTACACCAGCCTGGAGACCTCGGGTGTGATGGAGAACTCGCGCATGAGATGCGCCGGCGGCGCCAGCTCTTTGATCTCTCGGATGCGGACGTCATCGGTTTGGTAAATCATCGTGTCATCCCCGGTATAAAAATCAAAAGCGCGGAGCTTACCAGCTCCGCGCTTCTCGACCTGACCTGCGTTTGCTACTTTTGGTTATTCGCCGGTCGTCTCAAGCCCGTGCGCCAGTAAGCTGCCTTTGCCCACGGCAAAGTAGCCAAACCAAAAGTAGCCAAAAAAGCGCACGGCTCTCATCAGATTGACGACGGCGTGCATGCTAAGCGATCACGCGCAACTTGTCAAATCGCCTTTCTGAGTGGCCATGCAAGCCCGCCCCTGCGTCACACCGCTGCCCGTTTGTAGGGGCGACCCTATGTGGTCGCCCGCATGATCGCGCACG
>JAIMBB010000129.1 GCA_023511655.1 Anaerolineae bacterium
TAGGGGCAGGCCTGTGCACCTGCCTGCGTTTGGTGTGTATGGGCGGGCGGCCACGCAGGGCCGCCCCTACATCACCCACCGCTGCCCGTTGTAGGGGCAACCCTATGCGGTCGCCCGCACAACTACTGAGCGTTGACAAAATCATGTCCGTTCATGAAAACCTGCAACGTCATTCCCGCGAAAGCGGGAATCCAGTCATTCGCGGCACCCTGGATGCCCCGTCATGCCCGCGAAGGCGGGGACCGCGCGGGCATGACGATCTTGGCAGCGGTCATGATTAATTCAAGACTCGATAGGTCACAATGACAGGGTGAAGTCGTCGTGATGACGACGGCCTGATCCGCGCTGTGCCGCAGCCACGGCGGCGAATGCGCAAAGGCGCGTGCCGACGCGTCAGGAGCGATTTTCACAGGGTGACTTCGTCCTGCTCATCCGCCAACCGCCGACCAGCAGCAGGATCCCTGCCGCAATCAGGAGGATAGCGAGCGAGTGGTCCTCGCCGACCGGAGGTAACAGGATGACCACGTCGCCCGTGCGCAGCAAAGACGAGCCGAAGGTAGTGGGACGCCGTTCCGGCGCGAAGAGACTGCCCCCATCCGGCGGTCGCTGACCCAAAAACAATCGGTTGCCTTGCACGGTCGCGATGTCGTATTCCACGAACGGCCGGCGCAGATCTATCCCGATCAACGGACAGCCTAGCGTGACTGCAAGTTCCTGCTCGACGCCAACGAACCACCTCTCGCGCCCGCAAGTGCCCTTCGGCGCGCTGTTGAGGAAATCTGCCGTGTTTAGCACGTATGGCGTCAGCAGCACTTGACGAGCGATGAACTCCACGTCCCACGTTTCGGGGATGAGGGACGAAGGATTGCGCACCACAAAGCGGCCCTCGTAGCGCGTTCGGAGCGTGGGGATGGTGCACTTGGCGTCGGCAAACGAGATCAGGTCGAGCCGGTAGGCCGCACCGGAGATGGTGAGTTCGCGCCGGGCGAACGGCGTGCCCGGCCGCGGTTCACATTCCGTGCTGCTCCAAATGCCGCTGAACAGTGGCACTTGCCCCAATGGCGCGCCGTTTGCCGAGTGCGGCGCAACCACGATGATCATGAAGACCAACGATGCAATCATGCGGTGGATCACCGGGACAAGCTGATATGAATGCACGAATCGAATCGGATTATAGAAAAGCTCCGCTGGTCGGCTCTGCTCAATTCTGCATTCTCAATTCTGCCCCCCACTCATCTCGCTCTTAATCGCGGCTGCTACGCTCTTACTCCGATGACGTTGTTCAAAACCGGGCTGCGCTATCTGCTTCGTCGCCCCTTTCAATCCATTCTGTGCATCCTCGGCGTGGCCCTGGGCGTCGCCATGGCGATCGCCATTGACCTGGCCAACGGCAGCGCCTCGCGCGCCTTCGAGCTGAGCACCGAGACTGTGGCCGGCAGGGCCACCCACCAGGTCGTTGGCAGCGGAATCGGCCTGGACGAGGGAATCTACCGTCTCCTCAAGGTCGAGCTGGCCGTGCGCGAAGCTGCGCCGGTGGTTGAGTCGTATGCCACGGCAATCGAACTCGACCAGCAACCGTTGCGCGTGCTGGGCATAGATGCCTTTGCCGATGCGCCCTTTCGCAATTACCTGGGCCGCGGCAACGCTGCTCTCCAACAGACCGACCTGACCGATTTCTTCGTGCGACCCGATGCCATCTTGATCGGCGATGCGATGGCCGAACGCTACGACCTGAGCGTCGGAAGCACCGTCACCCTGCGCGTCGGCGACAAACGACAACCCATGCGCATCGCCGGCATTCTCACCCCTGCCGACGACAACAGCCGGCGCGCCCTGGACGGCCTGGCCATCGTGGATATCAGCACGGCGCAGGAGCTGTTCGACATGACCGGTCGGCTCAGCCACATTGACCTGATCGCCGACGAGCGCACCGAAGCTGGCCGCGTTTTGCTCGAACGCATTCGCAGCGTCCTGCCCGAAGGCGCGCAGATCATCAAACCGCGCGCCCGCAGCCAGAGCGTGGAGAGCCTGACCGACGCCTTTCGCCTCAACCTGACCGCGCTCAGTTTGCTGGCCCTGGTGGTCGGCATGTTTCTGATCTACAACACCATCACCTTCTCCGTTGTGCAGCGCCGGCCGGTCATCGGCACGCTGCGCTGCCTGGGCGTAACTCGCGGGGAGATCTTCCGGCAGATTTTGCTGGAGACGGTGCTGCTCGGCATCATCGGTGGGCTGATCGGGATTGGGCTGGGGATCGTATTGGGGCGCGGAGCGGTTGGGTTGGTGAGCCAGACCATCAACGACCTGTATTACACCGTCAACGTGCGCTCGGTAGCCATTGACCCGTTAACCTTGCTCAAGGGATTTGGGCTTGGTCTGGTGGCTTCGGTGCTGGCGGCGCTGGCCCCAGCTTACGAGGCGACCAGCATCCCGCCCATCACCGCGCTCAAGCGCTCGGTGGGCGAGCAGCGCGTGCGGTGGTTGTTGCCGCGCATCGCCATCGCCGGCCTGGCCCTGTTCGCCATTGGGGGAATGATGCTGCTGTTCACGCGGTCCCTGGTGGTGAATCTGGGTGGGATCTTCTTCGTGCTGATCGGGCTGGCGCTGGTCTCGCCGGTGCTGACGCTGGCGCTCATGCACGGGCTGGTCCCTCTCCTCGACCGAACAATAGGCCTGATTGGGCGCATGTCGGCGCGTGGGGTGGTGAGCGCAATCTCGCGCACGGCGATTGCGATCGCCTCGCTGATGGTGGCTGTGTCAGTCATCATTGGCCTGCAAAGCATGATCAACAGCTTCCGCACCACGGTCGAGTCGTGGCTGGAGACTTCGTTGACGGCGGACGTGTATGTCGCGCCGCCGACTGCCGGAGCTAACGCCGGCGACCCCACCATCGAGCCATCGGTTGTAGCCGGGTTCGAGGCATTGCCCGACGTATCCGATGTCACGCTCTTTCGTCGCGTGCCGGTGGATTTTCGGTTGGCCGGGCCGGAAGCTGGGGCCGAGTTCAAGACAGCTACCCTGTTGGCCATCCGCTCCGAACGCGAGCGACCGGCCGATACGTTCGTGTGGGCCGAGCGACCGGCCGATGATCTCTGGCGCAGCATGGCCGGCCAGGACGAAGTGCAAGTCTCCGAGCCATTCGCCAACAAATACGGCATCGCGCCGCAGCGCAATCGGCTGATCCTGCGCACCGAGCAGGGCGAGCGCGAGTTCCGCGTGGTCGCGGTGTATTACGACTACGCGTCGGATGCCGGCGTGGTTGTCATGCGTCACGAGACATATCGGCGCTACTGGCGCGACGATAAGATCTCTTCGCTGGCCCTGTATTTGTCGCCTGCCGCCCAGACTTCCGAAGTCTCTAAGTTCGCCGAACAGTTGCGCCGGCAATTCGCCGGTCGTGACCTGGTGATCTCGGCCAACCGCGAGCTGCGCGCCAACGCGCTGGTGATCTTTGATCGTACCTTTGCCATCACCGGCGCGCTCAACCTGTTGGCGACGGTCGTGGCCTTCATCGGCGTGCTCAGCGCGCTGATGGCCCTGCAGATCGAGCGCACGTGCGAGCTGGGCATGTTGCGCGCCAACGGCATGACGTTGCGCCAGCTATGGCGCATGGTGCTGTTGGAGACGGGGTTGATGGGCGGCACAGCTGGCTTGCTCTCCATGCCCACCGGCTTTCTGCTCGCGCTTATCCTGGTCTACATCATCAACCTGCGCTCGTTCGGTTGGACCATCCGCCTCGACTTGCAGTGGGAGACCTTCGCGCAGGCCATGCTGGTGGCAGTGATCTCGGCGCTGCTGGCGGCCATTTACCCGATGCTGCGCCTGGGCAAACTGGAGATCGCCCGCGCTATTCGCCAGGAGTGAACCATCCGCCAGGCACATAGCGCGGGACGCCTGTTGTGCGCTGTGTCTGTGTGGTGACCTTGCGCGCTTTGTATTGCGCGTCGTATCATCCCTGCTATGAGTACGCCCGACCGTGCGCCGGAAGCTCAGATGACCGATCCCGCCCGCCTGGGCGTCGTCCAGGCGCGCCCGATGACCTACGAGGAGTTCCTGGCCTGGGAGCCGGAAGGCGGTCTGACCGAGTGGATCGGCGGCGAAGGAGTGCAGTACATGCCGGCCAGCAACGTACACCAGCGCGTCGTGAATTTGCTGATCACCCTTCTCAACCTCTTTCTCAGCGCGGGCAGGTTGGGCAAAGTGTTCTCTGGGCCGTACACGCTGCGCGCAGCAGCAGGCGGCAACGCCCGCGAGCCGGACATTTTCGTGGCACTCGCCGATAACCCGGGCGAAGAGACGCACAAACAATTCATCGGCCCTGCCGACATCGTGATCGAAGTGATCTCTGACGACAGCGTGTATCGCGATCGCGTGACGAAGTTCGACGAATATGAGGCGGCCGGCGTGCGCGAATACTGGCTGATTGACCCGCGGCCGGGCCGCCAGCGCGCCGACTTCTACGTGCGCGACGCACAAAGCCGTTACTACGCCGTGCCCCTGGGCGCAGAAGGCGTGTTCCGCTCCACCGTACTGCCGGGCTTCTGGCTAAGGGCCGACTGGCTGTGGCAGGAATCGCCCGACATCGCCGCCATCTACGAGGCCATCAAGGGACGGTAACATGTGCTGCGTCGTATCATTTCTCACATGACCACGCTCAATCCCGCGCCGGAGATCTCAACTGCCGACCTGTCTCGGCTCGGCGTCGTCCAGGCGCGCCCGATGACCTACGAGGAATTTCTAGCCTGGGAGCCGGAGGGCGGCCTGACCGAGTGGATTGACGGCGAAGGAGTGCAATACATGCCGGCGACGCAGACCCATCAAAACCTGGCAGGCTTGCTCTACACATTGTTGCGCCTCTTCCTGTCTGCGACAAAACTGGGCAGCGTGTTCGCCGGGCCATACACCATGCAGGCTCAGGCCGGCAGCAACGCCCGTGAGCCAGATGTGTTTGTGGTCCTCAACGAGAACCCAGGGGCGCTCACCGAGAAAGAATTCATCGGCGCCGCCGACGTCGTGATCGAGGTGATCTCCGATGACAGCGTGTATCGCGATCGCGTGACGAAGTTCGACGAATATGAGGCAGCCGGCGTGCGCGAGTACTGGCTGATTGACCCACGACCAAGCCGCCAACGCGCCGACTTCTACGTGCGCGACGCGCAGGGCCGCTACTACGCCGTGCCCCTGGGCGCGGAGGGCGTGTTCCGCTCCACGGTGTTGCCGGGCTTTTGGCTGCAGGTGGACTGGCTGTGGCAGGAATCGCCCGACATCGCCGCCATCTACGAGGCCATCAAGAGCCGGTAGTTGTGTTCCGGTACATCTGCCAGATTTTTTGATCGCTGCGCGTCAGGGCCAGGCTTTCCACTTCGGCCGGCGAGGCCCACAGCAAGCGACCATAGCCCTTTGGCTGCAACGTCGCGTGACACCTGGTCGCCAGTCGCACCAGCCAGGCGCGCCGGGTAATCCGAAAGTGGGTGAAGGCATGTTTGACTTCGCCCAGGGGTGCGATGTCGGCCCGGCCGATGTGCAACCCGGTGCGCGTGACGATCATGCGCTTCAACGGCGCGGACGAGCCGCTGCCGAAGGCATCTTCACCATTACTATTGCTCGATGTGCGCAGTTCAGAGCTGACGAACTCCCACAGGCCGCCCAGCAGGCCATCGGGGGGGCGCTGTCCCATCAACACCCGCCCCCCTTCGTCCACGATCACCGCTGTGATCACCTGATGATGAGGCGTTGACTTCTTGCGCAGCCGCGCCGGGTAAGCTTCTGGATCGCCGCTTGCCTGGGCTACGCACAGCGTGCGCAACGGACAGGCCGGACACTGCGGCGCGCGCGGCGTGCAGACAGTAGCCCCCAGGTCCATCAACGCTTCGTTGAACGCACCGGCGCGGCCCGGTGGAAGCAGCGATTCGGCCAGGCGCCACAGCTCGTCCTCCTTCGGCGCGCTCAGCCCATGCACCCGGCTGAGCACGCGCTTGACGTTGCCATCCAGCGCCGGCGCGTCGGCGTTAAAGGCCAGGCTGGCGATTGCGCCGGCGGTGTAGCGGCCGACGCCAGGCAACCTCAGCAGTCCCTCGACCGTCGCGGGGATGCGTCCGCCGTGTGTTTGCACCACAGCGCAAGCCGCAGCGTGCAGGTTGCGCGCGCGGGCGTAGTAGCCCAGGCCCTCCCACAGCTTGAGCACCGCGTCGAGCGGCGCGGCAGCCAGCGCTTCGAGCGTCGGGAAGCGCTCCAGCCACCGTTCGTAGTAGGGAACGACCGTCGTCACCTGGGTCTGTTGCAGCATCACCTCGGCCAGCCAGACGCGATACGGGTCGCGCGGCTCACGGCGCCAGGGCAGGTCGCGCCTGTGCCGGGCGAACCAACGCAGCAACCGATCGGCCAGCGTCCTCTCTCTCATGCGCACGCCCTATAACGATCGCGCGAACAGATAGGCCGAGGCTACCAGCCCCATCAGCACCACGAACGCGCGCAGGTATCTTTGGTTCACGCGCTTGGCCAGGCGCGCGCCGAAGTAACCGCCGAGCAAACCGCCGGCTCCCATCAACACAGCCAGTGGCCAGTTCACGATGCGGCTGAGGGCGAAGAAGACCAGCGCCACGCCGTTGATCACAAACGCCAGCGCCGTTTTGAGCGCATTCATGCGGTGAATGTCTTGCAGGCCCATCAGGCTCAGCGAGGCAAGCATCAGGATGCCGATGCCGGCGCCGAAATAGCCGCCGTAGGTGGCCACGAACGCCTGAAACAAAATGCCCCAGATGCGGGCAGCCGGTGACACGTGGCCTTCGTCGGCGCGGCGCATCGCCTCGATGCTACGCATGGCCAGGCGGTTGAAAAAATCGCGCGCGGCGAAGATGAGCGTGGCGAACAGCACCAACAACGGCACGATGCGCCCGAACAGCTCGGGCGGCGTGCGGGTGAGCAGCATCGCACCCAATAAGCCACCGACGAAGCTGGGCAACAGCAGCAAAACCAGCAGCCCGCGCAAAGGCTTTGCGTCGTGACGATAGGCCCATACGCTGCCGATGGTGCCGGGCCACAGCGCCGCCGTGTTGGTGGCGTTGGCAATGATCTTGTCCACGCCGAACACTACCAGTGCCGGAAAGGCGATCAGGCTGCCTCCACCGGCTACTGCGTTGATCGCCCCACCGATAAATGCTGCGACGAACAGAAAGACCCAACCGATGAGTTGTTCGATGAAAGCCACGTTGCGTTAGAACAGCTTGTTAGATCAGGAATTGGCCGTTGCGGTAGAATACCTCGCCGTCGGCGCTGATCTCCGCGTCGCGTGCGCCGGCGATCATGTCCCAGTGCACTGCGCTGGTGTTGGTGGAGCCGGTGTCGGGATAGCCGGCTCCCACCGCCAGATGGAAGGTGCCGCCGATCTTCTCGTCGAACAGGATGTTTCGCGAGAAGCGGGTGATGCCGTAATTCGTGCCGATGGCGAATTCGCCCACCGTGCGCGCGCCGGCGTCGGTGTCCAACACCTTGAGCAGAAAATCCTCGTTCTTCTCCGCCGTCGCCTTGACCACCCGGCCGCCCTCGAACCACAGTTGGATGCCGCTTACCTCGCGCCCTTGATAGACGGCCGGGTAGGAGAAGCGCACCCAGCCGTTCACCGAATCCTCATGCGGGCCGGTGAAGATCTCGCCATCGGGAAAGTTGCGTTTGCCCTGGCTGTTCTTCCAGGTGCGACCTTCAATGCGCAGCGTCAGGTCGGCGTCGCTGCCCTGGACGCGCAGCACCCGCTTGCTACTCAAGAAGTCAACATAGCGCTGCTGGTTGGCGCCGACTTCCTGCCAGCGGGCTACCGGATCGGGATCGTTCACCAGACAGGCGCTGAACACAAACTCGGTGTATTCGGCCAGGCTCATGTCGGCGTCCATCGCATAGGCCTCGGTGGGGAATTGCGTCACGCACCAGTTGTAGTTGCCTTCGGCACTGCGGCGCAGGCGCTTATCCAGGATAGGGCGCATGGCGGCTTGGTGGCGTTGCACGCTGGCCGGGTTGGCGTTCGATAGCCGGCGTGTGTTGGTCTCGGCACCGATGCGGATATAGGCGTCGAACTGGCCTTCCTCGACCGAGATGCGGTCCACTGGCGAGACGAAATCCAACTGGGCGTCCTGTGCGTGGGCAAAGAAGATCTCCTGCGCACCGGGCAGGTCGGCACGCAGGAACGCGTTGCCGCCGGCCTTCAGAATCTCGCGATAGATCTCCAACATCAGCGGCGCAGCAGGCGTCTGTCCCCACACATATACCGTCTGACCGGGCTGCACTTCGATGGAGTAGTTGACGATGACTTGCGCCATCTTGTTGAAGCGGGGATCGTACATGGCAGGCATTTTAGCAAGCAGGGAGAGCCGGGGGCGCGGAGCAAGGGCAGGGAAGTCCATAGCAGGCAAAGCAACTAAAATACGCGTCAGCTACGTGCACGCAAAGCACCGATGAAAAAAACATCCCAGACTCCTGAACGCCGAACCATGGTTCGGCGTCCATCTGTTGTCTTTCAACCAGCTCGCTTGCTCGATGGCATCAACCTGATTGCCGACGCCGTCAAGCCGACGTTAGGGCCACTGCCGCGCTTCGTCGGCATCGAGGGCACTATGCGCGATCGGCCCCCCGAGGTGCTCGATGATGCTGCCACCATCGCCCGTCGCATCATTCAAATCGCTCATCCCACAGCCGATGTCGGCGCCATGATGATGCGCCATGCGCTATGGCGAATGCACGAGACCTGCGGCGATGGCTCGGCCACGACCGCGGTGATCGCCCAGGCGATCTTGCAACAGGCGACCAAGGCCATCGCCGCCGGCGCGCATCCGGCTATGGTGCGGCGCGGCATCGAGCACGGCGTGGCCCAGGCCACGGCGGCGCTGCGGGCCAGTGCCATCCGCCCTACCAGCGGTCGCCACGGGCGCGAGTTGCTGATGGCGCTGGCTCAGACGGTGTGCCACGATGCCGAGATGCGCGATGTGCTGGTGGAGATTGTCGGCATCATCGGCGCCGACGGCGCTATTCACGTCGTCAATAACGACGCGCGCAGGATTGACCGCGAATACATCGAGGGAGCCATGTGGGATTCCCCCTGGCTGACCACCGGTTTTGCCACCGATGCGGCTCAGTCCGTGGCACGTATCTCCGATGCTGCGGTGGTCTTGCTGGATGGCAAGCTCGATTCGGCGATGAACGTGCTGGAGGGGCTGAGGCGGCTGTATAGCTTCGGCCATCGCAACCTGCTCATCGTCGCCGGCGATCTGAGCGACGAAGCCAAAGCGGTGCTGATTCAAGCCAGGCTCAGTGGAACGTTGAGCATCCTGCCGGTGAAAGCGCCGGGCTTTGATGCCAAGCGCGCGGTGGCGCTGCAAGATTTGGCCACGCTCACCGGCGCGCGCGTGTTGTTCGGCGATGGCGCCAGCTTCGCCCGCCTGACGGCCGAGGACGTGGGCGGTGTGCGGCGCGCCTGGGCGACCGCGCGGCAGTTCGGCATCATCGGCGGCCGGCGCGACCCGCTCGCCTTACGCAACGGCATCGCCGCCGTGCGCAAAAAGATTGACGAGACCACTAACCTGGATGAAATTGCCGAGCTGCGCGCGCGCCTGGGACGCTTGTGCGGCGGGTTGGCAATCGTGCGCGTCGGCGCAGTAACGAGCAAAGTTCAAGAGCAGCGCCGGGATCAAGCCACGCGCCTGGCACGGACGTTGCAGATGGCTGCCGGCCGCGGCTACCTGGCCGGCGGTGGAGCCGCCCTGTTCAGGGTTGGTGAGGCGCTACTAAACGAAGCCGCCAGCGATATCCGCAGCGATGGTAGCGCCCGCGACGTAGCCATTGGCGTGCGATGTGTGGCGCATGCACTCGCCTCGCCCTTGATGACGATTGCCGCGAACGCCGGCTTTGATGCGACTGAAGTGGCCGGCAGGGTGCGTTCGGCGCTGCACAAACGACCGCAGTCGAATTGCGGGTTCGATGCACGTAGCGGCGACGTGGTGGACGTGCTGGCCGCCGGCATCGTGGATTCAGCCGAGGTGGTCGCGCGCGCCGTGCATACAGCCGGCAGCCTGGCTGCCATCGCCATCACCACCGATGCAGTGATTCATCACCGCAAGCCGGCCCTGTCAACGAACCCGTAGGACTGCATATTACGCAATACGCAACGCGTGATACGCTACAACTCAAACCCTCATGCCTGCTTACCTCTTCATGCTCGACGGCGTGCGCCCAGATGCCATTCTGGCGGCGCGCTGTCCGACGCTGAACGCGCTGATGGCGCGCGGCGCATACACGCTGAGCGCGCAGAGCGTCATGCCCTCGATCACCCTGCCGTGTCATACCTCTATCTTTCACAGCGTGCTGCCAGAGCGCCACGGCATCACCACCAACGTGTGGACGCCGATGGCTCGACCATTGCCTGGTCTGGTGGACCTGGCCAGGCAACAACTGGGGTTGAATTGCGCGTTCTTTTACAACTGGGAGGAGTTGCGCGACTTGAGCCGCCCTGGCAGCTTGTCGCACGCCTTCTTCGTAAACACCAGCTACTTTGCGCATGGGGACGACCTGGTCGCCGACGAGGCCGCGCGCACCATCGCGCGCGAGAAATTCGACTTCGCCTTCATCTACTTCGGCACGGTAGACACGACCGGCCATCTCTATGGTTGGATGTCGCCGGAGTACCTGGCGCAACTGGAGCGCGTGGATGGTCAACTCGCCAAGGTGCTGGATGCGCTACCGGACAACGCCTCGTTCATCGTGCAGAGCGACCACGGCGGACACGAACGCACCCACGGCACGCCGGCACCGGAGGATATGCTGATTCCGTGGATCGCCGTTGGGCCGAACATCAAAGCCGGCCACGTCATCCATACACCGGTCAGCTTGCTGGATACGGCGCCAACGCTGGCGCGCCTGCTCGGCCTGAAAGCACACGCCCAGTGGGAAGGCCGATGCATGGACGAGATCTTTAAGGAGTGAACGCTGAGTCACCGATCACCTTTCCACAATTTGCAGCCTGGGTGCAAGACGCCCTGAATCACCTGTACGATTCGCCGCACCTGCAGAATCACCCGCTGGCTGGCTGGCTGCGCGAGCGATCTGCCAGCCGCGTCCAGCGCGGACAAAATCTGCGCCGCGTGCTCGTCAACGCCATCCTTGCTTTGTCGCCGGAATCGGGCACGCCGGCCCAGTCGCCCGATTGGCGCGCCTACCGCATCCTGGAGCTGCACTTCATCGAGGGGCAACCGCCACAGCAGGTGATGCGAACGCTGGGCCTGGGTCGCACGCTGTACTTCAAAGAGAAAGCGCGCATGGTTGAGGCATTGACGCGGGCGTTGTGGGAGCGCCGCGACGAGCTTTTTGACATGCGCGATGTGCCGGCTGAGACATCGTTTGTGCCTGGTGGCCCTGCGGAAGAACTGGCAAATCTGCAAACTCAGATCGAGCCGTTGAACCTTGCCCACGTGCTGGAAGAGTTGTGCGCGATGCTCATGCCGCTTGCCCAGGCCAAGGGATGCGCGCTGGCTTGCATTGCTCTCGATGTGCACGTCCAGGCCGATCGCGTGTTGCTGCGCCAGGCGATCCTGGACGTGGCTGGCCACGCGCTCGAGCTGGCCGGCTTGAGTACGCTGACGCTGCAAGCGTTCGACGATGCGCAAGCGCGGGGTGTGTGCATTCGGCTGAGTGGCCAGGCGCAAGCGACGCTCCCTGAGTCGGCCCT
>JAIMBB010000130.1 GCA_023511655.1 Anaerolineae bacterium
CGCAGGTTTTTGCTGGCTGTCACGACTTGGATGAGCAGCCTGCGGGAGGTTCTTGCCCCTATTGGTGAACGCACCCCGATCACTCTCCAATTGCGGCGCTCAAATCACCGTCGGCGGGTGGTATTCGCCGAAGACATGGCGTAGCACTTTGCCGATTTCGCCGACGGTGACGCCGCCTTCGACGCACGCGATCAGGCAGGGCATGATGTTCTCGCGGCTGCGCGCGACGCGCTCAAGTTCGGCCATGAGCGCGCTGACCCGTTCGGCGTCGCGGCTGGCCCGCCATGCCGCCAGCCGTTCGCGCTGGCGGGCCTCGATAGCCGGGTCCACCTTGAATTTTGCGCCGGCTTCTTCGCCTGCGCCGTCCGACGTGAAGGCGTTGACGCCGACGATGACCCGCTCTTTGCTCTCCACTTCGCGTTGATAGCGGTAGGCGGATTCGGCGATCTGCGCCTGCATCCATCCGCTTTCGATGGCCTGCACCGCGCCGCCCATGGCATCAATCTTCTCGATCAGCTCGCGGGCGCGTCGCTCGATCTCGTCGGTCAGATATTCGATGACGTATGCGCCGCCCAGCGGATCAACCGTGTCGGTCACGCCGCTCTCGAACGCGATGATCTGTTGGGTGCGCAGAGCGGTGCGGGCGGCTTCGGCGGAGGGTAGTTGCAATGCCTCGTCCCAGCCGTTGGTGTGCAGGCTTTGCGTGCCGCCCAGCACGGCCGCCAGCGCCTGAATGGTCACCCGGGCGACGTTGTTGATCGGCTCCTGGGCGGTGAGTGTGCTGCCGCCGGTTTGGGCGTGGAAGCGCAGCATGCAACTGCGCGGGTCGCGCGCGCCGAATCGCTCGCGCATGATCTTGGCCCACAGCCGACGCGCCGCGCGGAACTTGGCGATCTCTTCCAGGAAGTCGTTGTGAGCGTTGAAGAAAAAAGCGAGCTGGCCGGCGAACTCGTCCACGTCCAGGCCGGCGTCAATGGCTGCTTGCACGTAGGCGATCGCGTTGGCCAGCGTGAAGGCCACCTCTTGCACGGCCGTGCTGCCGGCTTCGCGAATGTGATAGCCGCTGATGCTGATGGTGTTCCACTGCGGCAGATATTGCTTGCAGAACGCGAACACATCCGTCACCAGCCGCATCGAGTGCTTGGGGGGGAAGACGTATAGCCCGCGCGCGGCGTATTCCTTGAGGATGTCGTTCTGCACCGTCCCTCTGAGCGAATTGAGAATTGAGAATTGAGAATTGAGAATTGAGGGATCGCCTTTCTCCATTCTCAATTCTGCATTCTCAATTTCTTTTGCCACTGCGATATACAGCGCCAGCAACACGGCCGCCGGCGCGTTGATCGTCATGCTGGTGCTGATCCGGTCGAGCGGGATGCCCTCGAAGAGTTCTCGCATGTCCCCCAGTGTGCTAATGCTCACGCCGACTTTGCCCACTTCGCCGGCGGCCAGGGGGTCGTCGGCGTCCATGCACAGTTGCGTGGGCAGGTCGAAGGCCACCGAAATGCCCGTCTGGCCTTGCGCGAGCAGGTAGCGATAGCGCGCGTTGCTCTCCCTGGCCGTGGAGAAGCCGGCGTATTGTCGCATCGTCCATGGGCGCGAGCGATACATGGTGGGATGAATCCCGCGCGTGAACGGGTATTCGCCGGGGAACTCGCCATGGCATCCTGAGCCCGTCGAAGGATCGCCATACACCACATCGAGCGGGATGCCGGACGGCGTTTCGAAGTGCGGTTTGCGTTCCGGAGCGCGCTTCAGCGACGGCTGCAGCGTCTCGCGCTCCCAGTCCTGGCGCGTGCGAATCTTGGTGGTCACGACCGGTATTTTAGGCGCGTCAGCCAGACTGGCGCACGACCAGCTCAGTCGGCAGCACCAGCTTGCGCTGCGTGGGTGGATCGCCCTCAATGTGTCGGATCAGCATCTCGACGGCGCGTTTGCCCATCTCATGGGCCGGCAGGCGCACGGTGGTAAGCGGCGGATCCACGTAGCGGGCGAATTCGAAGTCGTCGAAGCCGATCACAGCGATGTTGGCCGGCACGCACAAGCCGCGTTCGCGCAGCACATGCATTGCGCCGACGGCCAGCACGTCGTTTCCGGCCAGGATGGCCGTAGGGTAAGGTCGACCTTCGCGATCGCATCGCTCCAGCAGGTTGCGCATGGCCGTCGCGCCACCCGTCGAGGTCCAGTCTGGGCTGGATGAGATCAGAATGTGATCGCCGAGGCCGGCTTCGTGCATGGCGCGGCGATAGCCGCTTAGCCGTAGCTCAATAGCTGGCCACATTTGTTCGCTGTCTAGGAAGGCAATCTGCTCATGGCCATCGCCGATGAGCTTCTGCGTCGCGGCGCGTGCGCCGTCCGCGTTCGCGCTCATCACGCTGTAAGCGCAGCGGCCTTCGATCTCGCGTTCCAGCACCGCGAAGAGCACGTCGGCCCGGTTCAACTCTTCCAGCACGTGTTGGTGGCTGGCGCTCGTGCCGGCCAGCGCCACCACGGCGGCGTCAATCTGGCCGGAGCGAAATGGCTGCAGCAACTCGCGCGCTGTGAGGCAGCCGTTACCACTCGGCCGGTCGAGCAGCAGGCTGTAATCGTGTTCGGTAGCCGCTTCCGACATGCCGGCCAGCACCTCGGCGTGCAGAGGGTCGGTCGGCCAGCGGGGGTTGGGGTCGAGCACGAGAAAGCCCACGGCGCGGCTGGATTGTTGGCGCAGCCCTTGAGCCACCCGGCTGGGATGGAAGTTGAGTTTTTCGATGGCTTCCAGCACGCGCTGGCGAGTGTCCGGCTTGACCACCGGCCGGCCGTGGATCACGTTCGATACGGTGGAAGGCGATACGCCCGCTTCTCTTGCCACATCCCAAATCGTCGTCATCGGGCCGGATTATCCGGCGGTTGGGGCGAATCTGCAATTGCCCTATTGACTTTTAAAAACGTTTCAATAGACTCCTGTGCATTATTAAAACGTTGCAATGAACAAACGCGTGGTCATAATCGGAGCAGGTAGCGCGGTGTTCTCCCTGAACATGATCCGCGACATCTGCCTCACGCCCAACCTGCGCGGCTGCACGGTGGCGCTGATGGACATCAATCGGGAGCGGCTGGACGCGATCCACACGTTGTGTGTGCGTTATGCTGCCGAGGTCGGCATTGACCTGCGGCTGGAGAAGACCACCGACCGGCGCGAGGCGATCCGTGGGGCGGATGTGGTGGTGAATGCCGCGCTGGCCGCCAGCCACCAGCGCCTGCGCGACGGCTGGGCCATCGCGCGCAAATACGGCTATCGCTGGGGCGGCAGCCTGCACGTCATGCACGACGAGGCGTTCTGGGTCAACTTCTACCAACTCAAGCTGTTCGAGGGCGTGATCGAGGACATGCTCGAACTGGCGCCGAACGCACACTACATCAAGGTCGCCAACCCCGTGATGGCCGGCATCACGCACCTGGTGCGCAAATATCCCGAAGCCAGGGTCATCGGCCTGTGCCACGGCTTCGGCGGCGTGTACGACATCGCACAGCGCCTCGGTCTGACCGACCGCGACAAGTTGACCTACGAAATCCCCGGCGTCAACCACTTTGTATGGCTGACGCAGTTGCGTTACGACGGGCAGGATGCCATGCCGCTGCTCGACCGGTGGATCGAGGAGCAGGCGCCGGCGTTCTGGCAAGCGTCTGACCGCCACGGCGAGCTCAACCCCAAGAAGGTGGACCTCTACAAGCGCATCGGCGCGTTCCCCATCGGAGACACTGGCGGCGACGGCGGCGGCTCGTGGGGCTGGTGGTATCACCTCGACGATGTGACCGAGCGACGCTGGGCGCAGGACCCCGGCCGCTTTTGGCACAGCTTCTTCACCAGCGGCGAGGCGGAAGTGGCCGAGATCAAACGCATCAGTGATGACAGGGCGATCAGGGTCACCGACCACTTCAAGCCGGAGCACTCGCACGAGGTGATCGTGCCGGCCATCGAGAGTCTGTTGTGCGACGTGCCGCGCGTGCTGATCGGCAACGTGGTCAACAGCGGCGACTACGTGCCGGGTGTGCCGCGCGACTTTGCAGTCGAAGTGCCGATCTACATCAATGGCGGCGGCCTGCACCCGACGCGGACGGCCGGCCTGCCGCCCGGGCCGTTGGCCTGGCTGCTGCGCGATTGCGTGGCGCCGGTCAACCTGGAGCTGGAGGCGTTCAACCGCGGCAGCCGGAAGCTGTTGCTGGAACTGATCATGATGGATCCGTGGACGCGCAGCACGGAACAGGCCTGCGCGATGCTGGACGAGATTCTGGCATTGCCCTACCACGCCGACCTGCGCGCGCATTACCGGTGAGCAACGCACCCGAGGCCACGAAGAACCACGAAGGGTAGAACATGACGGCCACGATAAAGGACTCGACCAACTTGAGGACCAACGCCGCGCTGGCCGAGCGCGCCCGACGCGTCATCCCCGGCGGGGTGAACAGCGGCAATCGCGTCATCGCCGGCATGCCGCTCGTCATCCGCGAGGCGCACGGTGCGTACTTCACCGACGTCGAAGGCAAACGCTACCTGGACTATCACGCTGCGTTCGGCCCGATCATCCTCGGCCATAACCATCCACGCGTGCGCGAGGCGGTGTGCCGCGCCAGTGAGCAGATTGACCTGCTCGGTATAGGCGTGACCGAGATGGAGATCGAGCTGGCGGAGAAGATCGCCTACCACGTGCCCAGCGCCGAGCGTGTGTTGCTGGCCAACAGCGGCAGCGAGGCGACGTATCAGGCGCTGCGGCTGGCGCGCGCGGTCACCGGCCGCAACGGCATCGTTAAGTTTCAGGGCACCTATCACGGCTGGCACGACGCAGTGGCGATGAACGTGATCAGTGCCGCAGACAAGATCGGCAGGCGCGATTTGCTCTCGGCCGGCATGTTGCCCGGCGCGGTGGAGCACACGCATATCCTGCCGTTCAACGATGTCGAGGCCATCGCCGACTTTCTGGAGCGGCGCGGCGAGGATATCGCGGCAGTGCTGGTCGAAGTCATCCCGCACAATATCGGCTGCGTGTTGCCGCGGCCGGGGTTTTTGCGGGCGTTGCGCGACCTGTGCGACAAGTTCGGTTGCCTGCTGATCTTCGACGAGGTGATCACCGGCTTCCGGCATGGGCTGGGCGGCTACCAGAAGATCATCGGCGTCACGCCCGACCTGAGCACGTTTGCCAAAGCGATGGCCAACGGTTACCCGATCGCCGCGCTGGCCGGCAAGGCCGATTACATGCAGCGCTACGAGCCGGGCGGCGGCGTGTTCTTCGCCGGCACCTACAACGGCCACCCGCACAGCGTCGCTGCCGCGCTGGCGACGATCGCTGAACTCGAAGACGGCCATGTGCACGCACACTGCTTCGCGCTGGCCGAACGTGCGGCGAATGGCATCCAGCAGATTGCCGATGAACTGGGCATCCCAATGACGGTGGCGCGTTTCGGTTCGGTGTTCGTGCCGTATTTCATGGAAGGGCCGATCGTCAGTTACACGGATCTGCTGCGCAACGATGACAGGCGCGATGTGTGGTTCCGATCGCAGATGTGTGCGCGGGGCATCTTCATGCTGCCGACGGCGCTCAAGCGCAACCACGTCAGCGCGGCGCACACTGAGGCCGACATTGACCGCACCCTGGAGGCGGCAAGGGAGGTGTTGAAGGGGATGAAAAGATGACCATGATGCGATACAGCAACGACGCTCTGCTTGCCCTCACCGACGCCGAACTGTTCGCCGAGGCGCAGCGCTACCTGCCCGGCGGCGTGAGCGCGACGGCGCGGCGCAACGCGGCGGTCGGCCATCCATTCTACATCGCCCGCGGCGATGGTGCTCACGTCTACGACCGTGACGGGCGGCCTTACATTGACCTGTGCATCTCACACGGCGCGTCGCTGCTCGGCCACAACCATCCGGCCATCACCGCCGCTGTGCGGCAGGCGCTCGACCTGGGCATCGTGTGCGCCGCCGAGACCGAGCACCAGATCGCGCTCGCGAAGCGATTGAGCGAGATCGTGCTATGTGCGGAAATGGCACGCTTCTCGTCCAGCGGCACTGAAACGATGATGCATGGCTTGCGGCTGGCGCGCGCCGCGACCGGCCGCGACAAGATCATCAAGTTCGAGGGGCACTTCCACGGCTACTCCGACTTTCTGAACTTCAGTTGGGCGCCGCCGCTGGACAAGGCCGGCTCGGAGCGGCAACCCATTCCGTATCCCGAATCGGCGGGCATCCCAGCGCAAGCCAGCCAGACGCTGATCGTCGTGCCATTCAATGACCCCGACGCGCTGGAGGCGGCATTCGCTGCGCACGGGGGCGAGGTGGCCGCGCTGGTGATGGAGCCGATCAACTACGACTCCGGCTGCATCCCGCCGAAGCCAGGCTTTGTGCAATTGTGCCGCCAGGTGTGCGACCGCTACGGCGCGCTGCTGTTCTTCGACGAGGTGCTGACGGCGTTTCGGGTAGGGCTGGGCGGTGCGCAACAGTATCTCGGTGTTACGCCCGACCTGGCCGTGCTGGGCAAGGCGTTCGGCGCAGGCATGCCAATCAGTGCGCTGGTGGGCAAGCGCGAGGTGATGATGCACCTGCGGCCGGCGGGCGAGGCCGAGATGAGCGGGACATATCTGGCGCACCTGACGGCGGTGCTGGCGGCGAGCGCTGCGCTGGAGGAATACTCGCGGCCGGGGTTCTACGAGCAGTTGGATGCGCGGTGCGAATATTTCTTCGACGCGTTCCGGCAACTGATCGAGCGGAGCGGCGTGAAGGTGCGACTGCAGCACGTCGGCCCGCGCTTCGGCCTGTATTTCGGCCTCGATCCGCAAATGCCGATCACGAATTACCGCCAGGCGGCGGTGCAGGATCGCGCGCAACTGCTGGCCTTCGTGCGCGGCTGCATTGAGCGCGGCATCTACTTCCACGTGGCTGCGCATCACGGCTTCTCCGCCGTGCACACCGAAGCCGACCTGGATCGTGCGTTGGAGGCGATCGAGGGGGCGCTGGAGGATATATCGGCATTCAGAACCTGAGGTTCTACTTTCGAACTATGAGCAAGACTATGAGCAAGATTAAGGCAGGCATTGTTGGGCTTCATCGCGGCAGCGGTTTGGTGCACGCGTTGGCGTCGCATCCCGATGTGCAGATCGCCGCGCTGTGCGACATGAACGAGGAGACGTTGGCGGGCATGGGCCGGCAGTTCGGCTTGCCCGATGCTGCGCTGTTCACGCGCTTTCACGAATTCGTCAATGCGCCGCTCGATGTGATTGCCATCGCCACGCCGATCGAGTTTCACGCCCAGCAGTCCATCGCCGCCATGCAAGCCGGCAAGCACGTGCTGTGCGAGCAGACTGCAGCCTACACGATTGACGATTGCGAAAGGCTGGTGCAGACGGTATGACAAACCGGCCGCAAATACATGATGGCCGAGAACTACTGCTACTTCCACTACGTGCGTGAGTGGCAGGAGATGATCCGCGCCGGCAAGCTCGGCCAGATCTTCTACGCCGAGGGCGAATACATCCACGAGATCGTCAATCTGTTGCGCGATCCCAAGACCGGCGAGGAATACTGGCGCTACCGCCGCGCGCCGATCTGGTATTGCGGCCACACGCTTGGCCCGCTGCTCACGCTGATGGACGACCGCATCATCAAGGCCACCGGCGCGCAGGCCGGTCGGCATACCTATCCCGGCGAGAGCATCGCCTACTTGGACATGGAGGTCGGCCTGTTTCAGACGGCCAAGGGCGCGGTGATCAAGATTCTGCGCAGCCAGGTGGCGCCGCGCTATCACGACCTAATCTTCTATTCGCTCTACGGCACGAAGGGCTTTGTGGAGAACGGGCGCGAAGGCGGGTGGGGCGGCACCAAGGGCCGGCTGTTCCTGAAGGATGAGATGAACCCGCACGACGGCGCGCGTGAGATCGAATGCTTGACCAGCGACCCAAACGCGCCTGAAGAGGCGAAGAAGGGCGGTCATGGCACGAGCGAGTACTACATGATCCGCGACTTCATCGCGGCGATTCAGAACGACACGCGGCCGCCGATTGACGTGGTGCGCGCGGTGGACATGACGCTGCCGGGCATCTGTGCACACGAGGCGGCCATGCGCGGCGGCGCCTGGGTGGATGTGCCGCAGTTCGACTGCGGTGCGACGTAAGACAGGGTTCGACGCGGCAATAGCTGCGAAGGAATAAACCAGATAGACAAGCGTTAGGAGGACAGCAAGATGAGCATTCAGATATTCAACTCAAATGGGAAGCCGATGCGGATGAACCGGCGCAACTTCCTGCGCGTCACCGCCGGCCTGGGCGGCGCAGCATTTTTGAGCGCGTGCGCGGCACCCGCTGCCGCGCCAGCGCCCGGCGCGCCAAGCGGCGAATCGCAGGCGCCGAGCGGCGAATCGCAAGCGCCATCTACGTCGGGCGATCAGGTTGCCCTCAACGTGTTGTGGGAGAACTGGGGCGACATCTACAACAACCTGATGACCGAGATCGGCACGGACTTCAACAAGACCACGCCCAACGTCAACGTGGAGTGGAACTTCGATCCGGACTGGGTGACGAAGCTGACCACTCTCATCGCCGCCAACAATGTGCCTGATGCCACGCTCATGCGCCCCGCGCCGCTGGCCAACTTGGCTCCAAAGGGCGCACTGCTCGAACTCGACGCTTATCTCAAGGACGCGGGCGTCTCGCGCGACGACTTCATCGCGCCGATGTACGACAGCGGCCTGCACGATGGCAAGCAGTATGCGATCCCTGGCGGCGCGGACTTCATCTGCATGTTCTACAGCAAGGACGTGTACGAAGCCGCTGGGCTGGATCCCGAGAAGCCGGCCATCACGACCGAGGAACTGCTTGGCCATACCAAGCAGATGATGCAGAAGGACAGCGCGGGCGACATCCAGCGTGCGGGCTACATTCCCACGGCGGGGAGCTTCGTGAACTGGGCCTACATCCATGGCGGCAAGTTCTACGACGCCGACAGCGGCAAGATCACTGCGAACGATCCCGCCAACATCGCCGCGATGGAGTATCTGAAGGAGTTCGTCAAGCTGTACGACATCAACAAGATGGCTGCATTCAACGCACGTCCGGGCATGTTCGAGGCCGGCAACCCGTTCTCCACGAAGCAGCTCGGCTTCGTCATGGATGGCTTCTGGTTCTACGAGGCGCTCGACCAGCATGCGCCCGACCTGAACTACGGCGTGTCATGGTGGCCGACGTTGAATGATTCGGACGAGGATCGCAAGCGCTATGCGATGAGTGGCTGGATGGTGTCGTTGCCGAAGGGTGCACCGCACACGGAAGAAGCATGGAACTTCCTCAAGTATGGGTTCATTGACAATAGCGCTCGAATGGGTTATCTCACCTTGAACGGCCCGTGCATCCTGAAGGCGGCCGGCGACTGGGAGGCCGGCCTGAAAGAGAAGATGGGCGCGAACAACCGCATGGTTCCATATCTGGAATTCTTCAGCAAGACTGGCGCGCTGGCGACGAACTTCTTCCCCGTCATTCCGGTGCAAGCGTTCTATCAGGACGAGTTGAATCGCGTGTTCGACTTGGTCATGCGCGACGAGGTGACGCCGCAGGCCGGCCTGGACGAGGTGACGAAGAATGTGCAGGCCGAGCTTGATAAGGCGATGAAGCCGGCGTAAAGTTGCGAAGTGCAGATCGTGAATCGTGAATCGTGAATCACGATTCACGATTCACGATTGATAAGCTGAGAGGTGCTAGATGGCGATGACGAGTACAAGTCCACATTCGGGGCGGACGATCCGGATGGGCAGGATGACCCGTCACAATCTGCTGATGGGCCTGCTATTCATCTCGCCCTGGCTGATCGGCTTCCTGATCCTGACGTTGTATCCGATCGTGGCATCGGCTTACTACAGCCTGACTCGCTACGACGCAATCTCTCCGCCGGAGTTCGTCGGCCTGGGCAACTACGTGGATCTGTTCACCAAGAACCCGCTGTTCTGGCAGGCCGTGGGCAACACTGTCTATTACGCTGCCATCGCCATCCCGCTCAACATCTGCATCGCCATTGGCGTGGCGCTGTTGCTGAACATGGAGGTGCGCGGGCGTTCGATCTACCGCACAATCTTCTTTTTACCGAGCATCGTGCCGGACATCGCGGCGGCCATGCTGTGGGCGTGGATTCTCAACCCGCAGTTCGGCTTGGCCAACGCGATGCTCAAGGCGCTCGGCCTGCCCACCATCGGCTGGCTGACCGATCCCGACTGGTCGAAACCGTCGCTCATCCTGATCAACGCCTGGGCCTTCGGCGGCAGCGTGGTGATCTTCCTGGCAGCCCTGCAAGACATCCCGCGCCAGCTCTACGAGGCGGCCGACCTGGACGGCGCGAACGCGTGGGTGCGCACGCGCTACATCACGCTGCCCATGCTCACGCCGGTCATCTTCTTCAACCTGATCAACGGCATCATCGGCGCGTTTCAGTACTTCACCAATGCCTACGTCATCACCGGCGGGCAGGGCGGGCCAGCCGGCTCGACCACGTTCTACTCGTTGTTGCTGTATCGCAACGCTTTCAGCTACTTCAAGATGGGCTATGCCAGCGCAATGGCATGGATTCTGTTTGCGGCGGTGTTCGTGATGACGCTGCTGCTGTTCAAGTCTTCCGGCCGCTGGGTGTATTACGAGGGAGGTGACAACAACTGATGGCGACGGTCACGAGTTCAACACTCTCGCCCTCCGCATCGCGAGCCGGGGCGCGCGCGCGTGGGGTGAAGAAGGGTCTACGTAAGCTGCCAGCCTACGTCCTCCTCACGCTGCTAGCGATCCTGTTTACCATTCCCTTCGCCTGGCTGATCTCGACGTCGCTCAAAGACCCCAAGCAGATCTTCGTCGTACCACCGGAATGGATTCCGAATCCGTTCGTGTGGTCGAACTATCCGCGCTCGACCACGTTCATCCCGTTCTGGCGCTACTTTGGCAACACACTCTACGTCACGCTGTTCAACGTGATCGCGTCGGTGGTCGTGTGCTCGTTCGTGGCGTATGGCTTCGCGCGCATCAAATGGCCGGGCCGCAACATTGTCTTCCTCGTGCTGATTTCGACGTTGATGATCCCATATCCGGTTACGCTGATACCGACTTTCCTGATCTTCCGCGACCTTGGCCTGGTCAACACGCTCAATGCGCTCACCGTGCCGGCCCTGTTCGGCAGCGCGTTCTACATCTTCCTGCTGCGCCAGTTCTACCTGACCATCCCGCAAGAGCTATCGCAGGCGGCCAAGATTGACGGGGCGAGCGAGTTCCAGATTTACTGGAAGATCATCCTGCCGCTGGCCAAGCCGGCGCTGGCGGTGGTCGCGCTGTTCGCGTTCATCGCCAACTGGAACGACTTCCTCGGCCCGCTGATCTTCCTCAACGATAAGAACAACTACACCTTAGCTATTGGGCTGTATGGCTTCTTTGGTCGTTCGCGCACCGAGTGGGGCTTGCTGATGGCCGCCGCGACGTTGATGATCTCGCCGGTCATCATCCTGTTCTTTCTCACCCAGCGCACGTTCATCGAAGGCATCACGCTGACTGGGTTGACGGGGTAACATGACCCAACGACTGCAAGACAAAGTCTGCATCATCACCGGCGCCGGCTCGGGCATTGGCCGCGGCACGGCGCTCTTGTTCGCCGAGCATGGCGCGAAGCTGGTGCTGGTGGATCGTGACCTCGACGGGCTGACCGCGACGCAGGCGCTCCTG
>JAIMBB010000131.1 GCA_023511655.1 Anaerolineae bacterium
CAGGCCTTCGACGTGATCGTGTGGGGCAGCAACGCTGGCGGCGCAACGGCCGACGCCGGCTCGATCACCCTGTCGTTCCAGGAAGCGGAATCGGTGGAGCTGTTGAACGTGGACAACAACATCGTCAACGTCGAGCCGGACGATTGCATCTTCAACACCGAGTCCCACGCCCGCGTGATCACACCCCGCAGCCGCTGCAGCCAGATGATCTCGTATGCCACCTGCCAGCCTTCGCAGACGCCCATCACCTACCCCATCGCAGAGTCATACTTCTTGCGATGGGAGCCGGGCACTCAACACTTCATCCACGCCCGCGTCACGCCCAGGCAGGACACGAATACCGTGGTGGTTGACCTGCGCGTGGCGATGACCAGCGCCAAAGCCCGAGACCGCCAGTGCAGCGCATTGGTCGCACCTAACGCGGCGGAGACCAGCCATCGCGACCAGCAGACTTTCCCCGTGCGGCGCTACTACGTTATCGTCACCCCGCCGTAGCGGTTTAAAATCAGGGGTGTGGGAGTCATTCGTTTCATCAACAATCTGATCTGCGCGCTGGGGTGCCTCACGGTCGCGTTGGCGATGGTCGTTTTGATGTGGCTGCCCACGCGGACGTTCGCCCGGCTGCAGATCAACTTGAAGGCCGACAGCCAGCCGATCTTCGTGAATATGACGGGCTACGAAGCACTGATGCTAGCGAACGGCCTCTCGGTCATTCCGGCGAAGGCGGCAGCGCTCGTCAGCGAGTTGCAGAGTCAGGAGGGCGGCGAGCGCCTGATCAGGCAATACGACGTGGGCGAGCGCCAGCAGGGTTACCTTCGCGACCTCGCTGCCTGGACGGAGTCGCTTCCCACCACGCTCGTGCCGTTACAGGTGGCGTTCTTCATCCTGCCGGCGCTGGTCTTGTTCATGGCGATCATCGTGGCGCTCAGCCGTGGATACTTCGGCGAACAACTGGTTAAGGGCGTTGCGCTGATTGGGCTTACCCTGGCGGCCGTCGCGGCCACGGCGGGTTCGATGCTCTACCTGAGCGAGCGACTGGACGCCGTGATCAAAGCGTCGCTGGCGCAGAACGCGGCCGGCTTTCCGGGCCTGGGCGTGGCGGTGAACGACACCCTGCCCGAGTTGCGGGTGGGAGTGCTGAACCTGATTGATACGCGCACGCCGGTGATCGCCAGCGGCGTGGCCCTGATCGGCGCGGTGGTGGCGATGTTGGGGGCGGCGCTGGCAGCGCGCAAGCCTGGCCTCAATCCTCGCCAGATCGCGCAGGCGGCCATGCTGCAGGCGCAAATCGCCGCCAACGGCATGCCTATCACCCCCAGCCCGCAAATAATTTCGGCCGGTCCGGTACAACCCACGCAGCGATTGAATCAGGAGCCAGCGCCTGCCCCGGCACCCGCTCCGGCGGTTTCACCCGCGCCAGCACCGGCCGCCGTTGCGCCGCAGGCCTCCCGATCACCGACGCCCTCGCCGCAAGCCTCGCCACCCGCGCCGGCGCCGGTTTCTCCGCCGGCATCCCCTTCGCCTGGCGGACGCCGCGTCTGCCCGACCTGCGGTCAACCGATCCTGGGCACGGAGAAGTTTTGCCGAAGCTGCGGGGCCAGGTTGCCCCCAGCCTGATTCGTCGGCCGCAGGCGGGCCATGCCCGCACCTACCCACAATACCCGCGACCACTCAACGGTCAAGCGGTTGGTTGCGGCACCAACGACAACTCCGACATGTTCGTCGCCGGCTCCGTCACGCGCGCCGGCGCCGCAGCCGCCTTTGGCGCGTCCGCGCTTACCGGGCGGGCGGGCCGGAATTTGTAGCCATACACCAGCATGCCGCGCTCGCCGTCCTCGCGCAGCACGCGCGTCACCATCTCCACCGGCATGCCGATGCGGATCTCATCCTCATCCACGTCGGTGAGCTGGGCGGTGACCAGAGGTCCTTCGGCCAGCCGCACCAGCGCCACGGTGTAGGGGGCGAACTTTTCGAAGCCCTCCGGCGCGACGTGGATGGTGCTGTATGAATACACCTCGCCTTTGCCGCTGAACGTGAACGGCGTCCGGGCTTCCTTCTCGCACACCGGACACACATCGCGCGGCGGGAAGATGCGGTTGCCGCAGTTAGGGCACACCTCCCCGACCAGTTGATATCTTTGTCCCGTCGTTCGCCAATATCGCGCTACTTCCATCTCATCCTCCAAGTTATCCGCAATCTCTCACCCAGCGTTGGCTGCTTCACACAGGCTCAACCAAAGATGAGAAACAGTCAATGAACGATGTCTATATCCTCTCCAGGATCGTCGTGACCACTGTCGCGCCGCTGCCGCCGATGTTCTGCGCCATGCCCAGCCGGGCGTTCTGCACCTGATTGGCGCCGGCTTCCTCGCGGAGCTGCTCGGCCACCTCGACGATCTGATACATGCCGGTCGCGCCCACCGGATGGCCGCGCGCTTTCAACCCGCCCATAGTGGTGATCGGGATGCGGCCGCTCAGGCCGATCTCGCCCTCCATGGCCAGCCGCACACCCTGACCGCGCGGCGCGAATCCGGCAGCTTCCAGCGACAGCGCGCTCATGATGGTGAACGCGTCGTGCACCTCGAACAGGTCAATGTCCGCCGGCCCGACGCCAGCCATGGCATACGCCTTCTGCGCGCTGATCGCCCCACCCTCCAGGTACAACGGGTCACGCCGGTCGTGCACGGCAAGCGTGTCGGTCGCGATCGCCGTCGCCTTCACGCGGACGGGCTTGTGGGTGAACTCCTTGGCAATTGCCGTCGGCGCCAGGATGACGCACGCCGCGCCGTCGGCGATGGGCGACGAGTCGAGCAAGTTGATCGGATCGGCGATCGGCTTGGCCTCGGCGAACTGCCTGGCCGTGATGGGCGAATGAAACATGGCATACGGATTGTTCATGGCGTTGGCATGCGCAGTGATGGCGAAGTTGGCGAAGTCCTCCTTCTTGTAGCCATACTCGTGCATGTAACGCCGCATCAGCAGCGCATTGATGCTGACGAAGCTCAGGCCCTGCAACGCCTCGTAGTCAGCATCGGCAGCGGTAGCCAGCGCGCTGGTCACCGTGCCGCTCTGTTGGTCGGTCATCTTCTCCACGCCGATGCAGGCCACGAAGTCGTGCAGCCCACCGGCCACGGCCATGTAGCCCACCCGCAGCGCGGCCGCGCCGCTGCCGCACGCTGCTTCGACCTTAATCGCCTCGATGCCGCGCAAGCCGGCAAAGTCGGCGATCAACGCCCCCAGATGCTCCTGCGCAGTCAGCTCGCCAGAGAGCATGTTGCCGACGTAGAGCGCGTCAATGCGCTCGACACCAGCGTCTTTCATGGCTGCGTGGAGCGCCCGGAAGCCCAGCTCGCGCAGGCTCTTGTCCCAGTGCTCGCCCACCGGCGTTTGTCCTATTCCGATGATTGAAACGTCACGCATACAGAATTGAGAATTGAGAATTGAGAATTGAGAATTGAGAATTGAGAATTTGAGAGGTCTCAAATTCTTCATTCTGCATTCTCAATTGAACTTGTAGTTGCCCTTCAGTCGTGAATATCGCGCGTAGTCCACCGGCACGCGACGCTGGATATATTCGCGCGTCGTCCATGCCGCCTTTACCGCCGCGACCTTCTTCACGCGCAAACAAAAGGCATCGCTGCCCGCCCCGCTGCCGAACGAGGCCAGCAGGACGCGGTCACCCGGTTGCGCGATGTCCAGAATGGCCGTCAGTCCGATGACTGACGAGCCGGCATAGGTGTTGCCGATCTCGTTGACCAACAGACCCGTAAGCATCTGCTGGCGGGTGAACCCCAGCGACTCGCCCACCTTGAGCGGGAACTTGACGTTGGGTTGGTGAAAGACGGCGTAGGCGAAGTCGCGCGCCGAGAGGTTCATCTCCCTGAACAGCGCCGTGACCGACTCAGTGATGTGATGAAAGTAGGCCGGCTCGCCCGTGAAGCGCCCGGCGTGCTCGGGGAACTTCTCGTATTGCCGCCGCCAGAAGTCAGGGGTATCGGTGACGAACGACAGCGACCCCTCAACCTCGACCAAGGCGTTCTCGGCCGGGCCGATCACAAAGGCCGCCCCGCCGGCGCCGGCGGTGTATTCGAGCGCATCACCCGGGCGCCCCTGCGCAGCGTCCATGCCGATCGCCATGGCATACTCGGCCATGCCGCTGCCGACGAACCCGATGGCCGCCTGGATAGCTTCCGTGCCGGCCTTGCAGGCGAACTGCCAATCGGCCGCCTGCGTGTAGGGCGTGGCGCCGATGGCCTCGGCGACGATGGTGCTGGTAGGTTTGACAGCATAAGGATGTGACTCGCTGCCGACCCATACTGCACCCAACCTGGAAGGATCGAAAGCTGGATCGGCATAACTCGCACGCACGATAGCATTGCGAGCCGCCTCCATGCTCATCGTAGCTACATCCTCGTCCAGCCCGGGCACGGCTTTCTCACGCACCGGCGACACCACATTCCCTTCAGTCCATAACTCGGAAACTTCCTGCCCGGCCAGCCGATAGCGAGGCACGTAGGCACCATAACCTGTTATTCCAACCGTTCTGAGCGGTTTCATCAATCCCATACTTCTTCTTTTCCCAAATTTATCCCAAACCTATTTGGGTTATCGCGATCACCGAGGATCAACCAGCATCGTTCCTCGGCCTCGCTGCCGATTCTAGGATTGCTTTCCTGTCAAAAGCAGGCGATGTTCGCGCGCCCGGCCGAAGCGATAGGTTTTGAAAGTGAAATTTAGCACAAACTGAGGCGGGATCAGCCGATGAGGGGTTGGCAGGCAGGGCAAAAGTGGGTGCCGCGTTGGGCGACGAGGATGCGTTGGATGGGTTCGCCGCAAGTCTGACAAGGCCGGCCGGTGCGGCCATACACCTTGAAGTTCTCCTGAAAGTTGCCGCCCGGATAGACCCAATCGAAGCTGGCGCCATTGGCGGCGATGCCGGCGAGCAAAACGTGCTGGATGGCGTCGTGCAGGCGCACGACGTCGGCATCGGATAGCGACGTAACGGTGCGCCTGGGATGCAGACGGGCCAGGTGCAGCGCCTCGTCGGCATAAATATTGCCGATGCCGGCGAGAAAGGTCTGATCGAGCAGCACGGGTTTGAGCATTCCCCTTCTGGCCCGCAACCGCGAGGTGAATGCGCCCAGCGGCACATCCAGGGCATCGGGCCCCAAATTGCCGATGACCGCTGCAGGATCGCCGACCAGCCAGACGCGTCCGAACTTGCGCGCGTCGTCGAAGCGCAACGCCAGGTCATCGTCCAGCAACCAGACCAGGCGGGCATGTGGCGTGAACGCCTGGGTGCGGGGGACGACGTCCAATCGCCCACTCATCTTAAGGTGGATGAGCAGCGTGAGGCGTTCATTTCCATCCTCGACAGCCGGACGCTCCAGGCCGATCAGCAAATACTTCCCGTAACGCCCGATGGATTGCACGCGGGTTCCGGAGATGCGCCGGCTGAACACGCGCGGCGTCAGGTTGCCGAGTTCGCGGGGCCACAGCACTTCTGCAGAGCAGATGACGTGCCCGACGAGCGCAGGGGCGCCGGCAGGCGTGCCGTCGCGCAAGGCGCGCGCCACGGTTTCGACTTCCGGCAGCTCAGGCATGGACAAACGACTCAGCGTGGGATCGCGGCGCCCATCGGGGCGCTTGAAAATCAGTCATCCGTCTCCGGCGCGTCTTCCAGCTCCAGCCGCATGTGGACGAGGGTGCGAGTGGCCTGGAAGCCGACAGCCTGCAGAGCGGCGTGCGGTACATCCGCAAGGCGGGCATGGGCGGCGTAGATCGGCTTGCTTGCGTATTCATCCAACCTACGCAGCCCACTTTCGATCAGCCGGACAGCGTCCTCGACGGTCGCATCGGTGTTCGGCAGTACTTCCAGATGATGATAGCTGCCTTCAAAAGTCGCGCGTGTGCGGACCGCGCCCAGCAACCGGCCGCGCGAGCCGGCATCCATGACCAGCCACTGTTCGATGTTTCCGTTCAGCGCGTTCAGCAACGACCAGCGCAACCCAAGGCGATAGACGTTGGCGTCGAACGGCTCTGCAAAGGTGAACTGGTCGGGCACATGATGCCGGGCCAGCTCCCATACGGCAGCACGATCCGACCACTTCGCCTTGCGCACACCGGGCGTGCGCTCACCCCCTGGCGAGGCGGGACGGGCCAGCCGGAGATAGTGCGTCACTTCGCCCAGGCGTTGAAAGCCGAGCTTCTCGTACAGATGCAGCGCGGGTTTGTTGTTGACATCAGCCTGCAGGGCTACGTAGCGCGCGCCGCGCGAGGCGGCGTATCGGATGCATGCTTCTACCACAGCGCGACCAATGCCACGATTGCGATAGTTCGGCTGGGTCGCGACATTACCGACGATCCATGTGTCCCGGCGGGTGTAGTTGCGCTGCACCGAGGCGTTGGCGATCAACTGGCCATCCTCGACCCACACAAAGCCGGTCGAAGAGCCCAGCGCCAGCGCGTCAAGCATGCCATAGTTGCGCAGGGCATGGATGAGGCGGATACCATCATCGTTGGTCGCTTCGTCGTGGAATGAGGTTTCGAGCAGATTGGCGACAGCGCGCCCATCGCGCCACGGATCAATCTGCCGCACATGCGGGTCGGCCGGGCTGAAAGCAGTGCGAACGTCAGCGACCATGCGACACGAATTGTACTGCCTTCACATTCGCCGCGCGCGGTTCAGGAAGAGCGTGGCTACGAGCACCAGCGCGGCTGAGCACAACAAAACAACCGGTTGTGACACGCCCAGGCCGAGCAAGCCGACGCCCAGGAATGGCGCAACGAACCCTCGTAAGCCGATGATGGTTGATTGCGCGGCTGCGTATTCCTGGGTGTGCTCCGGATCGGATAGTTCGAGACAGGCATTGGTGAAGCCGATATCTCCGCCAGCCCACACCAGCCCGATCGCGATGAAGGCCGGCAGCAACATCCAGCCGGCGGTAGCGAAGGCATAGCTCAACGGCGCAACCGCCTGAATGACGAAAGTGAACATGACGCAGCGCAACGCGCCATACCGGTCTATGATGCGTCCCCACAGGAAATAGCCGATCAGCCAACTGATGGATTGGGCCAGGCCGAGCAACCCCAAATCGGTATATGACAAGCCTAACCGATTGATTTGCACATCCGGATAGAGAGGATTGGCCGACAGCGCCCCGAGGCCGAAGAAGACCACGCCGAGCTGATACATCACAAAGCGTCGGTTGTGCACCACCCTGCGCATAGCGCCGAGCGATGAATGACTCACCGGCACGCCACCAGGGACGGCGACGATGCGCATTTTGACGAACACCAACGCCGCTGCGATCCCCACGGCGCCGGCAAGGGGGAAGACAGCCTGATAGCCAAGCCGGTCGAGTCCCAGCCCGATCAAGGGCGTGGCAACCAGGATCGTCAGCGCCATGCCGAAGCGCACCAACGCCATGATCTTGCCGCGATGCGCGAGTGGGTAGATGCTCTGCAAGATGCGCGTGTAGGCCGGGCCGGGGACGATCTCCAGAAGCCAAAGCACTGTCGCCAGGACGAGCAGCGAAGCGGTACCGGTGGCCAAGGCCATCAGCACAAGCGCAGCCCGTCCCAGTGCCCAGCTCGTCACCGCGAATGTCTTCGGCGAGATTCTGCGCATGACGAGCAGGCTGGTGCTGCTCAAGATGTGTCCCACATAGCTCAGCGAGACGTAGACAGAGATCAGCGTGGGCGTGCCACCCATCCGGGTTAGCACGGCCGGCACGAACATCAAAGCCGCCATGAACACGCCGTAAGCGACGGCGCTGACGATCTCCACACGCATGTTGCGGCGGACATCGTTCTCTAGCGGCCCGGCGAGCTGCGTTTCGAAGTGCCGTAAGGTCGCGGCAAGTCGTATCGGGATGGCCATAGGACGCGGCTTTTGTACAATGCGGCTCGCCGATGAGCAACTCATCATCGCATGACGACGCATGAACGAACGGCCATCGTCGAGCGCAGCGCATGCGCGAAGGTGATCCTGTGCGGCGAACACGCCGTCGTATATGGCCGGCCAGCCATTGCCCTGCCGCTGCCGAAGTTGCGCGCCCGCGCCCGCATCGAACCAAGCCACAGGGGCTTCAAGATCGTCGCGCCCGACGTCGGCTCGACTGTGTGGCTGTGGCGTCATTCCCGCCTCACACGCAATCCGCTGGCGCGCGCTGCGCGGGCCACGTTCGACTTCCTCGGCAAGCAACCCCCACGCGCCACGCTCACCGTGACATCCGATATTCCGGTGGGGGCGAACCTGGGCAGCGGCGCGGCAGTATCGGTCGCCATTGCGCGGGCGATCGCTGTGTTCTTCGATCGCGAGTTGTCGCCGGCAGAAGCAAGCGCGCTGGCCTACGAAGTGGAACGGCTACACCACGGCTCGCCCAGCGGGATAGACAACACCGTGGTGGCCTATGAGCAGCCGGTATGGTTCGTGCGCGGCGAACCGCCGGCCCCGCTGGACGACGTGAGCATCGGCGACGGGCTACCGATGGTCATCGCCGACACGGGCATCGCCACGCCCACGCGCATTCCGGTCGGCGACGTGCGCGCGGCGTGGGAGAAGGATCGCCGGCGCTGCGAGCAATTGTTCGACGCCATCGCCTCGCTGGTGCAGATGGCCCGCGAGTCGCTCCAACAGCGCGACCTGGAGCGGTTGGGGCACGTGATGAACGCCAACCACGTCCTGCTGCAACAACTGGGGGTGTCGTGCGCCGAGCTGGATGCGCTGTGCGACGCCGCCCGCGCGGCCGGCGCGCTGGGGGCCAAGATGAGCGGCGGTGGACGAGGCGGCAACATGATCGCCCTTGCTCACGATGCGGCCCACGCCGATGCGCTTGCCGAGGCGCTGCTGCTCGCCGGCGCCAGGCGAGTGGTGAAATGAGAAGGCGAAACCGCCGCTGGCGCGACGGCCCGGCACCCGCACTCGCGCGTGACTTTCGTCACTCCGAGCCGACGCCTGGCGCAGGCAAAGCGGGTCGCTGGAACGAAGGCAGCAAGAAGCACCTACGCTAAGGCAACTTACGACGTCAGGCGAAGGCCATTCAACGAACGCATCACCTGCGCCTCCACATAGTGATCCTCGCTCTCGCGGGCCTCCTGGATGGCCTGGACGAACAGTTGCTCGGCTTCCCCTAACGCGCCCAACCTGGCCTTCACCCAACCCATGACCATCAAGGCGCAGGCGCGAAAGACTTGTTCTTCGCCGAGGAGCACGCGTTGCGCAAAGTGCATCGCCTCGTTGAGCCGGTCGAGGTGGAAGCAAGCCTCGGCGGCGCAGGCATAGCAACCAACGGCGAGGAAGGTGTGATTGATCTCCTCCGCGCACGATGCGGCAGCCAGGGCAACGGCCAGGGCCTCATCGTGACGCCGGGCGATGATCAGCGCGGACGACAGGTTGAGTTCGTCGAACAGGATGCTCACGCTATCGCCGATAGCCCGATCGAGCTGTAGGGCCATCTGCGCATGTCGCACAGCGCGATCGGCATCGGCAATATGCACAAACAGGGCGCTGAGCGATTGATGCGTGCGCGCCAGTTGCACTCTGTTATTCGGCAGATCGTGGGCGATGCGCAGAGCGGTGTTCAGGCTCGCCTGTGCGTCGGCATAGTTGCCCATCTGACGTTGCACGTGGCCGACAAAGTGATGCGCCTGCCACAAAGCCAGCAAGGCATCGTTGTAGGCCTGTTGCAGGTTCGGCTCGCGGTTGACGTGGATGTAACCACTGCGAATGTGCAACGCGACGGCGCGTGACTCGATTGAAGCATCGAGCTTGCGCCAGGCCTCGCGATAAGCCTCCAACGCCTGCGCAATGCGCCCTTGCGCTTCGAGCGCGTCGCCTTGCAGTTGGCACGCCAGCGGTGTGGCGGGCAGCATCGGCGGCCACGAGACGCTCGCCAGCTCGGCTTCGGCCTCCTCGGCCAGGCCGGCTTTCATGGCCAGCTCCGCCCGCAGGATCGCCAGCGCGCGCCGATCTTCTTCGTCGGCGAGTTGATCGGCCCGGATATCGGCGAAGAGGGCACGCGCCACGGCGGCACGTCCACGATCCACTTCCAGCTCACGGTGATTGAACCAGGTCCAGATGGCCAATCCAGGCTGTCCGGCCTGAATGTAGTGTCGCGCCGCAGCCGTGTATTCGCCGCGTGACTCGAACACCTCGGCCGCCCACAGGTGCAAACGCGCAGCCAGCTCGAGCGGGGTGCGCCGACGCACGAATTCGCGCACATACGACGGCAGTTGGAGCGTGCCGTTCCCGCTGTTCAGCGCTAATGCGCGGGCAACCAGCACATCGAGCGTCTCCCGATGATCGGGCCAGGCGTCGCAGGGGATCGCCCCATCGAACACGGCCAGGGCCATCAGCGCGCCGCGTTCCGTCTCACCGAGTCGCTTCCATGCGCGCGCCAGCAGCGCTTCGACGGAAGGCGCCGATGCAATCAGCCGCAGCACGTCCGGGAAGGAGTCGCCCTGGCGCCACAGATCTGCCACCCGCACGACCAACGCCGGGTTGCCGCGCGTATGCGCGCGCACGGCAGCCACATCGGCTGCCGATGCGTTGACCAGGCCATGCTCAGCCAACAACTCGGCGACGCCTTCATCATCCAGACCCATCAACGTCAGATACCGATCGGCCTCGAGCAACACTTGTTGGCCGATCCAAACCATGGGCGCCAGGCCGCGCAGCGATTCGAGCAAATGGATCAATTGCGCATGGCTTTGTCGTGCGTCATGCAGCGCGTCCACTTCATCCACGCAGACCAACGGGCGAACCTCGAGCTGCGACAGGTCGTGGCCGAGCAGCGCGAGCGCCCGTGCGGCGTCGGTGGCGCCGCGATCGGCAATGAGCTGTCGCCAGGCGCCAGCGGCGCCGTGCGAACGGAGACAACAGGCCAGCGCAAACACCAAGGCGCCGAACTGATCGTTCAGGCCGGGGCGGATGGTGTACCAGAAGGCGTTGCATTCTCCCCACTCGTGCACCAATGCCGCGCCCAGCGCCGTCTTGCCGATCCCACATGGACCAACGAGCGCAACCGTCCCACGCCGGTACAAAACATCCGCAGCCGCTTTCAGCGCAGCGGCACGCCCGACGAGCGGCTTCGCGCGCGGCATATCCATCCGCCAGGGTGAGAGGACAACGCGGTTCACCTCGCCGGCCAGCGCCTCAATCGCGCTTGCACGGTGGCGGTAGTAGGTGGTCTCGGAGAGGGTTAGCCGCAGCGCCACACCGGTGTTGTTTAGGGCCGGATCTCGCTTGAAGAAGGCCACTTCGAGCAGATGGCGCTGATCGGGCGACAGTGCCTGCGACGCGGAAACGAGCACCGTCTGCAACACACGACCACGGCCGACGGGCGATTCCGCGTCGGCGCGCGCCCGGAGCAAATCCCCCAGAAAGTAAGGCGCAGCTAACGGTGAATGCATGCCCAACCAGCCTGGATCGGCGAAGTGCTCGAGTGCGACCTCCACCGAACGTGCGAAAGGATCGTTGATCTTGATCGAGCGAGCCATGTGCAGCCGATTTTAAGATAGGAAGACGCGGCCAAGCCATGCGTGGAACCGGTGGCCCAATGTGAAAGGCAGCCTTCGAAAATGGAAAGGCGTTTTAACCTGAGTAGCTAACACTTTGCGGAATGCTCATGAAACTGGCACAATCTTATTAAACCAAAGCGAAAGGCCAATCTCA
>JAIMBB010000132.1 GCA_023511655.1 Anaerolineae bacterium
GCACCGACGCCGACTGCCGATGACCGAGGATAAACAAGGGGATGACAGACACCATGAACGATTTTCTCGTGCGCGGCACGCTTGCCGAACTCGATCCACACGTCGCCGAGCTGATCGAGCACGAACACGTGCGCCAGCTCGACAAGCTCATCATGATCGCCAGTGAATCCTATGTGCCGGCAGCCGTGCGCGAAGCCGAAGGCTCGGTCTTCCAGAACGTCTATGCGGAGGGCTATCCACATGCCGATATGCACGGCCTGAGCGAGGATGAGCTGCTGGACTACGAGTGGCAACTGGCCTTCTACCGTCGCAACGGCGATCGTCGTTACTACAAGGGGGTGGAGTATTGCAATCTCATCGAAGCGCTGGCCCAGCGACGCGCGGCGGAGGTGTTCTGCCCACCGGGCATGCAGCCGGAACAGGTGTTCGTCAACGTGCAACCGCTCAGCGGTGCAGTGGCCAACGCTGCTATCTACGAGGCGCTGGTGCAGCCGGGCGACACGGTGATGACGCTCGACCTGCTGCATGGTGGTCACCTGTCGCACGGAAGCCCCGTCAACATCACCGGCCATCGCCAGCGCGTGGTGCATTACCGCGTGAGCGAGGAGACCGAGCTGCTCGACTACGAGGAGATCTACGATCTGGCGCAACGCGAAAAGCCGAAGATGATCATCGCCGGCTATACCTCGTATCCCTGGGCGCCCGACTTCGCCAAATTCCGCGCCATCGCCGATTCGGTGGGCGCTTACCTGCTGGCCGACATCGCGCACACCGCCGGCATGGCAGCCGCTGGCGTCTACCCCAATCCGGTCGGCATCGCTCATGTCACATCGTTCACCACCCACAAGACCATGATGGGGCCGCGCGGAGCGGTGATCATCACCACCGACCCTGAGCTGGCCCGAAGGATTGACCGCGCCGTGTTCCCCGGCTTGCAGGGTGGTCCGCACGTCAACAAGATCGCCGGCATGGCCACCATGTTCAAACTGGCCCAGACGCCCCAGTTCAGGGAACTCCAGCACCAGATCGCCAAAAACGCAGTCGCGCTGAGCGACGGGTTCAAGGCCAACGGCCTGCGCGTGGTGCACGGCGGCACCAACACGCACATGGTCCTGCTGGACTGCAAGTCCATCGCACAGCACGACGGCATGCCGCTCATGGGCAATGTCGCATCGCGCATCCTCGATCTGATCGGGATCGTGTGCAATCGCAATACCATCCCCGGCGACAAAGACGCCAGCAGGCCGAGCGCGCTGCGCTTTGGCACGCCGTGGGTGACGCAGCGCGGCCTGAAGGAAGCCGACATGCGCGAGATCGCCGACGTGATCGCGCTTGTGTTGAAGACGGCCAGGCCCCACACCCTGCAGATGAAGAAGTCGGTGGCCTACACCGCGCGGGTGGACTTCGACGCGTTGATGCAAGGCGTGGAGCGTATCAACGCGCTGGTCGCCAAGGCCGGTCGCGACTTCGACTTGCCGCGGGAGGGCTATCCTTTTGTGTGGTATGCGACGAACGGCAGGAGTCGCGAATCGGAAGTCGGAAATCGGAAGTCGGGGGTCGGGAGTCGGGTCGAGATTCACGGAGAGCATGCCGCGGCGTTCCTGAGCGTCGTGCTGGGCACAAACGTGACGGAGCTGACCGATGGAGCCGCTGTGCACATACTCGGCCGCAACCGCACGCCGCTGTGCGAGGCGAAGCTGCGCAAGATCGGCGACGGTTTTGCGCTCGACGTGCCGGCCGAGCAGGCCGCCCACATCACCCGCTGGCTGCGCGCGCTGTCCGATGGGTATGTCATCTTCGACGACGCTGATGTAGGCATGAATATCCCGGGGCCGGTGGTGGTAAAGTAGCTAATGACGGTTGGCGAAGCCACCTCCGGCTGCAATCCCGATCCCACATGCCAGACCCCAAACGCACTGCCCTTTACGAGACGCACAAGCGGCTCGGCGCGCGCATGGTCCCGTTCGGCGGATGGGACATGCCGGTGTGGTACACCTCGGCGCGCGAGGAGCACCTGGCAGTGCGCCACGCCGCCGGCCTGTTCGACGTGACGCACATGGGCGTGCTGGATGTGCGCGGACCGGATGCCTGCGCCTTCCTCGATCGTATCGGCACGAACGACGTGAGCCGGCTGGCCGTCGGCCGCTCGCACTATTCATACATGCTCGACGAGCACGGCGACGTGGTGGACGACATCATGGTCTATCGCGTCGAGCCGGAGCGCTATCTGGTCGTGGTCAACGCCGCCAACGACGAGAAGGATCAGGCCTGGCTACGGTCCAAAAACTCAGGCGAGATGATGTGCGACGTGCGTGACCTGCGCGACCCAGCCAGCGGGGCAGACATGCGCGTTGACCTGGCGCTACAAGGGCCAGCATCGCTGCAACTCTTGTTGCGATTAATTGAGAATGAAGAATTGAGAATTGAGAAAGGGCAAACCAGCTTTCTCAATTCTCAATTTTCAATTCTCAATTCCCTGCCCTACACCGGCATCATGCGCGGCTCGCTGGCCGGTCACGATGTCTTCATCGCGCGCACCGGCTACACCGGCGAGCGAATCGCCTACGAAATCTTCGTCCACCCCGACGAGTCGGTCGCCCTGTGGCACACAATCCTCGAGGCGGGCAGCGATTTGGGGGTGAAGCCGGCCGGCCTGGCTGCCCGTGACTCGCTGCGCATCGAAGCCGGCTTGCCGCTCTACGGCCACGAACTCGCCGGGCCGCTCCACCTGGCGCCGTATCACATCGGCTTCGACAACTTCGTGAAGGTGAACAAGGCCGCCGAGTTCATCGGCAAACAGGCCTACATTCAAAAGGCAGCCCAGGCGACCAGCAAGCTGGTGCGCTTCCGCATGAACGAGAAAGGGGTGCGCGTGCCCAGGTTGGGCGATCCGGTGCTGGATCGGCGCGGGCGCGTGATTGGCACCGTCACCTCCTGTGCACAGGACGGTGAGGGATACCTGCTCGGCATGGCGATGGTCGAGAAGTCAGCGGGCGTGGGAGAGGGCAGCTCGATCCACATCATCGCGCTGCCCGAGCGCATGCCGGAGCCGCTCAAGCCGTTCTCCCCGCCGGGCAGCCGGGCGCTTGTGCCCGATCCGGCAACCGTGCTTACCCGCTTCCCGCCAAAGAAGTGACCAAGACATGCGCTGCTTTACACTTGCCATGCGGCCGCATAGCTCGGCTTGCCATTGAGAAAGGATGCTTGACCAAACGCTGCTTCCACTCGGCCTTTACCACAAGGCCAAACAACTCATCTGGGATCCGCGCGATATAGACCTGTCGCAGGATGTGCGCGATTGGCAAGGCATGAGCGAACGCGAACGCGACATCATCGTGCGCTTGTCGGCCCAGTTCCTCGGTGGCGAGCAGGCTGTGACCCACGACCTTGCCCCGCTGCTGATCGCGATTCGTCGGCAAGGCGGGCTGATCGAGGAAGAGATGTTCCTCACCACCCAGCTTTTCGAAGAAAGCAAACACGTCGAATGGTTCGAGCGGTGGTGCAACGCGATCGGCGCCGAAGCGACCGAAGCGATCGCCCTCAGTCGGCCGTATCGCCAACTCTTCGAGATCGAGCTGCCAGCGGCGCTCGGCCGTTTGCTGGATGACCATTCGCTGCGGGCACAAGCCGAGGCGATTGCCACGTATCACATCATCATCGAAGGCGTGCTGGCCGAGACCGGCTACCGCGGCTACGCGCGCGCCCTGCGCGACAATGGCATCATGACCGGCACAGTACGCGGCGTGGAGCTGGTGCAGCGCGACGAATCTCGTCACATCGCCTATGGCCTGTATGCCCTGGAGCGCTTGATTCGCCGTGAGCCGACGCTGTGGGACACGGTGATGGACCGGTTGAACGCGCTGTTGCCCCTGGCGCTGGAAATCGTCGGCGAGACGTTCGCTCCCTACAGCGATGACATTCCCTTCGGCCTCGATCCGAGCGAGTTCATCGCCTATGCCGGCGAGCAGTTCGACCATCGCCTGGCCGCCCTGGAGCGAGGCATCGCTCAATCAACTCAGCCTTGACCGCGCCTCGAGCGTTCGCGCCCGCCCCGGTCGGGGTGACTTTCACGCCGGCGAGCGCCAGCGGCGCCACCTGCCGCTGTGCCCGCCGAAGCCACGCCGGCTCCAGCTATACCCGCTAAAAAGCTCTGCTACATCACACCCAGCCCGATCGGGGTGGTGGTCAGGCGCGTGGCGGCCTTCCTGCTGTCCGACCACGCCGTGATCATCCGCGGCCAGGCGATCAACGTGGACGGCGGGGATACGCCGTATTGATCGAGAAACCCGGCTTCCTTGGCGGGGTTCTCCCTCGTGCTACCCCAGCAGCGGCGACAACAACATGCCCAATGAAGCCAGCGCGCCGATGCAAACGACCGCCGCGGCGATCAGCAGTGCGCGGTTGATCCGCCGCAGCCAGCCCCATCTGCGCCAGCCGGCCACTGCGCCGGCAGCCATCAGCATCGTGAGGGCGACGGCGAAAGGCGGCAGCAAGAAGAGCGGCCGTGCACCGGCGGGCAGGCCGAACAGGAACGACAGATCGTCGTTGAACGGGTTGACGCCGTCGTTCACCGCAAGGAGATCTATCGTCGCTGCGCCGACCGAGATCACGAAGAAGAGCAGGGCCGCGCCACACGCCAGCGTGAGCCAGGGATTGAGCCTCGCCAGCAGCGGCAGGTTGCGCGCCTCGCGCCCCATTAGTCTGCGCGCCAGCCAGGCCGATGGGATGGACAACCACGCACTCAGCAGGACGAGCAGGCTTAAGCCGAGCGCCAACAGCTCGCGGCGCCCGCGCTCCGAGAGCGACGTCAAGCGCACCAGCGAGGGCACCGGCACGATGTCGTCCGGGACGACGAAAGTGGGCAAGCCGAGCTTCGCCAGGCATCCGGCCTCGGGCTCGGCTGTCGGAGTGATGATGAACGCGGTGACGATCTGATCGGCGCAGTGCTGGCTACGGAAGACGCCGTGCCCGACGTTAGGGAAGACGTAGTGCCAGGCGCGCTCCAGCGAAGTCGCCACGCGCTCGCCGTTGGCCGGCGGGGTGATGGGATCAAAGCGGCCGGAGAGCAGCAGGGTCGGCACGCTGCTGCGCACCGGCTCATTCACCTCATCCGGCAACGTCTCCACGCCCCACAATCGGCACAGCTCGGCGAAGTCGCGTTGGCTTCGCGCGTTGCGCCTGGCGACCTCCGGCCGCAACCCACCGTCAACGGCCGACTCGCTCACATCGCGATCTTCGGCGCACATCACCGAGAAGTACATCCCGCTGGCCACCGAGCGATCGAAGGTGAACAACCCGCCCAGGTTGCCGGCCGGCGCGTAGTCGCCCTGGGCAGCGCGCGCCATCACGTAGGGCAGCAAGGGGAGAAGTTCGGTGACGTAGAGCGACTGGAAGACGATGCTCTGCAACCCGTCGCCGTCCAGCACGGCGTCGTAACCTTTGCTGGATGCGAAGTCGAGCATGAGCGCGCGAGCCGGCCGGCGATTCAGGCGCACCACCGTGTCGAAATAGTCGCGCTCCAGGTTGGGATAGGCAGCAGTGCATCGTGCATCGGCGACGCATGCGGCGAACAACTCGGTCAGCGCGCGATCTTCAGAGCGGCCGCTCTCCGAGACGAAGCTGCCTTCCAGCGGCACGACGGCATCGAGCACCACGCTGCGCAGGATGTCGGGGTATTTGCGCATGACGTGTTGGGCCAGCAACGTCCCATAGGACACGCCGTAGAAGTTGATCTTGTCGTAGCCCAACGCGCGGGCCAGCGCAGCAACGTCGGCGGCGTTTTCGTCGCTGTCGAAAGCGGACAGGTCGGCGCCCTCACGAACCAGGCGCTGCCGGCATCGCTCGGCGGCTTCCAGCGACAACGCTGCGATCTCGTCGGCCGTCAATGCCTTCTCGATCGTGTCAACGGTCAATTGATCCAGCTCGGTGCAGGTCAAGGCGGGACGGGTGTGGCGCGTGCCGCGCTGATCGAACAACACTACGTCGCGCTCGGAGCGAATCGCGCTGACCTTCATCGCCTCCAGGTAGCTCTCGATGGTGCTGCCACCAGGGCCGCCCTGGGCCATGAACAACGGATCGGGATATCGGTTGGCGCCATTGGCCGGCAGCACCACCACACCCAGCTCGATCTTCGGCCCGAACGGATCGGCGTGGCGCGCCGGCACCGTCAGCCAGCCGCACGTGATATCCGGCTCGAACGTGAGTGCCGGCGCGCCGGGTGAGCGGACGACCTCTTCGCAGCGCTTGGGCGCAAAGGCTACACCGTCTTGGGCCGGCAGAGTGCGCACCGGCGCGTGGACGCCGGGCGATGTGACGAGCGCAGCGACGATGATCGAAAGGACAAGCCCGCTCACGCCGCTCCTATCGTCAGGCCGAGTTGGTTCAGCCACTTGCGGTATGCGATGGCTGTCCGGTCGCTCTTGAGATGGAGTTCGGCTTGCAAGTCCAGCGGCAACAGCTCCGGCCGCTGCGACTGCACAATCGGCGCATCTTGGGAGAAGATGCGATCCTGGAAAGCGACGAAGGCTTCAATCGGCGCATCCCAGCCATAATTCATTGCCATCCACATCCAGGCCGTGCTATCCACCAAATCGTGGGGGGTGACGATGAGCTGAATGGCAAGGCTCTGCGCCGATTGTTTGAGCAGATAGGCCGTCAGCGGTCGCAGTGCGCGATACACGTAGGTCACATAGTCGCCCGCGCCGGTGCCGTATGGGTCGGGCTGATATACGCGCACCCCTTGCGCGACCACGCCCTGCGGGGTGATCTCGGCCTGGTAATCCATGATCTCTGGATGGGCTTGATCGCCGAGGATGCCTTCGTGCACGAAGGGGAAATGGCCGACATCGAGGAAGTTCTCGATGATGCGCGGGCCGCTGGCTTTGACGCGATACGGGCCGCACAGCACCTTGCGATACGATGGATCGTCCCATTCGGCAAAAGCCGGCACATCGTGCTGCGGCTGACCGAGCGAGGCCCACACCAGCCCATACTTCACCTGGGCGAGATAGGTTTTGGCGCGCGCCTTTTCAGGCGGCGTCTGATCAGGATGGGCCGGGATGTGGACGCAGCGGCCATCCGGGCCGTAGCGCCAGCCGTGGTAAGGGCAGGTCAGCGCCTCGCCGTCCGTCTTGCCGAGCGAAAGGCGCGTGCCGCGGTGGATGCACAAATCCTGCCAGACCAACGCCTGGGCGCCACAGCGCCACACCACGATATCTTCGCCCAACAAGCGCGTGCCGAGCACAGGGGTGTCTTCGAGTTGTCGCCACGAGGCGACCGGATGCCAATCGTTGATAAGCAGGGGATCTGAAATCATGGGTCGCTTACGGTGATTTTAATGGCCTGGCAGCGAGGGTGGCAATTGTCCTCGCCCGGCCGACCTCATGGGTAAAGCCGCCGGCGGGGTTATCGTACGAACGATGCCGACAGGGCAATGAACAGTTGCGCACAGTAGTAGGTGGAGAGCACCCAGATGCTGTTGTTCTCGCCCTCGCCGCCGAAGACGAATTTGTTAATGGCGAGGATGAAGTCGGATATGTAGAACAGCAGCGCGCCACCCATCGCCAGGGCTGGTTGGGCCAGCAAGCCCGCACCGATCTGCACGCCCGAAAAGGCCTGATGCACCATCAACGAGATCACCGTCATGTAGAGCAACACCGGTTGCTGCAAATTGCCCAGCGAGGGCCGCAGGTAGAAATACACCACACCGCCAAGGATTGCCAGCACTGCGGCCGCCAGCGCGGCGCGGTTCAGGTCGAATGGGGTGCCGCGCACGATCTGCGCGTAGGCGAAGGCGAAGATGTAGGCGACGTGAGCCAGGAGGAAGGCCGCCAACCCGGAGACGAACAAGCCAGGGCGCTCGTCCGAGTCTATCAGCAGCCAATCGCCGGCCAGTGAAAGCGCCAGTCCGGTCAGGATGAGGATCGAATACAGCGGAACGTGAGCCGGCTGGGCGAACGACAATGCTGCAACGACGATGATCAGGCCGGTGGACAGCGGCTTCCACAGCTTGATCTGGCGCTTGCTGCGCGGCATCTGCGTTTCTGCGCGGAGCAGTAAAAAGACGGCGACGACGAGCAGGGGCACGGGCAACAACGGCAGAACCATGCGTAACGAGTCTATCACGCCCGCTCCGAGGAGCGAAACGCGCTCGTCGTGGGGCCGCTTACTCTGACTTCAGCAACTTGCCCTCGCTGGGAATGAAGCGCTCGGTGGTCAGGATCACGGCGCTCTCTTCTGCGCCGCCGCGTGTGTCGTTCACCGCTTTCTTCTCTCGCGCCTGCGCATCCAGCGTCTTGCGCCAGATCCGCAACTTCTCTGCCTCTTGGGAGCCGATCTCATAGCGCGTGCTGTTGTCCAGGATATGATCCACCAGCAAGCGCAGCGCGCGCCAGCGTAGCTCGAAAGCATCGGCGAAGGCATGCCACCGGCCGAACCTGGCCACCTCGCGCACGAAAGCTTGAGCCGCCTGGGTCTGAAGGGCTGACGATTTGTAGAGCAACGTCACGCGGTTGCCGGCGCGGCGCGCCGTCGCCCACTCCAGGCCGACTGGCGCCTGGATGTCGCTGCCGAGGATGAGCAGGTGAAAATCCGCCTGGGCGACCGCTTCCAGATCGGGCTCGTGGTCGGCGCCGGGCGTTTGCGTGATCGTCCATCCCAGCGAGGTCGGAATCTCGGTGATCGCGCGTGCCAGCACATCGCGCTCGAAGCGTAAGTCGGACGCAGCAGAGATGTATAACCTGAGCTTGTCAACCATAGTTTTAGATTAGCACAACTCGCCTCCTATAATCCCTGGGATGAACGCCGTCGCTACGCTGATCGCGATGCTGCCCTTCCTGTTTGCCATTTACCTGGTGAATGCCGCAGAGAGGGAACGCAGCGTCCGCGTCCTGGTTTATCTCTACCTGTTGCTCCTGAACGGGCTGATTGCAGTGATCGGTTTGTTCAGCCTGGCCGGCGCCGCGTTGTTTGCGAGCGACGACTTCGCCAACGCGCTGCAACAGCAGAACCCCGGCCTGGACGTGGCACAATTCCGCGCCGCCCGTCTGGATCTGGCCGGCGCGCTCCTGATGCTGGCGACGCTCCTGGCGATGCTCGCCCTCCTGCCGCCGGTCCGCCGCCTGGCCGCGCGCCTCCTCCCGCTGCGGGCGGACAGCATGGTGCACACCGCGGCGCTATCGCTGACGGCCACGGCCCTCGGCCTTAACCTGTTCCAGATGGTCGCCCTCGCTCCAATGCTGCTCGCGGCCACCGCGACCGAGCAAGGGATCGAACAGTTACAGCGACTGGGAGGCGTCTCCTACCTGGATGTGCTGGTCTTTCCGCTGCTCACGTTCGTCATCGCGGCGCTGCTGGGCGTGGGACTATACGTGCGACGCACCCAGGCTGAGGCGTTCGAGCGGCTGGGACTTGCCCCGCTGACGGTGCCGCAACTGGGCGCCGCCGCCGGCCTCACCATCGCCCTGCTCGGGATGGCAATCTTCACGGAGCGGGCCTGGCAGGCGCTCGACCCGGAAAGCCTGAGGAGAGTGGGCGGATTATCGAAGGCGCTGATGGGCAACTTCACCGGACTGAGCGGCGCACTCGCTGTCGGCGTCGCGGCTGCGATCGGCGAAGAGACCTTCTTTCGCGGCGCGTACCAGCCGCGCATGGGCATTGTGCTCACGTCGCTGCTGTTCACGTCGTTCCACGTGCAATACGGCATCACACCGGCGACGCTGCTGGTGTTTGTGATGAGCGTGGTGCTGGGCATCTTGCGCCAGCGCACCTCACTCACCATGTGCATCCTGGTGCACTTCCTCTACAACTTCACCAGCGTGCTGGTGGCTTCATAAATGGAACGACGAAAGCGCCTGGCCATTCGCACGACGGCAAACCGGCGATGACGCAGAGCCGATTCGACCATCGGCTCTGCGCGATCTCCCGGTGCCGGGATTACGGCAGCGGCGCCCCGACCAGCTTATAGATCGCCCCGCCGTGATCCAATACATATAGCTCGCCGGCCTCGTCCTCGCCGAACGAGCTGATGTTGGCAGCGGTGCTGAACAGCGTCTCGTTCTGCCATTCGCCCGCGCCGTTCCGGCGCAATGCCCAGATCAGGCCGGAGCAGTAGTCGCCGTAGATATAGGCGCCGACCAACGCTGGCAAGGCCGCGCCGCGATACACATAGCCGCCAGTCACCGAACAGCCGCCCTCGCGGTGGGTGTATTGGTGAATTGGGTCAGTCAGCGCGATCTGTCCCGGATCGCCGGCAAACGGCTCGAATCCTTCGCGAAACTTCCAGCCGTAGTTTTGGCCACCCCGACGGGCAGGTTGAAAGTTCACCTCCTCGACTTTGTTCTGGCCGACGTCGGCGATGAACAGGTCGCCCGTGAGGCGGTCGAAGCTGAAGCGCCACGGGTTGCGCAGGCCGGACGCCCAGATCTCCGGTCGGGCCTCCGCGCCCAGGCTGGGGTTGTCGGCCGGCACGCGGTAGGGCTGATCGGCAGAGGACGCTGATACGTCAATGCGCAGCATCTTGCCGAGCAAAGAGCGCATGTTCTGCGCGAAATTCTGAGGGTCGCCGGCGCTGCCGCCGTCACCCATGCCAACATAGAGCATGCCATCGGGGCCGAACGTGATCTGACCACCGTTGTGGTTAGCGTAGGGTTGTTCGATCCTTAATACCTCCCACTCGCTGGCTGCGTCCGCAGTCAATCCATCGGCATTAGCAACGAACCCGGAAACGGTCGTGTCGCCGTTGTTCGCGGTGTAGTTCACGAAGAAGCGGCGCGACTGCGGGAAATCGGGGCTGAACGCGATGCTAAGCAAGCCCTGCTCGTTGGCGCGGCTACCGACCCGATCGGTGAGATCGAGGAAAGGCGTCGCCAGCAATTGCCCATCTTGCAGCACGCGCACGCGACCGGGCTGCTCGGTGATGTAGAGCCGGCCGCTGCCATCGCCGGCATGCGTCAGGTAGGTCGGGCGCCTCAAGCCGTCAACGATCTTTTGCAAGGCGGGGGTGACCTGGCCGGTGGGGGTTGCCTCGGGGTTGGGTTCGGCTGTGGGTGCTTCCGTCGGCGGCGGCGAAGTTGGCTCCGGCGTCACTCCGGCTGTTTGCGGTGCAACGATGATCTGCGCGGTAGATGCCGGCGCCTGAGCCGCCGGTGCCTGAACCGCGGGCGAGGCGCTGCCGCATGCCTGGAGCACGAGCGCCATCACCAGCGAGCTGCCAATGTGCATCCAAACCCTGTGTCGTCCGTTCATCCAATACTCCTTCGTTCGGTGAGATATGATGAGCTATGGTAGGCAGCGCGCATTAGAGGAAACCGAGACGCACATGTGACACGTCGTGATATAAAACCCACATGCCAGCGGAGATTTGCGTTGGGTATCAGGGCGAACCGGGCGCCTACAGCGAACAGGCGATCTTCGATTTCTTCGATGCGCAGGCACACGTGCGACCGGTGCCGTGTCAGACGTTCGACGACGTGTTCGATCTCGTGGCGGCCGGCCGGTGCGATTACGGCGTGGTGCCGGTGGAGAATTCGCTGGGCGGCAGCGTGCACCGCAACTACGACCTGTTCATGCGCCACACCCTGCACATCGTCGGCGAGGTG
>JAIMBB010000133.1 GCA_023511655.1 Anaerolineae bacterium
GCAGGATTTCTACTTCCGGCAGTTGCTCAGCCACGACGATAATTTACCGCACTTCCCGTAGAATGGTAGGCAGTTACCAATTTTCAATTTTCAATTCTCAATTCTCAATTCCACCCACTGTTCCTCCGCCACCTCGACATAGGAGAACGCATATTGCCCTTCGCGCGTCGCGACGGCGCGGTAGTTGTCCACCCAGGCGACGAACCCCAACGGCCCGGCGGGCGCCGGCCCGCGCAACACCTCCTCCCCATCTACGCGGAAGATGGTATCCGTGGATAGCCAGTCCAGCTCATAGGTGTGCCATTGCGTCATGTCCAGAGCGAGCACGGTTTCGCTTGCCTGAACGAACGAGCGAGCAGCGGCCAGGGCCAAAGCCGAGATGCCGGGGAGCCTGAGCGCCAGGTTGCCGACACTCATCAACGCTTTCGTCAGGTTGGCCCGCATCCCCCACCCCTCCGCAGACGGGAGAGGGGTGTTCAGCACTGCCGCCTTGAAGCCGTGGCCGGGCAAATCGCGCATGAGCTGCATGTTCGATTCCGGCGAACCGTAGAAGAACCAGGCGTTGCGCGGCGGCTCGATCACTCCCCCTTCGCGGGTGAAGGGATGATTCCAGAACCCAAAGCCGGCCGTGCCCTTCAGGACGCTGGCCGGGTGCGAGAAACGCGCCCGCAGCCGCAGCCGCTGCGGAGGCAGGTTGACGAACCTGCGCGGCAGGGCATGCTCATAGTCATCGAGCTGGGCATCGGTGTAGGCTGCGTCGGTCGTGGGCGGAATGATCAACCGGATCGCATCGCCTTCACATTCGACCCGGCCGCCGTTGACGAGATGATGCTTGAGCTTCATGCCTGCCCCAGCCAGCGCTTCGCCCGGCGGATCTGCGCGCGCACGGCGCGGGGCGAGGTGCCGCCGATCACGTCGCGCGAAGCGACCGATCGCCCGAAATCGAACACCGCGAGGATATCGTCGTCGAAGTGCGGTGAGACCAAGCGCCAATCGCCGATCGTCAACTCGTTCAGGCCCATGCCCTTTGCCTCGGCCATGGCCACTGCCCGTCCGGCCAGGTGGTGCGCCTCGCGAAAGGGCACACCTTTGCGTACCAGATACTCGGCTACGTCCGTCGCCAGCATGGCCGGGTCGAGCGCGCGGCGCATGCGTTCGATGTTGACCTTGAGCGTGCGGACGGCGCCAGCGATGACCGGCAAAGCCAGCGTCAACGTATCGAGCGAATCGAACAAGGGTTCTTTGTCCTCCTGCAGGTCTTTGTTGTAGCTCATCGGCAGGCCTTTCAGCGCGGTCAGCAGCGACACCAGGTTGCCGATCAGCCGCCCAGCCTTGCCGCGTGCCAGCTCCATGGCGTCGGGGTTCTTCTTCTGCGGCATCAAGCTGGAACCGGTGGCGTAGGCGTCATCGAAGGTCACGAAGCCGAACTCGGCCGTCGAATAGACGATCAGATCTTCGGCCAGTCGGCTGAGGTGCACGCCGACCATCGCGCAGCAGAACAACAACTCGGCCACGAAGTCGCGGTCGCTCACGCCATCGAGCGAGTTTTGGGTGATCTGCGCAAAGCCCAGCTCGCGCGCCAGCGCTTCGCGGTCGAGGGGGAAGGGATTGCCAGCCAGGGCGCCGGAGCCAAGCGGCAAGGCAGCCGTTCGCAGCGCGCAATCTTCCAGCCGCTCCACGTCGCGGGCAAACGGCCAGAAGTGGCTCAAGCACCATTGGGCAAACGTGATCGGTTGCGCCCTCTGCAGGTGAGTGTAGCCGGGCATGAGGGCGTTGATGTGTGCCTGAGCCTGAGCGAGCAACGCCGATTGCAGATCGCGTATGGCGTGTTGGACGTTGCGTATCGCATCCAGGGCGAACAGCCGCAGGTCGGTGGCGACTTGATCGTTGCGGCTGCGGCCGGTGTGCAGCTTGCCCGCCACCTCGCCGACGATTTCCTTTAAGCGCCGCTCGACGGCGGTGTGAATATCCTCGTCGTCGGGTTTGACTTCGAAGCGACCCTCGGCAAATTCGGTTTGCACCGCACGCAGGCCGGCCACCAGCGTCGCCGCCTCCTGGTCAGTGAGGACGCCGGCGCCAGCCAGGGCGCTGGCATAGGCGATGCTGCCGCGGATGTCGGCCTCCCACAGCCGAAGGTCGAAGGTGATCGAGTCGTTAAAGCGCCTCATCAGCACGTCGGTCGTGCCACCGAAGCGCCCGCCCCAAAGCTTGGTAGTCATGATTCAAGAGAAACGGCCAGCAAAGACAAACCAGACATGAGCGACTTAAAGACAACTACGACATGAGCGACCTGAAGACAACCGCGACGTGAGTGACTTGAAAACAACTCGTTCATCGCTTCTCGCTCAAGGGACGGCGGCGGTAATCGGGGGCAGCGTTCTCGATCACCGTGCTCAGCTCGGTATCTTGCATGCGCGAGGCAATGCGGTAGTCGAAATCGTCGGGGTTGACGTTGGTGGCGATCATCGTGGCCAGACGGTTGCGATAGCGGTAGTCCAGGATCTCGAACAACACGCTATCCGACCAGGGTGACGACGTCTCCGCACCCAGATCATCAATGATCAGCACCGGCGCCGTCTTAAACACGTTCATCCGGCCGGTGAAGCTCTCCTGTTCGGTGTTGGATTGCAGCTCGATGGCTTCGCGCAGCGAAGCGAGCAGGTCGGGCATAGTGATGAACAGCGACGGAATGCCAGCCTGCGTCAGGTGATTGTCCACCGCGGCGCACAGGTGCGACTTGCCACTGCCGCGCTCGCCCCAAATCACCAGCCAGCGTCCATATGGGTTGTTGGCGAACGCTTCGGCGCTCTCCAGGCAATCCACCAGCGTCTCGTCCTCGACGCCACTGAAGCTGGTCTTGAAGTTGACGAAGGTCTGTTTGGATGAAAACGCGTTGCGCGAAGAGAAGGACGCCAGCGAGGCCAGCTTCCACCGCTGCGCCGTGTCGCACTTCGGGCAGGGCTTGAGGTTCCCTTGCGCGTCCAACACGAAGCGCTTGTTGCCGCAGTAGTCGCAGTCCTCGCCGTCGCGTGGTTCTACCGGCGCATCGGGGTCGCTGCGGACGGGCGCGTCTGCGACGTTCGGGTCAGGGTGTCGCATTTTGTCCTTTGCGGCCGGCAATGCGCTGTCGAGCACGTTCGCGAGCCGCTTCACGCTCGGCCTCGGTGTATTCGACCTGGGGCCGGCTGAAGGTGCGTCCCTTTCGGTGTGCAGTTTCTCCTCGTTTGCCATTTCTGCGAGTCTTCTCCGGCTTCGCCTGCGACGAAGCCGTCAGCACTTTGCGGATGTAGTCCCAGCGCAGCGCGTTGGCTTCGGCTGCCTTGTCGAACGCGGCCGTCCAACGCGCCGGGTCGGTGATTTGGGTCGCCAGTGCGTTGATGTCGGCGGCGATGTGGCCGTCGAGGGTGCGATTGACGCGCCGCTTGTATTCGCCAAAGGCGAACTGCGCCGTCTCGTTGACCGGTTGCGGCACGAACAGGTCCGGCGAAGGGTGTCGCAGTAGCTTCTTCACGTATGGCCAACTGCGCTTGTTTTGGTCGGCGGCGTAGCGAAAGACATCACGCCACAGCGCTGGGTCGCTCACCTCGTTCCACAGCAGACGCATCTCCTCAGCTACGGTGGCGGTGGGGGGCAATCCAAAGGAGGATTCATACAGCGCCACCAGCTCGCGCATATGCAGCTCAGTATGCACATCGGCACGTTGCAGAGCCAGTATCGCCTCCTCCTGCTCGGCCAGCAGCGGAAGCAAGGCATTTGCATCTATGCCGCCAGCACGCGCAAGCCGTTTGAGGGCATCGAGCACGGCGCGCAGCCCGAACAAGCCGGTAGCGGTGCGCACCAGATCATACTCGTGCCCGTTGGGTTGGCGTCCCAGCAGTTCGCGCAGGTGCACTACCTCCTCAGGCGGCGGTGCGGTTTTCGCCACAACCACCCGGTAGTATTCCGTCGGGGTTGCCGGCGGCTGCGAAGTCAGCGTCTCCAGGCATGGCCGCAGCGTGCGCGGCGGTGTACCCTTCGGCCGGGGCAAGCGCAGCGCAGCGCGAACTGCCGCAGTGATCTCCTCCTCGGTATAACCCTGCGCCAGACATTCTTCGAGTGCGGGGAGATCCTCCGGCTGATATGCATAGACCTCGATAGCCTCCAGCCGTTCGATCTCGGCGGCGACGCGGGCGAGCACTTGCGCGCTGCGCGATGGTCGGCGCTCGGCCTGCGCCGCAAGGGTGCCGATCGCTTCGACCGCGCGACGGCCAGCCTCGTCATTAACAAAGTAGCGTGGCTCGCCCTCGCCGATGTCGGCGCACAACAACGTCCCGCGGGCGACGGCGCGCTGCAACGCCGGCCGCAAGGTGATCGAAGCAAAACTCAGCCCATCGCGGATGGCGGGATGGGCCATCAGCTCGCCCTCGGTGACGAAGGGCACGGCCGAGAGCTTCGCCTCTAACAAGCTGAGCGCGACCAGGCTGACTTTCAACTCAGCCAGATCATCCACCTGCGCCAGTGTGCGCTCGACGAAATCGGCAATCCTTTGGCCCATGGTTCAATGGATGACGAACGACTGGCGACCAGCCTTCACAATTCGATTCTCTCCCTGGCCAGGTTCTTGAACGAGGTCAGGCGCTTGTCGAAGAACAACGTGATTTTACCGGTCGGCCCGTTGCGGTTCTTGGCTACGTTGACCTCGGCGATGTTCTTGAACTCGGTATCCGGGTTATACAACTCATCGCGATAAATGAACATCACGATGTCCGAATCCTGCTCGATGCTGCCACTTTCGCGCAGGTCACTCAACATCGGCCGTTTGTCGCTGCGCTGCTCGACCAGGCGCGAGAGCTGACTGCCGGCGATGAGCGGCACTTTCAGTTCGCGCGCGATGGCCTTCAACGAGCGCGAGATATACGAGATCTCCTGCACGCGGTTGTCGCTGCGCGAGCCGGCCTCGCCGCTCATCAACTGCAAATAGTCCACGATGATCAGGTCGAGGCCGTATTCCTGATAGATGCGCCGCGCCTTCACCCGCAGGTCGAGCGGGCTGAGCGAGGGCGTGTCATCCAGGAAGATCATCTGATCGGACATGCGCATCAACACGCGGGTGAGCGCTCCCCATTCTTCGTCTTTGAGGTCGGCGGTGCGCAGGCGTTGCGAATCAATCCCGGTTTCTGAGGAGATAAAGCGCTGCACCAGTTGTTCGTTGCCCATTTCCAGGCTGAAGATCGCCACGCGCTGGCGATGTTTGAAAGCAGCGTGATAGCCGATGTTGAGCATCAACGACGTCTTCCCCACGCCAGGGCGAGCAGCGACGATGATGAGATCGCCCTTCTGCAACCCACCGGTGAGCTTGTCGAGGTCGTGGTAACCGGTCGGGATGCCGAGCGGCTCGTCGCGGTGCTCGTGCAAATACTCCAGCCGCTCGAAGAAGTCGCTAACCGCCTTGCGGATCGGCACCATGTGCCCTTCGCCATGACCTTCGGTCACGCCAAACACGGTCGCTTCGCTCTTTTCGATCACCTGCTGGATGGTCAACGACTGATCGTAGGCGATGCGGGCGATCTCGCCGGCCGCGTTGATCATGCGTCGGCGCAGCGCGAGTGATTCCACCGTGCGGGCATATGCTTCCACGTTCAAGGCCGTCGGAACTGCATTGGTGAGCTGCGCGATGTATGGCTCGCCGCCGGCTTCGTCGAGCCGGTTCTGGCGCGCCAGCTCCGACGACACCGTGAGCAAATCAATCGGCTCGCGTCGCTCGTTCAGGCGCAGCATCACCTCATAGATCCACTGGTGCTTGACCAGGTAGAAATGTTCGGGAGCAAGAAAGCTGGCGACGCGCACGATCGCCTCAGGGTCAATCAACAAAGACCCGAGGACCGCTTCTTCGGTCTCCACGCTGTGCGGCGGGGCTATGAAAGCGTCGGCCATGGGAATGCGATTGTATCGAGGTTGTCAGTCCCTTTCATCCACGGCTCATCGTTTTGCGTCAACATAGGCGCCAGGCGAATGTACAACTCATCAACAGGATATTCACGATGACGTTCACGGAAGGGTGGCTGGGGGCTATTATCGTCGCCACGCTCGCGATCGGCCTTTCCAACTTGCTGGCCAATTTCGCTTTCGCGCGCCGGGCATCGCGCCGCGCTCGCGCCGTCAGCGAGACGGCACCGCTTGTCTCGGTGCTGGTGCCCGCTCGCAACGAAGCACACAACATCGAAGCATGCATCGCTTCGCTGTTGAGGCAAGATTATCCGAACTACGAGGTCATTGCCCTGGACGATGATTCAACCGACGCGACTGGCGCGATCCTCGACCGGTTGGCGCAAGGCGACGCCCACCTGCGCGTCGTTCACAATCGCCAAGCGCCGCCGCCGGGCGTGAACGGTAAAAGTCGCGCCTGTCAGATGCTGGCCGAGCACGCGCGCGGCGAATGGCTGCTGTTCGTGGATGCTGACACGCTGCACCGGCGCGATTCGATCCGCGCTGGCGTCGAGCGCGCCCTCGGGTTGAACGTCGCTTTGTTCTCGGCCATCCCCCGGCAGATCATCGGCAGTTGGGGCGAGCGGTTGTTTGTGCCGGCCGGCTTCGCGCTGATCTACAACTTCGTCTCGCCATGGCGCATCTACCTGGAGCGCAAGCCCCGGCCGGCCAATGCCGCCGCCATCGGTCAATATTTGCTGGTGCGCCGCGAGGCGTATTTCGCCAGCGGCGGCCACCACGCCGTCCGCAACCAGATTCTGGACGACGTGGCGATGGGGAAATTGCTCAAAGCGCACGGCTATCGCATCGCGCTGAGCGACGGCGACTGGGTGCGCTGCCGCATGTATCGCGGTTTCGGCGAGATGGTCGAGGGCTTCTCGAAGAACGCCTTCTCCATCCTGAACGGATCGCTGGCGATGAGTGCGATTTTCATCGCCGCCTGCCTTGTGCTGTTCTTGCTGCCGATCGTCGAGCTGGTCGCCGGCACGGCGAGCGGCGCGGCGCACTGGGCGGCAGCGGCTGCCGTCGCGTTGACCGGCGCCAACTTCGCACTGGTCAACCGGCGCATCGGCCAGCGGTGGTGGGTGGGGTTGCTCTACCCGATTCAGCTCATCGTCGGCATCGGCATCCTGCTCAATTCGATCCGCTGGCGCTACACGGGCCGCGCGCGCTGGAAGGGCAGGCCGTTGACCGACTCAGCGATTCGATAGGGCATCGCCCCGGCGACGCTGACGCCTGGCTTCGCGCCGGCATCGCTCGCTGCAATAGATCACGCGCTCCCAGTCACGCGCCCATTTCTTGCGCCAGGCGAACGGCCGGTTGCAATTGGGGCAGACCCTGGTGGGCAAATCGCCCTTCCTGGTTTTTGTCGCCTTCATCGTCCGCCGCCCATCATTCTATCCAGGCATGCGCGGCGAGGTCGAATCGCAGCAGGACGTCGCCATCGCTCAAAATCAACGTGCCGTCCTCGGCGCGCACAACCCGCAACGCCGCGGTCTGGAGCGGCGCGCGCATCAGGCGCGGCGGGAAGATATATTCGCCTGCTGCCCCTATTGCGAACACAGCCACGCCGCCGCGCGCGTTTGTATCATCGCCGCCGGTCGCCGGGTCGCGGGCCAGCCCGGCGAAGATTGCGACCCGGCCGTTGACCCAGGCGTTGCCGGGTAGAAATTCCATCGCGCTCAGCGGCGGCAGCACCTCCTCGACGATCGCGCCATCGTCCGATGGAATACGCGATACGTCTGCTTCGGTTGCATTCGCGTCCTTCGCGCTTTGCGTGGTGAGATTTTCGTTCCGCCACGTGATGTCGCTCGGCGGCGGCAAGGGCATGGCCGTGCGCGGGTCGGCGTTGAGCGCGTCTTGCAGTTGTCGCCAGCCCTGCTGCGGCGTGTTATCGGTCAGGCCGCCGCACGTGCCTCTGTCCTGGCAGGCCTGCCACTGCGTGAGCAGGCCGCCGAACGCCAGTGGGCCGCCCTTGTTCTGCGCAGCATACAGGCTCATGCGGTACCACTGGTCGGCGTTGATCCCGCTGCGCAGGTAAATTTCGGGGAAGGGGATGGCGACCGGAGCCGAATTGACAAACCACACATCGTCCACCGTCCAGCCGTTGTTCGGGTTCTGAGTAGGGTTGCCGGTAGTCGGGCAGCCGTCGCACGTGCCGAAGTTGACGAAGGGGCGCGACGTGGCCGAGGCGTAGCCGTTCACCCAGGCCTTGGTGAGCGCCGGCGTGTTCCAGCTCATCTCGATATCGTTGCCGCCGAACACAGCGACGCGCTCGCTCACGCCGGGCGGCGCCTCGCTCTGCAGCCAGGTGTGCAACTGGTTGATCATTTGTCCCCAGGCCTGGCCGTGGGCGAAGCTGGTGTCGGGTTGCAGCGTCGCGCCGCGGTAGTTGTTGGTGCCGATGGCGACGTTGAGCCGCGCAGCCGCCGGCGCGTACTCCCAATAGCCGAGCAAGAAGGCTTTGCTCGCCTCGGCGATCGTGTTCACCGAGGCGAAGGGAAAGCCGGCCTGGTAGTAGATTGTGCCGTATTGGCCACCTTGCGTCCATGGCTGGCCGAAGGCCAGGATGAGCGTGCCCTGCTCGCCCGCCCGCCCCGAAGCGCAACCCATCGCGTAGTGTCGCGCCGGATCCATCGTGCCGATGTAGCGCGAGGTCGTCGCGGCGATAGAGGACGATGCGCCGCCGCTCACCAGCGGCAGGTAGGCGCCGGCCGGCCAGGTGACCGGCGGAGTCGCGACGATCTGCGGCACAAAGGCCACGGCGTCGAAGCCGATGCGCCGGCTGCTGAGCGGCTCGCCGGTCGAATCGGTGAGTTGCACGAAGTGCGGGCCGCCGGCATCGAAGTAATGCTCACCCAGGCTCACCCACTCGGCGTAGTAGCGGTTCTGGCTGACGGCGACGGTGGTGGTCACGCCGGCGCTGACGATCTCATAGCGCGCATTGGTCGTGCTGCTGTGGTAACGCGGGATGAAGGCGAACACCTCGTAGGTCATCGGCAGCGTAGCTGATACGGGCAACGACCAACGGGCATAGTTGATCGTATCGGTCAGCACGTTGAAGGTGTAGGTCGTCGAGCCGCCGTAGAAATTGAAACTGGTGCCGGTCGCGGTGTACCACCACTGCGGCGGGCCGAACTTTTGAAAGCCGGGGTCGGTGTCGTCCACGACGATCGCGGTGGACGGGAGCGAGGCAGCGCCGGCGAGCGCTGTGGAACTCGATGACAGAGCCGCGATCAGGAATGCGAGTGCGATCATGAAGCGGAAGGAATCGGCCAGGGGTTGGACTATCGGCGCGTGGCGCGCGCCTTTTCAACCAGTCCTAGCCAAAGCGCTAGCACGTCGTCTCCGAGCGTGCGCGCGTGGCGTGCTACGTAATCGAGGTCAATGTGTACATCGCTCAACCCTGCGAAGTCGAATTGCAGCATGGCGTAAATATCGTTGGGGTGCTTGGGTGACCGACCTTCCTTCCAGGCGATCAGTTTGCCGACGATGATGTCTTCAACCCTGGCACACCACGCCTGAAAGGGATTACCTTCTTCGTCTTTGAAGACTCGGAGGATGCGCCGCGCAAAGGCCTCGCGATATTCCGGTTCACGAGAGAGCGGCACAAGGTCAGCCTTTGCACCGCGCTCGCTATCAATCAAGTTGAACATGATGCCGAGTGCCACGCCTTCGCGCATCTGGTCGGGATCGGCGTAGTAGCGAGGTGAAGGGAAGCGCTCGGCCAAAGAATCACAAAGGGCATCGTTTAGCGCCACGATGATATCCACGTCGAACGTGGCGCGATTCAATCCGTAGCTGGATGCGCCGAACGCGCCGACGATCATGTATGGCGCGCCGATCGCATTTAGGGCCCGAATGACCTCGACGTAAAAGGCGATCATCCCCATCGTTGAAGCAATTCCTCGACCGTGATGCCGCGCAGCGGCGTCACGTAGGCCATGACGCGCAGGTTCAGTTCCCGCTGCGACCATTCGGGGAACTGCCTGCTCAGCGTACCGCGCAGACCCGCCAGCACCCATTCGGCAGCAGCCATCATGGTCAAGAGCCGCTGCTCCGGCGGCACAGCGGCGAGCAACTCCAGTTGCCGAAGGTCAATCGGGTCCGGCTCGAAGTTAGCGGGCAGCATGTCGCAAGTGGATCGGGCGTGGCGCGGTCACATTTCCTTCAACCGCTCGCTCACCTGCGCGCGCCTGGCCTTCAGGTCGGTCAGCTTGGCGCGCTCCTTTTCGATCACGGCCGCAGGCGCGCGCTTGCCGAAGTCGCCGGCGAGCAGATGCTCACTCCTGGCGATCTGCGCCTCGAGCGCGGCCAGCTCGTCGCTCAGGCGCTTGCGCTCGGCTTCGAGGTCAACCAAACCGGCCAATGGCAGATACACCGTTGCTTCGCCCAGGGCCAGCGTCACGGCCTGGTCGGGTGCCGGCACGTGCTCGGCAATCGTCAGCGCGCCTGCATCCACCCGCGCCAACATGGCGATCGCCTCGCGCAGCGCCTCGAACGTGCTGGCCCACTTGCCCGCGCTGATGAGCGCCGGGATGCGCCGGTTCGATTCGACGTTGTATTCGGCGCGCGCATTGCGGATGGCGTGAATGGCGTTTTGCACGGCAGCCATCTGCTCGACGACGGATGATGCATGAGCAATGAGGGATTCATCCGCAATGGGATATGGCGCGAGCATGAGCGCAGGGAAATCGAAACTTCGCACTCCCCAAGCCCCATTCCCCGCTTCTTTCAACTTCTGCCAGATCTCCTCGGTAACAAAGGGCATGAACGGATGCAGCAGGCGCAGGCTCGCCTCGAGCACCTGTACCAGCACTTTCGCGTTCAGGTTGATCTTCGAGAATTCGAGGTACCAGTCGCAGAAGTCGCTCCACACGAAGTCGTAGATCAGCCGGCCGGCCTCGCCGTATTGGTAGTCATCCATCAGCCGGCGCACATCACGGATGGTGACGTTCAGGCGGGTCAGAATCCAGGTGTCGGGCAGTGTTGTTGGTGTCGGGGGTGTCCCGACACTATCGACACTACCGACATTATCGACACTACTGACACTAGCGACACCACCGACACTCTCCACCTTCCCTATCACAAATCGCGCGGCGTTCCAGAGCTTATTGGCGAAGTTGCGCGCGCCTTCGATGCGGTCGCTACGCCACTTGCCGCCTTCTTTGCGCGCGTCCATCTTAATGTCGTTACCGGGCGCGCCGGCTGTGACGAGGAAGAAGCGCAGCGCATCAGCGCCGTAGGTGTCAATCAACTCGAGCGGGTCAATGATCTTGTCCGGCCGGCTCTTACTCATCTTCTTGCCGTCAGCGGTACGGATCAGGCCATGCAGATAGACGGTGGTGAACGGCACATCGCCGGTCAGCTCCAGACCCAACATCACCATGCGCGCCACCCAGAAGAAGAGGATGTCGTAGCCGGTCTCCAGCATGGTGGTGGGATAGTAGCGGCGCATGTCCTCGGTGTCGCGCGGCCAGCCCAGCGTGCTGAAGGGCCACAGCCCGGAAGAGAACCACGTATCCAGCACGTCTTCGTCCTGGCG
>JAIMBB010000134.1 GCA_023511655.1 Anaerolineae bacterium
CCGCCCCCCGGGACGCGGTGGTTTGGTGGGCGGGCTTTGCCCCCACGGGGGGCGAGGGAAAGGGCGGTGCCGACGACCTGGCCTACGCCCGCGCCCTGTTCGAGGTCGGCATCGCCGATTACATTGACGGATATGGGTTTCACCCGTATGGCTTCGCCTACGAGCCGGAGCACGATCCCGACGACCCGCAGGCGCGTGGGTTGCTCTTTCGCCGCGCCGAGGCGCATCGCCGATTGATGGAGGCCTTCGGCGCAGCAGATAAGCAGATGTGGGCAACCGAGTTCGGTTGGCTGGTAGACCCGCGTGAGGAAGGCTTACAATGCTCGTGGCCGGAACTGGACTGGCAACGCGTCTCGCGCAAGCGCCAGGCGGAGTATGTAGTGCGCGCCTTCGCCTTCGCCCGTCAGCATTGGCCATGGATGGGGCCGATGTTTCTGTGGAACTACGACTTCAGCCGCTCGCCGCAGTATCCGGATCGCTGCGAACAGATGAAATTCTTCTCGCTGCTGGACGAGAACGGCACCGAGCGGCCGGTGATGCAAGCGCTGCGAGTGGCTACAACCAAATGAGCCTCCCCAGGTTCTCAATTCTCAATTCTCAATTCCCAATTCTCAATTCTCAATGTGCGGACGCTATACCTTGACCGTCACACCGGAGCGGCTCATGGAGCGGTTCCGTTTGACCAGCGCGGATTTTGTGACGACGCCGCGTTACAACATCGCGCCGACGCAGCCAGTGGCCGTCGTGTACGATGTATCGCCGCGTACTCTATCGGCAGCGTGCTGGGGACTGATCCCGGCATGGGCCAAAGACCCAAGCATCGCCTCGCGCCTGATCAACGCGCGGGCCGAGACGCTGACGGAGAAGCCGGCCTTTCGCACCCTGTTCAAAAAGCGGCGCTGCCTGGTGTTGGCTGATAGCTTCTACGAATGGCGCAAGAACCCCGACGGCACCAAGACGCCGATGCGCGTGATGCTGGCATCCGGTGAACCGTTCGCGTTGGCCGGGCTGTGGGACGTGTGGAAGACGCCGGCGGGCGATCGGCTGCGCACGTGCACCATCATCACCACGGCGCCGAACGAGCTGGTCGCGCCGCTGCACAACCGCATGGCCGCCGTGCTGCCAAAGGAGTGCGAAGCTGCCTGGCTTTCTCACGACGGCGAAGACCTGGCTTTTCTGCACTCGCTGCTGCAACCCTTCCCGGCCGAAGGCATGCGGGCTTACGCTGTCTCGCCGCGCGTAAACAGCGTCAGGCACGACGACCCTTCGTTGATCGAGCCGGTACCCGATGCAGCATGAGCGGCGAATTCATTGGGCTTCCACAAGGGCCAGCATGCGATGGGGTTCGTCAGTGCCGAAATCTACCGTCAGACGCAAGCGCCAGGGACCGGGCTTGGGGAAGAGCCGGCCGGTCACCACGTAGGCGCCATTGCTCTGGCGCGCGGCCCTGAAGTTTCTCCCGTCGGCCTGGGTCACCTCGGCCACCTCAAGCGTCGGCGTGATGGTCATGACCGCGCGCGCCGTGCGATCCACGGCCACCAGCGTGAGCGTGGCCGGCATACCGGCCCGCGGCGGATAGGGATCGAGTCGGAGGTTCAGTTCGGCTCGCTCGATGATTTGCGAACCAATGCCGTGACCATCCAACGGTACCGCGATGCTTTCTACCGGCGATTGCACCTTCGCCTCTTGCGCCGTTTCGGTTTGCAACCGCCATCGGGAGAGCGCTACAGCGGCTGCCAAAAAGAGCGACGCTGCGACCAGCGCGATCAGAATCCAGCGCAGGGCGATGCCAACCACGTCACCGCTCAGCTTAGCAGATACAACACGGCGAACACGACCAACCACACACCGGTGATGAAGCACCAGTACATGGCCGTCCCTTGCACCAGGAGGCGGCGCCGGCTGGAGAAATGGCCGAGCAGCGCGCGCACCAACACCACCCCCATCAGCACCACGCCTACGAACACGCGCAGCACATGAAAGAGGAGCAAGAAGGTGAAAGTGGAACCGTAGGCGCTGCCCTGAGCCAACGCAGACAGAGCGGTGAATTCGGCCGACTGCACCGCCATGAAGATCACGCCAAGCGCGCCGGCTGTGGCGATGCCGGCGATCAGGCCCGACCGGTTATCGCGCGCAATGGCGCGGTCGGCGAAGAGCACTGCCACCGTGCTCAACAAGGCGATACCCGTGTTGATCACGGCGGGGAGGAGGGGAGGCGGCGCCACTCCGGCTGGCGGCCAGGCATCGCTCGTCGCCCGCAGGTAGAACCAGGCCAAAAACAACCCAACGAAGAACATGGACTCGGAGACGATGAAGAACGCCACTCCGAGCAACCCGATGTTCTTCACGCGGGTCGGTTTCGCCGGTTGGGGCTGGCCAACCCGCGAATCGGGCCGCGAATCGGACCATCGTTGACTGCCGGCCATGTGCATCGCCAGGTTGGACTTATCCATCATTCGTGATCCGAGGTCACCGCGCTGGCATTCACAATCTCGTCGTACAGCCACGTGCCCAGGCCGACGAGGATGCCAATCGCGCCGAGGATGAGCACCACCGGGCCGAATACCAAACCGAATGCAGTCAGCGTCATGCCCGCTCCCAGGATGATAGGAGAGAGGCTGGGCGCCGGCATGTGCGGCTCATGCTCCTCGTCGTGCACGTGCAGCGGTGCTCCCGCGACTGCGCCAGGGTCAAACTGTGCTTTTGCGTCGGCGGCCTCTGGCACAGGAGCGGTCACCGCGGGAATCATATTTCTGGTCGTTTCTTCCATGCTGGTATCTGCTTCGATGCTTGAGCGTCCCTACTTCACGCTGTAGGCGCTCACCCACAACATGCCGAGGACGATGCCGATGAACAACAGGCCAAAGCTGATGAGGGTCATCAGGATCGCCTGGCGCTTTGCTCGTTTTGGAATCATGGTTAGTGCTTCACAACACAATCCGATCTACCATCATCACCGCAAACAGGGCGAACAGGTAGAGCAAGGAGTATACATATAGCTTGAGGGCAGCCTGGGGGGTGTGTTCATGATTCACGCGCCACGCCAACCACAAAAACCACGCCCCCAGTGCAATCGCGCCCACCAGATAGACGCCGCCCATCGCCTGCACCGGCACCAACATCAGCGTGAGCGCGAACATGCCGAATGAATAGATGAGGATCTGGCGCGCGGTCTCGCCGTCGCCGGCTACTACCGGCAACATGGGCACGCCGGCTGCAGCATAGTCCTTGCGCTTGAGCAACGCCAGCGCCCAGAAGTGCGGCGGCGTCCAGTAAAACACGATCGCGAACAGCACCAGGGCTGTCAGCGAAAGCCGGCCGCTGGCGGCCGCCCAGCCGATCATCGGCGGAATCGCGCCGGCACCACCCCCAATCACGATGTTCTGCCATGTGCTGCGCTTCAGACACCGCGTGTAGATCACGGTGTAGTAAAGGAAGCCCATCACCGCCAGAACTGCCGCCAGCCAGTTGACGAACAGCAAGAAGATCAGGAGAGACAGACCGGCCAGGACGAGGCCAAAGGCGAACGCCCGGCGAGGCGCGATGCGGCCGCTCGGCACGGGGCGTTTGCTGGTGCGCCCCATGACGTGGTCAATGTCGCTATCGAAGGCCATGTTCACCGCATTGGCCCCGCCAGCCATCAGATAACCGCCGATCAGTGTCCAGACGACCAGGTACCAGGAGGGCGTGCCCGCCGGCGTGATGAACATCGCCGCCAGCGTGGTGAACAACAATAGCGAGATCACGCGCGGCTTGGTCAGCGCGACGTAGTCGCGGATGGTCTGCTGCCACGCCGGCACGGGTCTGCTGGTCGGTTCGGGGATTGCCACCGGAAGCCTATCAACCAGCATGGACAGGACGACAGCACATACCCATAGCACCGCCGCCGTCGCGTTGTGTAACGTGGCCAGGACGGCTGGACGATTGAGCGACACCATCAACCACCCCAGCGCACCCACAACAAAGAAGGCGGCGACGAACGCCCACCCCACGCGCTGGATTCGTGGGTCCAAGCCGACGCGCACATCCTGTCGCACCCAACGCGCCAGCAGTGAAAACAGCAGGCAGGCTACTGCAAACACCGCGGCGCGATGCAGCCACTGCAAAAACACCAAGACGCCACCGTTGGGCACCAGTCCACCATTACAGCTCGGGAAGGTCTGGCCGCACGCCATCGCCGCGCCGCTGCCGGAGACGAAGGCACCCGTCGCCAGCAAGATAAACGTCGCGCCGACCAGCGCGCGGATCGAGCGTCGGAAGCGCTGTGCCGACCGACCGGCCGGACGAGCATCGCGCCCCGCCGACGGATAACGCGCCTCGACATACATGGCAGCAACGCACCCCAGCATGCCCAGGCCCACGATCAGGTGCAGGGCCGAGATCGCCGGCCCCCAGGCTGGCCAGGGACGCAGCGCGCTCAATGCGCCAAGCGCGACCTGAGCAAGCAACAGCGCAAGCGAGGCGAAGCTATACCAGACTAGCGAACGGTTCAACCGCCGTCGCCGCTGCACACACACGGCTGCGACGATGAGAAGAGCCAATCCAGCCGCTGCGGCCAGGGCGCGATGGATAACTTCGGCGACAGCCTTCGAGTTGTCCATCGGCAGCACAGTGCCGAAGCATAGCGGCCAATCAGGACAACTGGGGCCTTCGCCCGAAATGCGCACGACGTTGCCTGCCACCACCAGGAGCGCAGCGATGGCCAGCGCTGCCAGGGTCAGGCGCTGCAACGACCGGGACTCGCTCACTGGCATACGGAACAGCTTTGCGCCTCGGATCCATCCAGATTCGCCGTCGGCAAGCCGGGATGGATGAATCCGGTGCGGCGTTAGGCAGAGGGCGTTCTCATCCGCGCATCGAACAGCGGGCGATCGCTCTCCACGACCGGGATCTCGCGGAAGTTGTACTCCGGCGGCGGCGATGTCGTGCTCCACTCCAACGTGTTGCCTTCCCACGGGTCGTTGCCGGCCCGCTCACCGTTGCGCAGCTTGATGCAATTGATGATGAAGATGAGCACGGAGAAGGCCAGCAGGAACGCGCCGATCGTCGCGATCAGGTTGCCGGCTTCCCAACCGCGGCCGGCGTCGTAGGTGGCGATGCGGCGCGGCATGCCCAGCAAGCCGAGGAAGTGCATGGGGAAGAAGGTGACGTTGAACCCGATCATCATGGTCCAGAAATGCAACTTGCCCAGCTTCTCATCGAACATGCGGCCGGTGATCTTGGGCACCCAGAAATACAGGCCGGCGAAGATGCCGAAGACGCTCCCACCAAACAGCACATAGTGGAAGTGCGCCACAACCCAGTAGGAATTGTGCACGTATTGGTCAACAGGGATCGAACCCTGCATCACACCGCTGATGCCGCCGATCACAAACGTAGCCAGGAAACCGAGGCACATCAACAGCGGCGTCTTCAAGTTCAGCGAGCCGCCCCACAGGGTGGCGAGCCAGTTGAACATCTTCACGCCGGTCGGCACAGCGATCACCATCGTGGTGAACATGAAAAACCGCTCGATGGTCGGATCCACCCCGCTGACGAACATGTGGTGCACCCAGGTGGTGAAGCCGAGTAGGCCGATCAGGATGGTGCTGATCACCACCGCGCGCAGGCCAAAAAGCGGTTTGCGAGCGAACACCGGGATGACCTCGGAGATGATCCCCATGGCGGGCAGGATCATGATGTAGACAGCCGGATGGGAGTAGAACCAGAACATGTGCTGCCAAAGCTGCACCCGGTTGGTGGTGAAGAACTGCGTGTTGAAGTTGCGGTCGGCCACCAGCATGATCAGCGCGGCAGTGAGCACCGGCGTCGCCAACAAGACCATGCCGGCAGTCGTCCCCATTGCCCACCCGAACATCGGGATACGCCAGGCCGTCATGCCCGGCGCGCGCATGCTGTAGAGAGTGACAAGGAAATTCACCGCGCCCAGCGTTGAGCCGATGCCCAGCAGAATCAAGCCGAGCAGCCAGATATCCATGCCAATCGTCGGCGAGAACGTCTTGCTCGAGTAAGGTATGTAAGCCGTCCAGGCTGCGTCGGACCGCGCGCCGAAGAGGAAACCACCAAACATGACCAGTCCCGCGCCTAGCGTGATCCAGAAGCTGAACGCGTTCAGGCGCGGGAAGGCGACATCGCGCGCCCCGATCATCAGCGGCAGCAGATAGTTGCCGAAGCCGCCCACCAGCATCGGAATGGTGAACAGAAAGATCATCACCGTGCCATGCATGGTGAAGATTTGATTGTAAGTTTGCGGATCCACCACCTGCATGTTGGGAGCAGCCAACTGCAATCGGATGAGCAGCGCCAGGACGCCGGCGATGACGAAGAACGAGAACGCCACCATCATGTACATGACGCCGATCTTTTTGTGATCCACCGTCGCCAGCCAGCCGAGCAGGCCGGTTCTGGCACGATCGCGCAGCGGGATAGGAATGCTGATGCTTGCCATATCTCTTTCGGTAGCGATCGCCTCGGCGATCGCCAGCTTCATTCATAGATCACTTGAGAGTTTGCAGATACGCCACCAGGTCGGCAATCTCCTGGGCTTTGAGGTTCAGGTTGGGCATAGCCGTGCCCGGTTTGATGGCCTGCGGATCGCGCAGCCACTTAGCCAGGTTCTCTGCGTTATTATCAAAGCCGTCGAGTTCGGCAATGGTGAGATAGGAGGCGAAGCGCGTCAGTTCGCGTGGGGCGACGCGTCCCTGGGCCTTGGTACCTTCGATGTAGTGGCAGGCGATGCATGGGCCGTTCATGAAAATTTCCATGCCCACCTTAGGGTCCCCAGGTCGAGTGGCCGCCGAGCTGGCGGCAGCCTGCTTGGCATACCATTCGTCGTATTCGGCCTGCGGCAGCGCCTTCACCCGCGAGATCATTCTGGCATGCGCTACGCCGCAGTATACGTTGCATTGGCCGATATAGTCTCCGGGTGGCACGTTGAACCAGACGTACGACAGCTCACCTGGATTGACGTAGATCATTGGGCCGAACTCCGGCATCCACCAGGCATGGATGACATCAGCCGCAGTCATGTCCAGCCGGATGTTCTTGTTGGCCGGGACAACCAGTTCCTCATTCGTCGTCACGCCATCGCCGCCGGGGTACTTGTATTGCCAGACCCACTGGCGGCCGACGACCTCGATCACCAGATCTACCGGCTGTGCCCTTTCCACGCGTCGGCGCGCTTCCACATCGTTAATGGCATGCACGTGCGCCACGGGGTTCGACAGCGTGCCGCGCGCCGTCATCCGGCTCATGGTGTCCACCGAGAGACCGAAGATCACGGCGATCACGATGGCCGGGATGATGGTCCAGGCTAACTCGAGCCCCCGGTTGCCGTGGATCTGTTGTGGCATTTCGTCGGCGCTGCGCCGCCGGAATTTGATGACCGAGTAAATGAGTAGAGCTTCGACCAGCACGAACGTGGCGATGGCGAAGATGAGGATGACGTTATAGAGACCGTTGATGAGTTCCGCGTCGCGCGTTACGGGAGGGACCATTAACTTGCTACCTCTTTACCTAACGCGGCGGATTGTAGCACGCACACACGGCGCGTCACGTGATCTTCAACGGTAGTGTCGGCATGACATTTAGCCCAATTTGCTCTGTGAGGGGCTTGCTCTGCCATGAACCCGGGCCGCTCAGGGTCGCTCTTGGCTGCTGCTCAGGCGCTGCTCACACGCAATTGATCGGCGTTATCAGAATGAACGGATGCGAAGCGGAGGAAGATATGCAAAACCAGACTGCGAGCGGGCTGAGCCGGCGGAGATTCCTGAGAGCAATGCTGGCGGCCTCGCCCGGCATAGCGCTGGCGGCCTGCAGCGCGGCTGCCGTCGAACCGCGCGTCGGCGCGCGCGTCGGCGCAGACGAGCCCACGCCGACCACCACGCCCCCCGCCCCGGCCGAGCGCTCCCCGGCCGAAGCCGCGCCATCTCCGACAGCGCAAGCAGCGGCCGCGTCTTCTGTTCTGCCGCCGACGCCCGCCTGTGGTGACGACGAACCGACGCCGCCCCAGACCGCCGGGCCGTTCTACACCCCGAATACCCCGCAGCGAAACTCCTTCCTCGAGCCGGGAATCACCGGCACGCGCATGACGGTCACCGGCTATGTGCTCGACACGGCTTGCCGGCCCATCGCCGGCGCGATGCTCGATTTCTGGCACTGCGACGCCGCGGGCGTCTACGACAACGTCGGTTACAAACTACGCGGGCATTTCTTCGCCGACGAGGCCGGGCGCTACACGCTGGAGACGATCCAACCCGGCATCTACCCTGGGCGCACACGCCACTTCCACGTCCGCGTGCAGGCGCCGAACCAACCGGTCTTGACCACGCAACTCTACTTCCCCGACGAGCCGCTCAACGCCCGCGACCGGATCTTCCGGCCGGAGTGCCTGATGGACGTGCAGGACAACGCCGACGGCAGCAAGACCGGCACGTTCAACTTCGTCCTCGCGCTGCGCTAGCTCAGGACACACCATTTCGCGCCCCAATTCGATGATTGACTTTTCGTCCGGGACGTGTAAAATTCAATCGTCCAAATCATCTGATGAATTATATTGTTCCAATTCATCAGAATTGACAATCATGTTGCGAAACACTGAATCGGACCTGCTGGCATATATCGTCGAACACGGCTTGCAACCGGGAGATCGGTTGCCGCCTCTGGAAGAGCTGAGCGCCGAACTCCAGATCAGCATCGGCAAGCTGCGCGAGCAGCTCGAAGTGGCGCGGACGATGGGGATGGTCGAAGTCAAGCCGCGCACCGGCATTCGAGTCAGCCCTTTCAACTTCTTGCCGGCCGTGCGCTTCAGCCTGCTCTATGCACTGGCCCAAGATCGCAAATTGTTCGACGCCTTCAGCGAGCTGCGCAACCACGTCGAATTCGCCTTCTTTCACGAAGCGGTCTCGTTGTTGACGGATGAGGATTGCGCCTATTTGAAGTCGTTGATCGAGAACGCCTTCGCCAAACTGGACGAACACCCGCCCCGCATCCCACATGCCGAGCATCGCGAGCTGCACCTGACGATCTATCGTCGCCTGGACAATCCCTTCGTCAAAGGCCTGCTCGAAGCGTACTGGGACGCCTACGAGGCCGAAGGGCTGAGCGTGTTCTCGGATTACGACTACTTGCACGAGGTGTGGACGTATCACGAGGGAATCGTCAACGCCGTCATCGCCGGCGACGTGGACGAGGCCTATCGGCTGTTGGTGCAGCACACCAAGCTGCTGCAAAAGCGCCAAAAGGCACGCGCACCGCGCAACCGCACCAACGGCGATCGCGCCGCGCCGGAGATCAAGCTCAATGCGCATCAGCGCACGGCGCCAAAATGAATTTCGCTGCCCGATGGCCGACGACGTAGTAGTCGCTCTCGGGCGTTCGACCGATTGCAAATGAATTTAAACGAACCCACGACGGTTCAGGAGATGAAAATGCTGAGAGACCTGACAGCTCACACCGAATCCAACGTAGCTACACATCCCTACCCCGAACAGGGCACCAGCTCTTCGCTCTTGCAGCGCGAGCCGGTGGTGAACGATTTCGCCATCACGGCCGCCACGAAGAACGGCTCCGGCAGCCAGACCTCCAACGCGGTGCTGCTGCGAGCGCTGTTCAAGATGGGCATCCCGGTCAGCGGAAAGAATCTATTCCCTTCCAACATCCAGGGCCGGCCGACGTGGTACACCATTCGATTGAGCAAAGATGGCTACATCGCCCGCCGCGAAACGACCGAGATCATGATCGTGTTGAACCCAGATACCGCCCTGGAAGACCATCAAAATACCGCGCCGGGCGGCGTGTTCATGTATGCCGACGACATCAAACTTCCGGTGAGGCGCAGCGATCTGCATTATTACGCTATCCCGGTCAAGGAGATGGCCCGCGCTCACGAAGCCGACCCCAAGCTGCGCACCTACGTGGCCAACATGGTGTATGTCGGCGCCATTGCCCAATTGCTTGGCATCGAGCTGTCCGAGATCGAAGCCGCGCTGATGTTCCACTTCAAAGGCAAGGCCAAGCCGGTGGAGAGCAACATGAAGGTGGTGCGCGCCGCTGCGGCATGGGCTGCCGAGAATCTGATCAAGACCGACCCTTATCGCGTAGAGCGCATGGACAAGACCAGGGGCCAGATCATGATTGACGGCAACACGGCCGCTGCGTTGGGCGCCATTTACGGCGGTGTGGGCTTCGCGGCGTGGTATCCCATCACCCCGGCCACCAGCCTGGCCGACGCGCTAAACGAGTATCTGCCCAGGCTGCGCACAGACCCGGAGACCAAAGCGCCAACCTACGCGGTCGTGCAGGCTGAAGACGAACTGGCTGCGCTCGGCATGGTGTTGGGTGCCGGATGGGCCGGCGCGCGCGCTATGACCTCCACCAGCGGCCCGGGCATCTCCCTGATGGCCGAGTTCAGCGGCCTGGGCTACTTTGCCGAAATCCCGGCCGTGATCTGGGACGTCCAGCGCATGGGGCCAGCTACCGGCCTGCCCACCCGCGTCTCGCAAGGCGACATCATCGCCGCTTACTGGCTGGGTCACGGCGACACCAAGCATCCGGTGCTGCTGCCCGGTTCGGTCTACGAGTGCTTCGAGTTCGGCTGGCGCGCCTTCGACCTGGCCGAGCGCCTGCAGACGCCGGTGTTCGTGCTGAGTGACCTGGACCTGGGCATGAACCAATGGATGAGCAAGCCGTTCGACTATCCGGAAGAGCCGATGGACCGCGGCAAGGTGCTCACCGCCGAGCAGGTCAACGCGGCCAGGGGCTTCGCCCGCTACAAAGACGTGGACGGCGATGGCATCGGGTGGCGCACGCTGCCGGGCAACGATAGCCCCTTTGCAGCCTACTTCACCCGCGGCTCCGGCCACAACGAACGCGCCATGCTCTCGGAACGCGCCGACGACTGGGAGAACAACATGGATCGCCTGGCGCGCAAGTTCGAAACAGCGCGCAAGCTGATGCCCCCGCCCGCAGTTGACCTCGTCGAGGGAGCCGAGATCGGCATCATCGGTTTTGGCTCAACTGACCCGGCCATCCAGGAAGGGCGCGCCCTGCTGGAAGCCAGGGGCATCCGCACGTCGTACCTGCGCCTGCGCGCGCTGCCGATGAACGACGACGTGACGATGTTCCTGGCTGCCCACAAGCGCATCTACGTAGTGGAGCTGAACAGCGACGCTCAACTGTGCCAGTTGGTGCGGCTGCACTCACCCAAGGACGCCGAGAAGGTCTATCCGGCCAACCACAACGACGGCCTGCCGCTGACGGCGCACTGGGTCAGCGAGGAGATTCTGTATCAGGAGACGAGACACTAGGGCTGGCCAACGCTCGCCGGCCATCCCCCGGCGAGCGACGAGTAGAGCCAGCAGGAGCAATGCGATGACGACTATGAAGAATGGAACCACCGGCAGCGACGGCGCGCAGGTTAAAGCGATCAGCGATATTCCGGCCAAGATGCCGACGCCGGGCATCAGCAAACCCGGGGTGAACA
>JAIMBB010000135.1 GCA_023511655.1 Anaerolineae bacterium
AGGTCGGCTACGACTGGCGGCAGGACAACCGCCAATCCGCCAAACGCCTTGCACAAGCCATCGAAAACTGGCAAGCCAGCACGCCGGATGCGGCCGGCCCAATTACGCTCATCGCACACAGCATGGGTTGCCTGGTCAGCCGCTGGTATGTCGAGCACCTGGGCGGACATCGCAAGGTCGGGCGGCTGGTATTGATCGGCGGGCCGCACGCCGGTACGCCGAAGATCATTCCGGCCATCGTGCGCGGGCGCTTCCTGCCGTTCGGGCTGATGGGCGAACGCATGCGCGAGGTGATCGAGACCTTCCCGTCGGCCTACCAACTGCTGCCCACCTACGCCTGCGTGTCCGACCAATCCAACCAGCCGATTGATGTGCTGGCCGACGAAGCGTGGGTGGAGGAAAAGCACCGCGGGCTGCTGCGCGACGCGCGCCTGTTCCGGCAGGAGCTGGGTCGCAGCACGCGCGTGCCCACCGTCTCGATCTTCGGCTATGGGCTGAAGACGGCGACCGGACTGCGCGTGCGGCGCGACGATGAGGGCGCGTGGTTGAAGGCCGATCTGCTGACCGGCGCCAGCGGTGACGAAACCATCCCCGAAAGCAGCGCTGTGCTCGACGGCTCCGACGTGCATCCGGTGCGGCAGACGCACGGCTCGCTCTACGTGGACGACGACGTGAAGATGCGGCTCAAGATCGAGCTCACCCGCTGACCATGACCGCGCAGACGCTCGGCAAATACACCCTTGTCCGCGCGCTGGGCGCTGGCGGCATGGGCAGCGTCTATCTCGCGCACGACTCCTTGCTCGAACGCGACGTCGCCATCAAGGTCATCCTGCCACAACTGACGCACCAGCCCGGCTTCTACGAGCGCTTCCACCGCGAGGCGCGCGTGGTGGCGTCGCTGCGCCATCCACACATCGTGCAGGTCTACGACTTCGCCGTCGAGCGCGGCGACCCGACCACCGAGGACGACGACCGGCCGTTCATGGTGATGGAGTACCTGGACGGCGGCTCACTCAAGGATCGGCTGGCGCAATTGCGCGAACGGGGCGAGAGCCTGCCGCTGGCCGAAGCCGCGTCCATTCTCACCGCCATTGCCGGCGCGCTGGATTACGCGCACGGGCGCGGCATGATCCACCGCGACGTCAAGCCGGCCAACATCCTGTTCCGCTCACAGAACGCGCTGGCGCGCGAGCCGGTGTTGACCGATTTCGGCATCGCCCGCATCGCCGGCGAGGCCGCACAGCCCGGCCATGCCAGCCTGAGCGGCGGCCTTGTGGGCACGCCGGCCTACATGTCGCCGGAGCAGGCATCGGGCCAAGCCGTGGACGCGCGCAGCGACGTGTATTCGCTCGGCATTGTGCTTTACGAGATGGTCTGCGGGCGCGTGCCCTTCCGCGCCGATTCGCCGACCGCAGTGCTGCTGCAGCACATCAATCAGGCCCCACCCTCGCCGGCGCAATTCAACCCCAACGTGCCACCGGCAGTGCAAGACGTGATCGCACGGGCGCTGGCCAAGCAGCCCGAAGCGCGCTTCCGCAGCACGGGCGAACTGGCGGCGGCGTTGAACGCGGCCCTCGCCGCGCCGCCGGCGCCGGTGGCATCCGACGATCACGCGCTCGATGCACCGACGGTGCGAGACATGCAACCGGCAGCGCCACCCTCTGCGCCAAGCGCGGCGCCTGCACCTTCAACCGGCCAACCAACCGGCCAACCCCAGGCCGAGCCGAAGCAGGGCTGGCTGGCATCGGCATCGGCGCTAGCCGAAGCGGTCTCGCCGTTGGTGGGCCAGGGCGTGCCCAGGACTGAGCGCCTGCAGCCCGGCCGGCTGCGCCAGCTCATCGCCATCATCGGCGCGATCAGCGTCACGCTGGCTGCGATTGACTTCGCCTTCAGGACGCTCGACCGCGTCTCGCAGCAGTTCTCGCGATTGACGGCGCTGCTCCCGTACCTGGTTGTGCCGGCGCTGATCAGCGCGTTTGTGTTGGCCGTGTTCGGCGCGGTCCGCGCACGAACGCCGACCAATCGCCGGCTGGCTATCGCAGCGGCGGCTGCACTCGGCATGGCAGGCATCGGATGGGCGGGCTGGCGCGTCTATCAAAGCAACCTGCCGCCGGTCGGGCCGGTGATCGTGGTGTCGGAATTCAAGGGCTGCACCGGTTGCCCGGATCGCATCTTCGACGACGACATTTACAACGAGCTGCTCAAGCAATCGGCCGCGCTGAACTTCCCGATCGAGGTGCAGCGCGTGCGCGAGAGCGATCATCCGATCGTCGGCGATGCGTTGGCTGCGCGCCAACTGGGTCGGGATCGCAAGGCGTCACTGGTGATCTGGGGCACGTACGATGCGAACAATGTCTCGCCACAATTCGAATTGCTGGCCGGGTCGCAGGGCGCTGCGCCGCTGCTCGGCGCCGACGACCTGCGCTCGTTCAGCTACAACCTCGACGCCAACACCCGCAAGATCGAACACGTCGCCTTCCTGGCGTTGGGCGTGATGCGTTACATCGAGGGCGATTACGAAAACGCGCTGTCGTTGTTCGAGCGCGCAGTGAACAGCCTGTCGGCGGAGCAGACCGAAGTGCGGGCCGAGGCGGCCTATTTCTATCGCGCCGCCGCGCGCCTGCGCACGGGCAAGCCCATCGCCGACGTGGTGAGCGATCTGGAGAAGGCGCGCAACTACGATCCGAAGTCGGCAGCGATCCGACACAACCTCAGCGTGGCCTACATCAGTGCGTGCAAGCCCGACGGCACGCCGGCCCTGGATTGGGCCTTGCAGGAGAACACCTATGTGATTGACAGCGGCCGCAGCGACGCCGTCCCGTTCGAGGTGCGTGGCTGGATCCACGAGTTGATGGGCGATTGGGACGAGGCGGCGGATGCCTATGAAGAAGCGCTCAACCGCGGCAGCGCCGATCCCGACGTGCGCACCAGCCTGGTGAGGGCGCTGACGACCCTCGGCCGCACTGACGATGCCGCGACTGTCGCGCAAGCTGCGTCGTCCGCCTCGCCCATGACAGTCACCACGCCACTTTCCGTCGCCCTGGCGACCGCCGACGCCGATTGGTATGCCGGCCGCTTCGATGCCGCTGCGCTCGGCTACCGGCAGGCTCTGACCGAGGCGCGCGCGCTCGACCGCCCGGCCGAAGAGCTGTCGCGCCTGCAGGCCTACGTCGGCATGGCGCAGATGCGAGCCGGGCGCTGGCAGGACGCCGTCGCATCGCTGGAGGCCTCGCTCAAGCAAGCCCCGCGCTACTTCGGACTGCGCAGCAAGACGCTCGATTCGCCCTACGTCCTGCTCGGCATCAGCTACCACGCGCTGGGCCAGTACGACAAGGCCGTCGAAAACTTCGAGCGCGCGCTGCAGATTTACCCATGCGACGCGAACACGCTGGTGCAGCTCGGCAACACCCTGCTCGAACAGAAGCGATATGACGACGCGCTGGCCGCGCTCGACCGGGCCGCGATCGCCGACCCAAACAACGCCTCGGTGGATCTGATCCGCGGCCTGGCGCTGGAGGCGATGCAGCGCCCGGCGACCGAGGTGGTCGCGGCTTATCAGGCGGCGGTGAAGAAGTATGAGGCGCTGGTGAAACGCGAGCCCGGCAACGCCGCGGCCCGCGAGCAACTGGCGCGGGCGCAGGCCCTGTTGCGCTCGGACGCCGGGCCGGTGCGCGGCTTGTTGGAGGTGGCGCTGGAGGCGCTGGGGCGCCTGGATTACGCTGCGGCGTTAGCGCCGCTGCAACAGGCGGCTGAACTCTCGCCGGAGAACGCGCTGGCGCACCGTCTGCTGGGGATGGCGCTGCGCGGGGTGGGGCAAGCGGACGAAGCGCTGGCTGCGCTGCGCACAGCGCAAACGCTCGCGCCGGACGACCCGCAGGTGTATTACGAACTCGGCATGACCTACGCGCAACGCAACCAGACCGCCGATGCCATCGCCGCGCTGCGCAGAGGCGTCGAACTCAAGCCTGATGACAGCGCCAGCTGGCTGCTCCTGGCGAACATGCTGTGGCGCGATGGCCAACTGGCGGAGGCGCAAGCTGCCAGTCGGCGCGCCGTCGAACTCCGGCCCGACGACCCACTGGCGCACGGCTTGCTGGGCATGGTGCTGGTCGCATCGCAGCAATACACCGCGGCCGTGCCGTCGTTGCAGCAGGCGGTGACCCTCTCACCCACATACGGGCTGGCGCTGCAATTCCTCGGCAACGCGCACTACCGGCTGGGGCAGTTGGACGAGGCGGTGAGCGCGATCCGGCGCGCGCGCGACGCCGACCCGACCAACGCCGATGTGCAGGCGTCGTATGCCTTCGCGCTGGCCGAGCAGGGCCGGGCGGACGAAGCCTTCGCTGAAGCGCAGAAGGCGCTTGCGCTGGGGGCCGATCCGAACAACCCATTGTTGCAATACGCCCTCGGCATCGGCTACAAGGCGCAGGGCAAGGCAGCCGAGGCGAAGGCCGCCTTCGAGGCCGTGGCGAACAACGCAGACGCCGAGCCGGCGCTGAGGGAGAAGGCGCGGAGGCTTATCGAGTAATGCGGTTGTTAGCGGTCGGAGCGCTTGGAGCGCTCCGACCGCTCCGACCGCTAACAACCGAAGAACCATCAATGGCTACCAAGCACCCTGCCCCCAGAAACATCCGGCGCGGCGCGCCGATGCTGCCGGGCCGCTATTACCACGTGCTCAATCGCGGCAACAACCGCGAGAACATTTTCCTCGAAGAACGGAACTACACCTATTTCCTGCAGTTATACGCCAAGTATGTTCTGCCCGTCGCCGACACGTTCGCGTATTGCCTGCTGCGCAACCATTTCCACTCGTTGATTCGGGTGAAAGAGGTTCAGGAGTCGGACTCCTTGAAGGAGTCCGACTCCTCACCGATCCACGCCGCCTTCCAGTCCTTGTTTGGCACCTACGCCAAGGCCATCAACAAAGGCTACGGCCGCACCGGCAAACTGTTCCAGGAGCATTTCGCGCGCATCGAGGTGACGTCGGATGCATACTTCACCAACCTGATCTTCTACATTCACTTCAACCCGCAAAAGCACGGCTTCGTGAACGACTGGCGCGACTGGCCGTGGTCGTCGTATTCGGCGTTCATGTCGGGCCAGCCGACCCAGTTGCAACGCAGCGAGGTGCTCGACTGGTTCGGCGGTCGCGAGCGACTGGCCGAGTTTCATCGTGGCGCAGTGGACGAGCGTATGATCGCACCGTTGATTGCGGGTGATTTCGAGTAGTGGAGTTTCAGGAGTCGGACTCCTTAGAGGAGACTCCTAAGTTGCCATGTCCATCCTGACCACCAAGCTACACATCCCACCCCTGCGGTCGAAGCATGTGCTGCGCCCACGCCTGATCGAACGGCTGGAGGAAAGCGCGCATCGCAGGCTCGTCCTCGTCTCGGCCGCGGCCGGCTTTGGCAAGACGACGCTCGTCAGCGAATGGATCACCCATAGCCAGCGGCCCGTGGCCTGGCTGTCGCTGGATGAGGGTGACAACGATCCAGCACGTTTTTTGTCGTATTTGATCGCCGCACTGCAACGGATCCAGCCAGATATTGGGCAGAGCGTGCTGCCGGCGCTGCAAGTGCCGCAGCCGCCGCCGGTCGAGGTCACGCTGACCGCACTGCTTAACGAGATCGCCGAGATGGATGATCCGTTCACGCTGGTGCTCGATGACTATCACGTCATCACTGCGCCGGCCATTGACCAGGCGCTGACCTTCTGGCTGGAGAACGCGCCGCCGCACATGCATCTGATCATCGCCACGCGCGAGGATCCGGGCTTGCCCTTGCACCGGCTGCGCGTTCAAGACCAATTGACCGAGCTGCGCGCGTCCGACCTGCGCTTCACGCCAGCCGAAGCCGCCAGCTTCCTGACGCAGGCCATGCGGTTGCGCCTCTCAGCAGAAGACATCGCCACCCTGGATGCACGCACCGAGGGCTGGATCGCCGGCCTGCAGCTCGCCGCGCTCTCGATGCAGGGCGTGGCCGACACGACCCATTTCATCCAAACGTTCGCCGGCAGCCATCGCTTCATCCTGGACTATCTGCTCGAAGAAGTGCTGGATAAGCAACCGGGGGACGTGCAGCACTTCCTGTTGCACACGTCCATCCTTGACCGGCTGTGCGGCCCGCTATGCGATGCGCTGTTGGATGCGCCGTCGGGATCGGGACAGAAGACCCTCGAAGCGCTCGAACAGGCCAACCTATTCATCATCCCGCTCGACAATGAGCGGCGATGGTATCGCTATCACCACCTGTTCGCAGATTTGTTGCGGCAACGGCTGCCTCAAAGCATCACTGCTTCCTCACGAGGCGCCGAAACCTACATCAATGAATTGCACATCCGCGCCAGCCAGTGGTATGAAGACAATGGCCTGGAACTTGAGGCCTTTCGCCACGCTGCTGCTGCCGGCGATGTGGACCGCGCCGAGCGCCTGATTGATGGCAAGGGCATTCCCTTGCACCTGCGCGGCGCAGCGATGGCGATATTGAACTGGCTCGAGTCGTTGCCGGAGGCGGTGATGAATGCCAAGCCGGTGCTGTGGTGGCGGCACGCCGCCTTGCTTCTGGTCAACGGTCAAACGACCGGTGTAGAAGAAAAACTCAACGCAGCCGAAAAGGTGCTGCACGGCGCTCAGCCGGATGACGCAACGCGCAACCTGATCGGGCGCATCGCCGCCGCGCGCGCCACGCTGGCGCTCACGCGCTACCAGGCCGATGTGATGCTCGCGCAGGCGCGCAGGGCGCTGGAATATCTGCACCCCGACAACCTGTCCACCCGCGCAAACGCATATTGGGTGATGGGCTATGCGCACTTCCTGCACAAGGACTACGCCGCCTCCCGCGAGGCATTTACCGAAGGGATTGCGCTGGGTCAGGCCGCCGGCGCGGCCTTCTCCACCATCCTGGCGACCATCGGCCTGGCCAACGTGCAACAAGTGGACAACCAACTCCACCTCGCAGAACAGACCTTCCAGCGCGTCTTGCAGTTGACCGGGGATCAACCGCTTCAGATCATCTACGATGCGCATCTGGGTCTGGCGCGGCTGCACTACGAGTGGAATGACCTCGACGCTGCCGAGAAGCACGGACAACAAAGCCTGCGACTGGCGCGGCAATACGACCGCGTCATTGACCGCTTCGTTGTGTGCGACGTATTCCTCGCTCGCCTGAAGCTGGCGCGCGGCGATGTGGCCGAGGCTGCGGCCATGCTGGCCGGAACCATGCAGACCGCGCGCCAGAAAGGCTTCGTCCTGCGCATCCCCGAGGTAGCTGCCGGGCAAGTGCTCGTCTTCTTGCGACAGAGCCGCTATGCCGATGCGCTGCACCTGGCGCAGTCGCACAATCTCGTGTGGAGCAAGGCGCTGGTCTACCTGGCGCAGGGCGATGCCCCTGCTGCGCTGGCGCTTTTGGGCAGGTTGCGGCAGCAGGCCGAAGCCGGCGGCTGGGCCGATGAACGGCTCAACGCGATCGTGCTGCAAAGCGTCGTTTTGCACATGCGGGGAGATGTCGATGCGGCCTTGGCGCACCTGGGCGAGGCGTTGGCACTGGCCGAGCCGGAAGGCTTCATCCGCCTGTTCATTGATCAGGGTCAACCGATGGCGAACCTGCTGGCCGAGGCGGCTGCGCGCGGCGTGATGCCGGAGTACGTCGGCAGGCTGCTGGCGGCGTTCGACGCCGAACCACGCGCGCTGGCAAGCGCAGCCCCATTCCCCCAACACCTCAGCGAGCCCCTTAGTCCGCGCGAGCTGGAGGTGCTACAACTCATCGCGCAGGGCCTCTCGAACAGCGAGATTGCCAGGCGATTGCACCTGGCGCTGGACACGGTCAAGGGCCACAACCGCAGGATATTCGAGAAGCTTGGCGTACAGCGGCGCACCGAGGCGGTAGCGCGAGCCCGCGCACTGGGGCTGCTGTAACAACACTCCCAACAACACTTTCGTGTCTATGCGGCAAGACCGGGTTGCCGCTATCTTTCTCGCAACTTGAATGCGCAACCAGAGCTGCCGGGCCAGCCTCAACCAGCACAGGCATCGCCAGACGAGATAACTCTTGAAACCGATCCAGACCGACCGATGGTCTACGAACTCAGGCTTCGGGGCCATCTGGGCGAGCAATGGGCCGAGTGGTTCGAGGGCGCGACCATCGCCTGGCACGATAACGGCGACACGATCTTGACATGCTCGGTAGCCGACCAGGCTGCATTGCACGGATTGCTGAAAAAGGTGCGCGATCTTGGCATGCCCTTGCTCTCGGTCATTTGCGCTGAACCCAGTCCTACGGTTAACCACAACCAAACAACGGAGATAAATGAATGAACATCGCTCAACAGGCGGCCATAGATACGATAGATGCGACAGATACGACATCATCGAGAAAAACTGCGTTGGTGGCGGGCGTGCTTTACCTGCTCACTTTTCTCGCGATCCCAACTCTTGCTCTCTATGACTCGGTGCATGATCCGAACTATGTCGTTGGCCCCGGCCCCGACACGCCCACGCTCATCGGCGCTGTTTTGGAGTTAATCGTGGCCCTTGCCTGCATTGGGACCGCAGTAGTGCTATACCCGGCGGTCAAGAGGCAGAACGAAGGAGTTGCGCTGGGCTTCGTCGGAGCACGAATCCTCGAAGCCGCCACCATCCTCGCTGGCATAGCGTGCCTCTTGACAGTAGTGAGCCTGCGGCAGGCCGGAGCCGGAACATCTGCGTTGGCAACGAGCCAAGCGCTGGTCGCCTTGTATGACCGCTTGTTCCTCCTTGGACAGGGTGTCATACCGGCCGTGAACGCTCTGTTGCTCGGCTCCCTGCTCTACCAGTCTCGTTTAGTGCCACGGGTTCTTCCTCTACTCGGACTCATTGGAGCGCCTTTGCTCCTGGCTTCCCATGCGGCCGTAATGTTCGGCCTTTGGGAGCGCGTGTCTGCGCTGGCGGGGATTGCAGCGCTCCCGATCGCTATGTGGGAGTTATCGCTAGGCATCTGGCTTGTTGTTAAAGGATTCAATTCATCTGCACTGAATGAACTGCTGAGCACATCACGTTCGACGTCGCGGCGGCAATTGTCCTTCTAAAGGGCGGGATCGAAACAGGCGCGATGAAAGCCGTGATTGACCGGTGCTATCCGTTGGAGCAGATCGTCGAGGCGCACCGGTATGTAGACACAGGACACAAAAAGGGCAACGTCGTCATTACGCTCGGTCACGGCGACATGGGCAGATGACGGAACTCTTTGACAACACAATAAGGCAAAACATGAAAGCGATTACTTACACCCAATACGGGTCACCGGATGTTCTTCAACTTGCGGACATCCCCAAACCGACGCCAAAAGACGACGAGGTGCTCGTCAAGATACGCGCCGTCGGCCTGAACGCGGCCGACTGGCACTTGATGCGCGCCGACCCGTTTCTGGCGCGCTTCTCGGCCGGCCTACTCAAGCCCAAGAACACCATTCTGGGCGAGGACATTGCGGGGACCGTCGAGTCAGTCGGCAGCGCGGTCACGCGCTTCAAACCCGGCGATGCCGTGTTCGCCTGCTACCAGCGCGGCCTGGCCGAATACGTGTGCGCGCCGGAAAGCAAGCTCACGCCAAAGCCGGCCAACCTCAGCTTTGAGGAAGCCGCGGCCGTGCCGATGGCAGCCCTCACCGCCCTGCAGGGTCTGCGCGACCACGGCAAGATTCAGGCCGGGCAAAACGTGATGATTCACGGCGCGAGCGGCGGTGTCGGCACGTTTGCCGTGCAGATCGCCAAGCACTTCGGCGCGAAGGTCACGGCGGTGACCAGCACGACAAAGATGAACCAGGCCCGCGCGCTCGGCGCAGACCACGTGATTGACTACACCCGCGAGGATTTCTCGAAGAACGGCAAGCAATACAACTTGATCTTCGCCGCCAATGGCAACCGCTCGATGTCGGACTACGAGCGGGCGTTGACGCCGACCGGCATTTTCGTCATGGCCGGCGGCACGACTTCGCAGATGTTCGACGCTATCTTGTTCGGCCGTTTCAAGACAAAGAAGGGCGGCAAGACGATGAAAATCTTTCTTGCCTCCTCCAGCCCGGCGGACTTGGCCATCATCAAGGACTTGATCGAGGCGGGCAAGGTCAAGCCAATGATGGATCGGTGCTATCCCCTCGCACAGACCGCCGAGGCGATGCGTTATCTCGAAGCCGGTCACGCCAAGGGCAAGATCGTCGTCTGCGTCGGGGAAGGTGGCCTATAGCATTCATGCGCACCAACAGAAATCACATCATGGCCGAGGTTCAGATAAAACTTGCAGCGGTGTGGGTGGCCCTCATGCTCACATATCTTTTAGGCGATGTGCTGCGCATCTTCAGCGGCAACTTCAAAGCGGGCGAGATCGACGGGGTGCGCGCCACTCAGGCCATGTGGCTGGGCATCGCCGTGTTGATGCTCATCCCGATCCTCATGGTCGTCCTGACGCTCTACTTGCCGCAGCCCGTAAACCGCTGGACAAACATCATCGTCGCTGTGTTCTTCTTTCTGTTTAATCTGGTCGCGTTACCCACCTATCCATCGGCATACGACAAATTCTTGATCATCGTCGGGCTTGGATTCAACGTGCTGACGGTCTGGCATGCATGGAAGTGGGCCTAAACAGGAAAGACAATCTCGATGAGCGCCGTCGCGTGGACTGCCTATGGCCCGCCCGACGTGCTGCAACTCCGCGACGCGCCGAAGCCCGCGCCCAAAGATGGCAAGGTGCTGGTGAAGATACGCGCCGACCCGTTTCTAAGCAGGTATGCAAAGGATATGACGTGAAGGGAGGGACGATGCGCCACAGCAATGACGTGATGCAGCTTACCAGCGGCCGCTACGACCTGCTCGAAGCTCGCGATGGCTCGGCCCTGTTCATACTTGGCAACGAAGCAACGCTGGCCGATCTGAAAGCCAGAGGATTCGATTCTTTCGTCCATTCCAACCGGACGGGCGACACTTCGTCGAGCAGGGCGGAAGCGCGCCCTATCTCCAGCGCAAGAGCATGAATGATTCGCATGACCAAGTTCGCTCCTTGCAACTCGGGAAAGGTAACTGCCTACCCTTCTAGGGGAAGTGCGGTAAATTATCGCTATGGCTGAGCAACTGCCGGAAGTAGAAGTCCTGCTCAAGCGACTGACTACTCTTGAAGCCCAGATTGTCCGTCTGCAGGGGGAAGTGGCCGACCTGCGAGCGGAGAACGCTCGCTTGCAGGCTGAGAATACCCGCCTACAGGCGGAGAATGACGAGTTGCGGCGGCGTCTGGGGCTGAACAGCCAGA
>JAIMBB010000136.1 GCA_023511655.1 Anaerolineae bacterium
GGTGACGGCCGACGACGTGCTGTTCACCTGGGAAGCCTACGTCATGGATCCCAACGTGAACGCGATGCGCACACTGGACGCTTTCAGGTACGGCAACGAAGACGCCACGCTGGAGAAGATTGACGATTACACAGTCAAGTTCACCTTCGGCATCCCCAAGCCGCTGGGCGTGTACTACGACCTGAGCGAATACGGCTTCGTCGTTTCGCCCAAGCACGCCCTGGAAGACTTCCATCCCAAGTTCAGCAAGCGCGATCCGAAGCCAACCTACAAGGACTTCGAGAACGCCATGCCGCCGGATAAGTTGCCGATTCCCACCATGGGGCCCTGGGTGCCGACCGAGTACAAGACCGACGAGCTGCTGATCATGCGCCGCAACCCGTACTACTGGAAGGTGGACGAGACCGGCAAGCAGTTGCCCTACTTTGACGAAATTCAGTATCGCAAAGGACCCAGCGGCATCGGGCGTGACCTGTGCACCATGGCCGGCGACTGCGACCACACCAACCTGGAGAACCCCAGCTCGTACGTCAACGCCATGACCAAGGCGCAGGAGGCCGACGCCAAGTTCGCCATCAACTGGGGGCCGGAGTTGCTCGGTTACGGCGTGGAGTTCAACTATGCTGAGGAAGTCGGCGCGCAGGATGACCGCGACCGCGCCATTCGCCAGCTCAACCGCAACTTGAAGTTCCGCAAAGCGCTCAGCTACGCCACCGACCGCGATGGCATTGCCCAGGCCATCATGCGCGGGCCGTTCCTGCGCGGCTATGCCGGCGGCCTGTATCCAGGATCGCCATACTTCCGCAAGGAAGACGTGGTCTACTATCCTTACGATCCCGAGTCGGCCAAGATCCTGCTAGACGAGATCGGCCTGAAGGACACCAACGGCGATGGCATACGCGAGTGGACCGACGGTCCGATGAAGGGGCAGCCGGTGATACTGCAATTACTCTCGTCCGAGGACGCGCAGGAAACGCAGAGCGTGGCCGAAGCGCTGGTCAACCAGTGGGCCGCAGTCGGCATCAAGATCAACACGCGCGTGGCCAACAGCACCACGCTCAACGAACTCAACACCACGGGCAACTGGGATATCCGCGTGTATCGCGGCGGCCAGGCCTTCGGCTTGCCCTCGGTGAACCCCACCGCACTGGCGCCGATCACCAAGCGCTTCGGCATCCACCAAGAAGGCGACAAGCCGCGCAACTTGATGGACTTCGAGCCGAAGCTGATCGAACTGATCGAGAAGTATCGCGTGACGTTCGACAGCGCCGAGCGGCAGAAGATCATGTCGGAGTATCAGCGCATCTTCACCGAAAACGTGTATCACATGGGCGTGTTCAGCGGACGCTATGGGCTCGGCCTGGCCAAGCGGGTGAAGAACATCCCCGTGGCGACGCCGACCTTCCTCTACACCTGGGTGGAGGACGCCATTCTGCTCGACCAGTTGTGGACGCCGAAAGACCAGCAGTTGAAGCAGAACCGTCCGGAGACCATTCCGGTGTATAGCGGGTAGGCTGCTGGGATATGACGTGTTGCGTATTGCGCAATCGGCTTGTGATGCGCAATACGCAACATGATACCCTGAGTTGTCATGGCCAATTACATCCTGCGCCGGTTGATCATCGCCTTCTTCATGCTGATCGGTATTGCCTTTGTGTCGTTCGTGGTGATCCAATTGCCACCCGGCGATGTCGCGACCAACTACAAGGTCTTCCTGTTGCAGCAAGCCGGCATGACCGAAGAACAGGCCGAGGAGCAGGCCAACAACCTGCGCCGGCGATACGGCCTGGATCAGCCTCTGCCGATCCAGTTCGTCAACTGGATCAAAGGAATCGTCACCGAAGGTAAATTTGGCTACTCGTTCGCCTATCGCCGGGACGTGGGCGAGTTGATCGCCGAGCGGCTGCCCAAGACGTTGCTGCTGGCGCTGATGTGCCATCTGATCTCCACCGTAGTCGGGATCAGTGTGGGCATCTTCGTCGCGACGCGCAAATACAGCTTCGCCGACAACGCCGCGGCCATCATGGCCTTCATCTTCACGTCCATCCCGCGCTTCGCCATCGCGCTGGTCATCCTGTATGTGCTGGTATTCACGTTCAAACAGCCCAGCATCCAGGGGTTCTTCTCGCCGGAATACGTGATGGCCCCGTGGAGCCTGGCGCGCGTGGCGGACATGCTCAAAAACATTTGGCCGGTGCTGGTCATCGCCGGGTTGGGCGGCGTAGCCTATAACATGCGCGTGATGCGCGGCAACCTGCTGGACGTGTTGGGCGCGCAGTATGTCACCACTGCGCGGTCGAAGGGCTTGAAAGAGCGACAGGTGATGACGCGCCATGCCGTGCCCAACGCGCTGCACCCCATCGTGGCTTACCAGGGCACGGTGCTGCCCTACATGATGCAGGGTGAGTTGGAAGCGGCCATCGTGCTCAACCTGCCCACGCTGGGCCCGCTATTCTACGACTCCCTGGTCGGCCAGGACATCTATATCGCCGGATCGCTGCTGCTGATCTACGGCGTGCTGATCATCGTCGGCAACCTGATCGCTGACTTGTCGCTCGCGGTGCTCGACCCGCGCATTCGGTATAGCTGATGGGCAAACGCAACGTGCAACACGGAATGCATAGTGCGGATTGTGTCGCTTCGCGTTTCGGTAGGAGTTTATGGCCACAATAACTACAGGCGCGGTTGTGGAGAGAGGGCGGCAGGATATGCCGGGCGGGCCGACGCTGGAACAGTTGATCGAGAGCACTGAGCGCCACGAAAGCTACTTCCAGCTCGTCTGGCGGCGCTTCAGGCGCAGCAGAATTTCCATTGTCGGCGGATTGATCGTCGTCACGCTGATGGTGCTGGCTGCCCTGGCCGACTTCTTCTCGCCCAACCCGATTGATCGCGACAACCTGAAGGATGCTTTCTTGCCGCCCAACCGCATTCACTTCATAGATGCCGAGGGGAACTTCAGCGTCCGGCCTTTCGTATATGGGATCACTAGCGAACTCGACCCGAAGACCTTCCAGGTGTACTGGAAAGAAGACACCTCGAAGAAGTATTACCTGAGCTTCTTCGTGCAAACCTGGCCCTACAAGCTGCTGGGCATCTTCCCGACTAATCTGCATCTGGTTGGCGTCGAGGAACCGGGCCGGCTGTATATGCTGGGTACCGACAAGCTGGGGCGCGACCTGTGGGGCAAAGCCTGTCAGGCCGGACGCGTGTCGTTGACGATGAGCGTGTTCGCAGCCCTCATCAGCATTGCTGTGGGATCTATCGTGGGCGTGGTGTCGGGCTATTACGGCGGCCGCACCGACAACATCCTCCAGCGCTTCGTCGAGTTCGTCAACGCCTTTCCCCAGTTGCCGCTGTGGATGGCGTTGGCGTCCATCGTGCCCAAGACCGCCGATTCGTTCACCATCTTCGTCATCATGTCGTGCATCTTCGCCCTGCTGTCGTGGACGACGCTGGCGCGCGAGGTGCGCGGCAAGATCCTGGCGCTCAGCCAGACCGACTTTATCCTGGCAGCTAAAGAGATGGGGGCGTCGGATGCGCGCATTATCTTTCGCCATCTATACCCCAACACACTCAGCCACGTCATCGTCGTCCTCACACTATCCATCCCCGGCGTCATCCTGGCCGAGTCGTTCCTCAGCTTCCTCGGCATCGGCATCCAGGAGCCGCTGACCAGTTGGGGGCTGTTGATGCGCAACGCGCAGAACCTGCAGACGCTCAGCCAGCAGACGTGGATCCTGATGCCGGCGGTCTTCATCATCATGGCCGTGCTGGGGTTCAACTTCCTGGGCGATGGCTTGCGCGACGCAGCCGATCCCTACGCCTCTCGATGACCGACCCGACCATCGGCTGGACCTGACGCCTTGAATGACCTGACGACCCGATATCTCGACCGACGCACGTGACGATGAACGCGAGACCGAACAGGCTGCCCCTGCGAGCGGAATTGGCGCTGAGCGGCCTGATCGTGCTGCCCGCTTTGCTCGTCGTGTTGGCAGCCTGCGCCGAACAGGCCGGCCTGGAACCCGCCGCCCGCCTGCCGGTTACGGTATCGGGTGTGGTGCGAAGCGCCGGCGGCCCGATCGCCGGCGCCATTGTGCAGGTGCAGGGCACGCCGAATCGGACGATGACCGACGCCCAGGGCCACTTCACGCTACACGGCCAGGGCCTGGGCGGATCGCACGTCGTCACGGTGACGGCCTGGGCCGAGGGCCACTACATCGGCTGGACCAACCTCGATCCACGTCGGCCAATCGCAAAGGATGATCGCATCGTCGTCGAGCTGCGCCCGCTGTTCGACGGCGATAACCACGAATACACCTGGTTCAGCGACGAAGGCATCCACGGCTCGGCCAGTTGCGGGCTGTGCCATCGCGAATATGCGGAATGGCAGGCCGACGCCCACGCGCGAGCGGCCATCAACCCGCGTTTCATCTCGATGTTCCGGGGCACCGACCTGAGCGGACGACGCGGCCAGCCGACCCGCTTCGCCGGCGATGGCCGGTCGGTGCTTCTGGCCGACCCCGCCTTGCCCGACACCGGCCCCGGCTTTCGGCTGGATAACCCCGACCGCGCCGGCACGTGCGCTGCCTGTCATACACCGATGGCAGCGCGCATCCCCACTGACAACAGTTGCGCCTGGTCGGGCTGTCACGCCACGGTCACTGCCGACCGGGCCGAGTCGGTGGGCGTCACCCCCTCCATTCGCGGCGTGACGCCGGTGGGCATCGAAGGCATCGGTCTGGAAGGTGTGGCCTGCGAGTTCTGCCACAAGATCCGCGAAGTGATCCTCGACCCCGGCACCGGTCTGCCCTATCCTGATATGCCCGGGATTTTGTCGCTCAAACTGGCCCGTCCATACGGCGATCAGCAGATCTTCTTCGGCACGCTCACCGACGTCAGCCGCGAACGCGACAGCTACCTGCCCCTGCAGTCGGAGAGCCAATTTTGCGCCGCCTGCCACTTCGGCGTGTTCGGTGGTGTGGTGAGCAACATGAAGATGACCGGCGGCACGGTCATCTACAACTCGTACGGCGAGTGGCTGAACAGCCCTTACGGCCAGCATGGGTCGGGTTTGTATCGCACCTGCCAGGATTGTCACATGCCGCGCCAGGACACCCTGTACTCAGTGTTTCCCCATCGCGGCGGCGTGGCGCGCGATTACGTGACTTACCACAACCACACCATGCCCGGTGCGTCGGACGAGAAGTTCCTGCGAAGCGCCGTGACGATGACCAGCACGGCGACCTATCAAGGGGGGACGGTGGACGTGCAGGTGAGCCTGACCAACAGCGGCGCTGGTCATGCCGTGCCCACCGATGCGCCGATGCGCTCGGTCATGCTGGTGGTCGAGGCGCTGGATGCGAACGGCCATCTCATTCCGCTCAAACGCGGGCCAATCCTGCCGGACTGGGCTGGCAACTACGCCGGCCGAGCCGGCAAAGCCTTTGCCCGCGTGCTGCGCGACAACTGGAGCGGCGAGACGCCGGCGACGGCGTTCTGGCGTCCGGTGACCGAGGTCGCCGACACTCGCTTGTTCCCCTTCGTCACCGACACGACGACTTACGCCTTCGACTGGCCGCCCGGCGCAAGCGGCACGGTCAAGGTAAGGCTGATCTATCGTCGTGCGTTCCAGAAACTGGCCCAGCAAAAAGGCTGGAACGATCCGGATATCGTGATGGCGGCCAGCGAGATCCCGATTCAACCATGAAGAGGTGTGAAAGCGCATGCTCGATCGAGAGAACCTGATCCTGGAAGTGACCGATCTGCGGATGTATTTCCCCATCTATCGTGGGATTTTGCAACGCGCGGTGGGGTTCGTGAAAGCTGTGGACGGCGTTAGCTTGTTCCTGCGTGAGCGCGAAGTGTTGGGGCTGGTGGGCGAAAGCGGATGCGGCAAGACCACGGTCGGGCGAACCATCCTGCGCTTGTACGACCCGACCGGCGGCGAGATCCGCTTCCGACGCAAGACGGGTGAATGGGTGGATATCGCGCGCATCAGCCCCAGGGACATGAAGCCGATCCGACAAGAGATGCGCATGATCTTCCAGGACCCGTTCAGCTCGCTCAACCCACGCCTGACGGTCAAGGATCTGATTAGCGAGCCGCTGGAGATTCACGGCGTCGCGCGCGGCAAGGAGGCCGAAGCGCGCGTGGCCGAGTTGATGCGCGCAGTTGGCCTCGACCCGAACTACATGAACCGCTATCCTCATGAGTTCTCCGGCGGTCAGCGCCAGCGCATCGGCCTGGCGCGCACGCTCTCCCTCAACCCTCGCCTGGTGATCGCCGACGAGCCGGTCTCGGCGCTGGACGTCTCGGTGCAGGCGCAGGTGCTGAACCTGTTAGAGGAGCTGAAAGACCGGCTGGGCCTGACGCTGATCTTCATCGCCCACGACCTGTCGGTCGTCGAACACATCTCCGACCGGATCGCGGTGATGTATGTGGGCAAGATCGTTGAGATGGCTGCGACCGAGGAACTGTTGCACCATCCGCTCCATCCCTATACCGAGGCGCTGTTGTCGGCCATCCCACCGGCTGACCCCGACATCCAGCCCAACCGCATCAAGCTGCAGGGGGAGGTGCCCAGCCCGGTCAACCCGCCGTCGGGATGCATCTTCCACCCGCGCTGCAATTACGCGCGCCCCGAGTGCCGGGAGCGCGTGCCGGAGTTGCGCGAGGTGGAGCCGGGCCACTTCGTGAGCTGCCATTTCGCGGAAGAACTGACTTTGAAGGGGATCGGAGGCTGAGTGACGATGCTGAACGCACCATCGGTGGATCCATCGTCTCGCCTGGCGGCGGTCATCGCCTATATCCCCATCATCGGTTGGCTATACGTCTTGTTGCTTCGCCGACGGGATGTCTTCGCGGTCTTCCATCTCAAACAGGCCGTTGGCCTGGTCGTGTTCCTGGCTGCCGTATTCGTCGGCTGGGCCGCGATCACCTGGTTGCTGGGCTGGATCCCGTTCGCCTTCATCCTCGGCAATGCGTTGTTCGCCCTGGTTATCGTGGCCTACGTGTTCGGCGCCTTTGCTTTGATCGGCGGCATGCTGAACGCCGCCCGCGGACGCGTCGCGCTGTTGCCCATCTTCGGCAGGACGGCCAACCGAATCAGGCTATGAGCGCCGGTTCAACGGCCAACGATCGGGAAATACAAGACCCGATCTCCCCATACCGTCAGCCACTGCGCCGTGACCGGCCCCCACGCCCCAGCGGCGTTCCGGCCGCGCACGAAGACCAGGTGTCGGCCGATGCTCAGGTTCGTCGTGTCCAACATGCCGGTGGCCAGTTCGGTCGGGCTGTCAAACGCGCCATCTTGCGCAGCGAGCGCGATCGGCGTGCCCCCCGCCCACGCAGGCGCACCCAGATAAGCCTCGGCTGCGGTGATGGTCTGTGCCGACGGCCGCCCGACGCTTTGCGGGTGGTCGCCATAGGCGTCATCGTTCACAGCCGCGGTCAGCGTCACCGGCTGCCCCTGCACGACCGCCCCGCTGCTCAACGTGACCGAGACTGTGCTCGGTCCGAGCGAGAGCCCATAGGGCTGACGCGCGACTTTGGCCGCATAGACAAACGCCCCTCGGTTCAGCGGCCAGAAGACGCTGTCCTGACACGAATACGGAGGCGTGAAGCCGCCGCAGGCGCCGCTGAACGGCCCGATTTCAAAGGTGAAGCTCGGCACGCCCAACGCGCCATAGGCCCAATCGTCGGTCGTGCCGCTGGCCGGATACAGCAACTCCGAAGCCTGGCCGACGGCATAGTTGTTGAAATCGGCCATGCGAAAAGCAAACGCGCGCAGGCCGGCGTCGTTGGGCGCGCGTTGGCCGGGCGAGCAGGCGCCGCTACACTGCACCCATCCCCACGGCAAGAGGATCAAGTCGCTGAAGGAGTGTAGGGTGAGCATCGCGCCGGTCGTCGTGATCGGCGCGGCGTCCGTATCGAGCGCGCCGCGCGCGTCATGGAACAACTGCCCCATCAACGCCTCCAGGTTGTATTGCTCCGGCTCCGACGCAGCGCTCGCGCCGCGATATACGGGTGAGCATGCCGAGGTATCACTGCCCGATGCGCCCCACTTGAACGAGGCATTCCGGTTGAGGTCCACGCCGGGCTGCCAGAAGGCATAGTTCGGATCGCCGGGTGAGTTGCACGTTCCCTGCGAATCATTCACGTTCTTGCGCTGGAGATAGGGCGCGCTTCCGCCTTGCTCGACGAGGTGTCGCCCATCCGGATTGGCGACCGGCACTACCCACATCTCGTGGTGGTCGAGCAGCCAGGTCACATCGGGGTCACGACCGTAGCCGTCCACCAGGTAGTCCATCCAGCGCCAGGCCATCTCGCTGGTGCTCAGCTCGCGGGGATGGATGGCGGCGATAAGCAGGAAGCGCGGCTTGTCGGTGTTCGGGTTGAGCCGGCAGTCTTGCGCGCGGCGCCGGGTGATGCAGATGGCCTTGAGGTCGTGGCCGTCCGGCCGGCCTGTCACCTTGCGCCACGAGTCGCCATAGTCCACTACCAGCGCAAGGTCGGGACGTGCAGAAGCTATCGCTGCCATGTGCGCCTCGTGTTCGGCCACGGTGCGATAGCCGCCGAAGTAGTGCTGCGCCTGAAAGGCTGAGTCGTGAGTTGGCAGCCTGGCATGGACAGAAGCATCGAATCCCCTGGCTTTCAGATCCGCCAGAGTTGCTTCGTTGCCAAGTACGAACAGGGCGGAGCCGTCGTGGGCTTCGAGCAGGTCATAGCGGCCTCCGATGAGCTGCATCACGTCGGCCGGCGTGCGGACGATGATGCGGAGGATGAACAGATCGGGGGCATCGCCAGCCGACGGCTTCACCTCCGCGCTCGCATCCGCGCTCGCATCCGCGCTCGCATCCGCGCTTGCCTCGTCATTCGCGCCGATCGCCGCTGCCGCGGCCAGCACGTTGACCGCGGCGAGTGCGAGTGCGAGCATCGTCCTTTGCCACACGAGGTCATTGTAGATGACCGGCTCGGCGCCCCTGGTCGCTCTCGCGCGTGCGCTGCACCTCGATGGGGGAACTCGGCGCCGACACGATCCGGTGCGAGGGCGCGTCGGATATGGAGCTGGGGGAGGAGGGCTACGCTGGCGCCGGCAAGAAGAAGAATGCAATTGCCAGGATCAGGTAAAGCGCAACCAGCAGCGCGCCCTCGAGCCAGTTGGAGCGGCCATCCATCGAGACGGCGGCGGCGATGATGCACGACGCTAGAAGCGCTACCATCTCGAAGGTGGTGAATTCGAGCGCCAACGGATGGCCGAATGGAATGCTGAGAAATACGAGCAGCGGCGTCACCAGTAAGGCCACCTGAAGGCTGGAACCGATGGCGATGCCCAGACTCAAGTCCATGTTGTCCTTCGTCGCCACCTCGATTGCGACGACGTGCTCAGCGATATTGCCGATGATTGGGACAAGAATGATGCCGACGAACAACTCAGTGATCCCCAGTTGCGCTGTCATCGGCTCGACCGCACCGACTAAAAACTCGCTCATGAGCGCGATGAGCACGGTTGAGCCGGTGAGTAACCCAATCGCGACAGGCAGGCTGAAGCGCGGCGTATGTGCGGCCTCGCGCGCGAGCGAGTCACCCACGTTGGCGCGCATCGTGTAAATGATGCTCAACACATAGACCACAATGATCACACCCGCCGTTAGCACGCTGAGCGACTCGACTTGCAGTTTGTCCGGCTCGATGGCTGAGGCGAAGAACGACGGAACCACCAGCACCACGGCGGTCACCAGCAGCAACGTCGCGTTCAAGCCGGCCTGCGACGGATTAAACTTCTGCGTGCCGCGTTTCAAGCCACCAAACAGCATGCTCGCGCCGAGCACCAGCAGGATGTTGCCGATGATCGAACCGGCGATGGATGCGCGCACCAGATCAACCAAGCCTTCGCGGATGGCGAGAATCGTAATGATCAGTTCGGCGGCGTTGCCCAGGGTGGCATTGATCAACGCGCCGGTGCGCGGGCCGGTGCGCGCAGCTAACTCTTCGGTGGCGTCACCCAGGATGCCCGACAGTGGCACTACCGCCAGCGCCGCTGTGATAAAGATGATGGCCGGACTCCAGCCCCCAAGTTCGGCAATCAAAGCGACTGGGATGAAAAGCAGGAGCAGATTGAGCGGCTTGAGGAGAGGGCGAATTGTGTGAGCCATAACGCACTGGGCTGAAGTTTAGCACCGTGCACATGTGATGGTATGCAAATCCATGCGTCTGACGCAGGCGGGGGTAAAAGCCGCGCACCCAGCGAAGCGGGGCGCATCCGTTTTATTGTTTAGGCGCTCGCTCGCGCCGGGCCGGGTAAAAGCCGCCCACCCAGCGAAGCGGGGCGCATCCGGCACCCAGGTCCGTATCAGGACAAGTATCCCTTTCGGACGAGGCGCGACAGCACTTAATCGCTGCGCGTAGGTCATGCCGAGTTCGTAGTACACCTGCGGGTCGTCCGGCGTGAGCGTCTGCGCTGTGCGCAGTGCAGCCAGCGCTTCGGCCCGGCGTCCGAGCGCAGCAGGGCCTGCGCCCGCGCGATGCGCACCCCAGCGGGCATGACCCACGCCAGGCAAGCTGGAATGCTTGACAGACAGCCGCCTGATCGCTACATTATCCGCACGAAATGCACGCGCTGTCACGTGCCGATCGTCCTGTTCGATGGTTTCGCTTCAATTCAGAGTCCGGCGAGTTCGTCCCTGAAAAGGACTGGGATCAATTTGAGAATTGCACACTGTGTAACGGGCGCGCCGAAATAGACGAGACCCCGGAAGGGGATCTGGTCTGCCATACCTGCCGCGCTCTCCTGCCCCGTCCGGCGACCTGATAATCGAGCCGGAGAGGGCGAGCGTGTCTCGCCCATCGCCCTAAACGGGTTCAATGCGCGAAGCCGTGGATCGGGACATGCGGGTGAACAAGCCCGTTCCGCGCCTCGAACGTGCGCGCCGAACGCGCACGCCGAACGACGCGACGCGGACCTTGGTCCCTGCGTGGATAGAGTGCGCTCCGTGATCCGGCCCGATAGGCTTCCTCCGATGAAATGGGGTGCGTTCACGGCCGGGGGGCAGTGACAACCTCCCGCAGGTTTTTGCTGGCTGTCACGACTTGGGC
>JAIMBB010000137.1 GCA_023511655.1 Anaerolineae bacterium
GGCCTGGACGTGTGGGAAGTGCTGGACGCCGCCGCCACCAAGCCCTTTGGCATCCAGATCTTCTACCCCGGCCCGGGCGTGGGCGGCCACTGCATCCCCATCGATCCCTTTTATTTAACCTGGAAGGCGCGCGAATACGACTTTCACACCAAGTTCATCGAACTGGCGGCCGAGGTGAATCAAAGCATGCCCTTCCACGTCGTGGACCTGGTCGAACAGGCGTTGGATCGGTTACACGTCGCCATGCGCGATGCGACGTTATTGGTGCTGGGTGTGGCGTTCAAGCGCGATGTGGACGATCCGCGCAACTCGCCGGCCGAGCGCGTGATCGAGCTGCTGCTCCGGCGCGGGGCGAAGGTGATGTACCATGACCCGTATGTGCCGAAGTTCCATGTCGGGGGCAACGTCTTCCATCGCGAGCCGGTCACGCTGTTGTCTCAACCGTTGAGCGAGGTCAGCTTGCGCAAAGCGCATTGCGCGGTCATCGTCACCGGCCATCGCGTCGTGGATTACAGTTTCGTGGTGCGCACCGTGCCGGCGGTGGTGGACTGCTGCAATGCCACGTTTGCTGTGGATGGCGACAAACGGCACGTGACGCGCCTGGGCGTGGGCGTGGAGCGTTGATCGGCCGAGCCGACGGCGCGGCGCAACGGTGTGCGCCCCGCAAGATTGAGCGCGACTAATAGCAACGACACGACAGATGAACGCCGAGCTGCCATACTACCTGGCCTTCGCGCGCGTGAAAGGGATCGGCGCCGTGCGCGTGCGAAAGCTGAAGGCGCATTTCGGTTCGCTGCAGCACGCCTGGTGCGCCGGCGAGTTCGATCTGGCAGCAGCCGGTCTGGATGCCAAGGCAATCGCGGCGATAGCGCAAGCGCGCGCGAGCATCTCCCCTGAGGCGGAGGTGGAACGGCTGATGAAAGCCGGCGCGACGGCAATCACCTGGGACGATGCCGACTATCCTAAGCTGCTGCGCGAAGTCGCCGACCCGCCGCCGGTGCTGTTCGTGAAAGGGACACTGACCGAGGCGGATGCCTGGGCGGTGAGCATTGTGGGCACGCGTCGGGCAACTGTATACGGCCGCGAGGTGACGGAGATGTTGGCCGGAGACCTGGCGCGCAACCACATCACCATCGTGAGCGGCATGGCCCGTGGGATTGACGCCTTTGCCCATCAGGCTGCCCTCAAGGCCGGCGGCCGGACGTTGGCCGTGTTGGGGTGCGGCGTGGACATCGTATACCCGCCCGAACATCGTCGGCTAGCCCAACAAATCGCCGAGCAAGGTGCGCTGGTGAGTGACTATCCGCTCGGCACGCCACCGGACGCGGCCAACTTCCCACCGCGCAATCGCCTCATCAGTGGGCTGAGCCTGGGCGTGGTGGTGGTGGAGGCCGACGAACGCAGCGGCGCGCTGATCACGACCGAGTTCGCCGCCGAACAGGGGCGCGATGTGTTCGCTGTGCCGGGCAACATCTTCAACCGCACCAGCCGTGGCACCAACCGACTGATTCAGCAAGGGGCTCGCATCGTGCTCAACACCGAGAGCATCCTGGAGGAACTCAACTTGAACATGGTGGCCGATCGCGTGGAGGTCGAAGCAGCTGTGCCGGAGAACGACACCGAGCGCTCGATCCTGGCATATCTCTCGCACGAGCCCACCCAGGTGAACGAGCTGGTGCGCACGCTCAGCCTGCCCGTCGCCGACATCACCGCTGCCCTGGCGCTGATGGAACTGAAAGGTTTGGTACGCCAGGCTACCGGCACAAGCTACGTGCTGGCTCGAGAAGCGCGCCTGGGCTATCGGGTGGATTGAGGGGAGAGTAGAGACGCAGCAATTGGCAATTCGGCGTGCCGGTCACCATTGACCGATCAACGATTCACCGATCAACCAAATTTACCGAGCAACCAAGGTCGAAGACATGTATCACGCACTCATCATGGCTGGCGGGAGCGGCACGCGCCTGTGGCCGCTCAGCCGAAAAGACCGCCCCAAGCAGTCGCTCTCGCTCGTCGAGGAACGGACGATGTTCCAGGTCACCGCCTATCGCCTTCAGCCGCTCATTCCGCTCGAATGTGTGCATGTGGTGACCAACGCGCAAATGGCGGCGATCTTCAAGGGTCAAGTCCCGGACATTCCGGAGGCCAACTACGTCATCGAGCCGAGCGCCAAAGACAACGGGCCGGCCGTTGGCCTGGCCCTCACCCACATCAGCCGCAAGGACCCGGACGCGACGGTGGCTATCCTGACGGCCGACCATCACATCGGCAAGACGGCCGAGTTTCACCGGGCGCTGCGGGCAGCCTACGAGATTGCCCAGCAGGATTACATCGTCACGCTCGGCATCATGCCGACCTATCCCTCGACCGGGTTCGGCTATATCGAACGCGGAGACAAGATGGACGTGCGCCATGGCTTGGACGTCTTTCACGCCCGGCGGTTCACCGAGAAACCCAAACAAGACGTGGCCGAAGCCTATCTGGCCGACGGCCGACATTCCTGGAACAGCGGCATGTTCATCATGAAATGTCGGGTTGGCTTGCACGAATTGGAACGCCAGCAGCCCGAATTTGCTGCGGCTTTGGCACGGCTGGCGCCGACGATCGGCAGCCCGGCCTACGACGATGCGCTCCGGGCCGCCTGGGAGATCGCCCCGAAGAAGTCCATAGACTATGCCATCATGGAGGGCGCTGAGCGCTTGGCAGTTATCCCGGTGGACATTGATTGGAGCGACATCGGCAGTTGGGCGTCGTTGCTGGACATCTTGCCCAAAGATGAGCGCGGCAACGCCTTCTATGGCGATGGCGTGCTGGCAATCGAGACCAGCAACACCCTGGTGCGGACGAGCGATCGCTTCATCGCCGTCATGGGCTTGAAGGATGTCGTTGTGGTGGATACACCCGACGCATTGCTGGTATGCTCGCTAGATCGCGTGGCCGATCTGAAGCAGATCGTGGAACGGCTGCGCCTGGAACGGCGTGACGATCTGCTGTGAACGTATGCTGGCGGAGTACGCTCGAATTCTGCTCCGGCGCTGGTGGCTGGTGTTCCTGCCGGTGGTGCCGATCCTGGCGATCACCTGGCTCACCGTGCAGCCGGCCTCACCGACGTATGTCGTGACCTTGTCGTTTGCGGTCGGCTTGCCGCCGGAACCGCTGCGCGAACAGGCCTACAACTACGACCGGCACTACAACTGGCTGGCGTCGGAGTACGTCACCCAGGGGTTCTCGCTCATCGTCAGCAAAGGCGTGTTCGCCGACAACGTGGCCAGACGCCTGGCGCAGCGCGACGCCGCGTTGCCATCTTTGGCAGGTGCGATTCGCTCCGAGTACCGCTCCAGCGTGCTGGTCATCTATGTGTCATGGCCCAACCCCGAACAGGCGGCGCAGATCGCCCAGGCTGTGGTGGACGAGCTAAACGAGAACTACGAAGCCTACTGGCCGCAACTGAAAGGTTCGGGTGCGTCGCCCGTGCGCTTGATGGATCCCATCGTCCCGGTACCGGTGGCAGCGCCCTTGCGCGACCGATTCGATCTGCCGATGCGCGTCGCCTTTGGCTTGCTCGCCGGCATGACGTTGGCGCTGTTGTGGCATCATTTCGATCCGATCATCCGGGAGCGTCGCGAGATCGAGCGCATGGGGCTGACCGTGATCGCAGAGATCCCCGAACGATCTTAGAAGCTGATGCGGCGGGGCGGTCAGGAAGCTATCGCCATTTGACATGGAATTGCAAGACTATCTTCAAATCGCCAAACGGCGCTGGTGGATCGTGGTGCTCGTGGCGTTGATCGCAGCAGCCAGCGCATTCGTCTTCAGCCGGCTGCAGATGCCGATCTACAAGTCGTCCATGAAGCTGACGATCCAGCCGGCGCGCACCGACTTCGGCCAGACTCAGGCGGCCAAGCAGTTGCTGTTGTCTTACATCGGCATCATTCGCACCGAGCGCAATGCAGCCGAGGTCGGCAAGCGCTTGCAGCTCGACTATTCGCCTGCCTACATCTATAGCCAGACGCGCATGGCCGACGACGCTGCCAGCTATGGCGTCGAAATCGAAGTGCGCGACTACGACGGCGAGACGGCCAATCGCATCGCCCGCGAGTGGGCGCAGTTGTTCGTTGAGTTCCGCAACCGGGATAATGCCAAGCAACGGCGTGAGGATCGCGTCGAGGCGATCATCGGCGACGACCCGCGCTATGCCCAGGACTATCCGCGCACCGGCGTGAACACGGCGGCCGGCTTGCTGTTGGGCGCGGTCGCCGGCGTGGCGATTGCCGCGCTGTTGGAATGGCGGCAGTCTGCCTTGCTGCGCACGCCGAAGGATGTGGAACGCACCCTGGCGCTGCCCGTGGTCGGTGCCATTCCGGCCGATTGAATCGCTATGAACCTGATCACGATCACCGAACCGCAATCCGCGATTGCCGAGGCCTATCGCACGTTGCGCACCAACCTGCACTTTGCCATGCTCGACGCGCCGTTGCGCACGCTGCTGGTCGTTTCGTCGGACTCGGTTGGGGCGGCCGCCACTGTGCTGGCAAATCTGGCGGTGACGCTGGCACAAGTGGGCAAGCGCGTCATCGCTGTGGATGCCGATTTGCGTGCGCCGGCGTTGCATACTGCCTTCGATGTGACCAATGCAGCCGGTCTGTCCGATTGGCTCGCCAGTGGGGCGAACGACACAAGCGAACCGCCATTGCGCCCGACGACGCTGCCTAACCTAAGCGTGTTGACGAGTGGCGCGCTGCCTGCCATCCCTGCCGACTTGGTCAGTTCGGATCGCATGGCGCATGCGGTGGCACGGCTAGGCGAGATGGCTGACCTGGTGTTGTTCAACGCGCCGCCGCTCGGCCGGTTCAGCGACGCTGCAGTGTTGGCTTCGCGGGTGGATGGCGTGTTGCTCGTGGTCGAGGCCGGCAGGACCCGTCGCGACAGCGCGCAGCAAGCCAGAGACATCCTCGCCCGTGCACATGCGCGCGTGGTCGGCGTCGTCATGCTGGGAACGAAGTGATGTCGCGCGAAGTGACATCTCGCGAAGCGATCCGTCCATTCACCATCAATCCGCGACTCGTCATTGGTCATCACGCGTCGGGTATAATTCGCCTGCTAACTCGTGGAGAAGGTCCTCGATCGCGTGATACATCGCCAAACTCAAACCTCAGCCTACTGGTCCGCCCTTACGATCACCGCGGACGATGCTGAGTTTCTTTACGGTTTTATCCTCGAAGCAGGCAAGCCGCAACGCATCGGCGACCTGACGTTGGCGCTTATCCGGAACCGGGTTGAACGAGAGAACGAGGCGCTTCGCCGCCAATGGGCCGACAACAACGTCTATCAGCCAAAGAATCGCTACGCGGTCGGTGAGCGGTTGATCTTCCCTGCGCTCAAATTCGCTTCCGGTCGCGTCGTCGGTGTGCGCCCGGGCAACAATCCCGACCTGGGCGAGTTCGAGGTCATCGCCGTGCAGTTCGACGATGGCCGTCGTCGTGAGTTCGCCGCCAACTATCCACGGGCACATCGCTTGAATGACGAAGATGCGACTGCCTTGTTCGACGCGCAGCATCTCAAGACGCCGGAGGCGTTATACGAAGAGCACGGCGCACAGGTGGCCGCTGCCCTGACCGCTGCGCTCGAGGACAATGACGAATTCATCCGCATCGGCGAGGAATGGTTCCTGCGCGCCATGATGGCGGAGGTAAACATCGGCCATCTGAACCTGGCTGAAGCGGTGCTCGATGTCGCCAACGGCGGGCCGCTAACAACGGATGTGATCCTGCGCGATTTGGGCCTGCCGCCCGACATCGGCGACAAAGTGCAGGAAGCATCGCTGAACAACGCCCTGGCCGCCGATCCGCGCTTCGATGAAGTCAGCTTGAACGACAGGCCGGCCTGGTTCCTCCGGCGGCTGGAGCCGGCTGAGGTGCGTGAGATGCCGCAGCCCCTGCGCGCTGTGCGTTTCCCGGGCAACACCACCATCAGCGCTGAATTAACGCGGCTGGCGCGCGAGCTGGACGACGAACTGGAGTTCGACGAAACGATTCCAGTGACGCCGGCCCACAGTGCCACGCTCATCCTTACCTTCCCACACCGCCGCGCCGGCACGCTGGGGTGGTCGCACGCCGCGGCTTCGGTTTTGCCGCAATCGTTGAAGCCGCGCATCCCGATGCGCTTCAAGGATCGCGCCACGCAGAAAGAGGTCACCGTGTGGCTGGTGCGCGCAGGGCACTACGTGTGGGGGCTGGGCGACTGGTTCAAGGCCAACGACCTGCCCGCCGGCGCCTATATCGAGCTCTCGCGCAGCGATGCGGAAAACCTGGTGTGGATAGATTATCGCCGCCGCCGACCCAAGCGCGAGTGGGTGCGCGTCGCCGGCCTCCGCGATGGACGCCTGCATCTGGAGACGGCGCAGCGCGCCGTGGCGTGCGAAGTGGACGAATTGATGTCCGTGTTCGTGGACGATCCGCGCTTATTCGACGCGTTGCGCAGCGACCGACCGCGCGACGTGATGCAGGCGGTGCGCGAGGCCTTCCCCGAAATTGCCAAGCTCAGCCCGCAAGGCAACGTGCATGCCCGGACGCTCTACGCGGTGGTCAACCTCATCACGCGCTGTGCGCCGACCGACGTGTTTGCAGCCTTGACGGCCAGCGGCTCATACGTGCCGGTGGGCGATAACTACTGGCATCTGAGCGAACGATAGCGCGACGAGCTTGGGACGGATGAACGATGAAGCTCTTCAGACCGACCGAGAACACGCCCTTTCACATTGACTACTCCTGGTTCGAGAAGAACGGCCAGGACGTGAATGTGCTGATTTACAAATGCCTGACGCCAGAGCAGCAGGAGCGGCTGGCCGGCGTTCCGGCTGATGAAGCGCTCGACTTCGTGGACGAAGACACCGGCGAGGTGAGGCGGGTGACGCGCGCCACGCAGATCATCCGCACTGAACGCGCCGACGATCCGACGTTCATCAGTTCGCGCCTCCCGGTTGCCGAATCGGTCTTCCGCATTTTCTTGCTCAACGACAACCAGCCGCTGACGCCGATCGAGCTGGCGGCCCGCGTTGGGCGCAAGCCCTCGGAGATCGTCGCTCAGTTGGGTGGCCGCGCTGTTTATAATGGGATACGGCCGATTATGAATTAGCCCCCGTAGCTCAACAGGACAGAGCAGGGCACTTCTAATGCCAAGGTTGTGAGTTCGAGTCTCGCCGGGGGCGCTGCTCAACTGCCTCTTCCCCTTCGAAGGCCTCTTGTTTTCATTGGGCAAATATGGCATGGGGGTGCGCGCTACTCGTCGGGGATGCACAGTTCGTGACGTGACTTCTTGCTCCCCCCGGTGCCGTCGTCCTCTCCAAAGGTATAGCTGGTCGTGCGCTTCAAACGGGCTTAAAGTACGCTCCGCCACGCAGGCATTGCCCAGCCCGATAGACCATGTTTCGACCGATTCGAAAGCAGCCACCGGCCAAGAGCTTCCGCCTGCCGGAGATCCGCTCTGCCGTGACCAACGTCGCCAAGGCGTTCGGCTTGATCTGGGGGGCGCATCCGCTGAGCACGACTGGCATGGCTGTGGTGACGCTGCTGCGGGCAGCGCTGCCGGCAGCGCAGGCGTGGGCGGCCAAGCTCATCGTGGATGGGGTCGTGGATGCCATCGGGCGCAGGTCGTCTAACGATTTCTGGATGGCCCTGCAGCCGGTGTTGCCGTATCTGGCTTTGGAGTTTGCCCTGGTCACGGCCGGGGCGGTCTTGAATCAATCGCGCAGCCTGCTCGAGCACATCCTGCACGCGCGCCTCTCGCACACCATCAACACGGCCATCATCCGCAAATCGCTCGCCCTCGACCTGCACTTCTTTGAGAACGCCGAGTACTACGATAAGCTGGAGAACGCACGGCGCGAAGCCGATTACCGCGCGCTGAGCATCTTGAACGACGGCTTCATGTTTGTGCAGAATGCGATCACTCTGACGTCGTTCATCGCGCTGCTGCTTGCCTTCAGCCCGTTCCTGGCCTTGCTCCTGCTGGGCGCTACGATTCCTCTGTTCATCGCCCAGAGCCGGTTCAGCGAGTTGCGTTTCCGCTTGCTCACCTGGCGCGCACCCGAGGCGCGACGCATGATGTACCTGGAGCGATTGCTGACGAACAGCGAAAGCGCCAAAGAAGTCAAGTTGTTCGGCCTGGGCGAGCCCTTGCTCAAGCGCTACCACGATCTGTTTTGGAAGTTCTATGCGGAGGACACGACCCTGGCCCGGCGGCGCAGCGCCATCAGCGTGGGCTTTGGTGTGCTCACCAGCCTGTCCTATTACCTGGCCTATGCCTGGATCGTTTTCCGCACCGTGATCGGCGCCATCAGCCTGGGGAGCATGACGCTGTATCTCACGGTCTTCCGACAGAGTCAGAGCACGTTTCAAGGCATGCTCTCCGGCCTGAACAACCTCTACGAGAGCGCGCTGTTCATGAGTAACCTGTATAGCTTCTTGGGCTTGGAACCCCAGATGAAGCTCGCAGAAGCGCCCCTGCGTGTGCCGCGGCCGATTGTCCGCGGCATCGAGTTTCGGAACGTGTCGTTCAAGTATCCGGGTCGATCAGACTGGGCGCTGCGCAATGTGTCGTTGACCATTGGGCCGGGCGAGAAGCTGGCCCTGGTGGGAGCCAACGGTGCCGGCAAGACTACCTTCATTAAGCTGCTCACCCGCCTGTATGATCCGACCGAGGGGCAGATTCTGCTTGATGGCGTTGACCTGCGCGAGTATGACCTGGATGACCTGCGCAGGCGCATAGGGGTGATCTTTCAAGACTTTGTGCGCTATATGATGACGGCTGGCGAGAACATCGGCTTCGGCCAGATCGAGGCGCTGGAGGACCGGCCGCGCATTGAACAGGCTGCTGCGAAGGGTGGGGCGGACGAGGTCATCGCCGGCTTGCCGCAAGGCTACGAGACCATGCTTGGCGCGTGGTTCGAGCGCGGTCGCGAGCTGAGCGGCGGACAATGGCAAAAGATCGCCCTGGGGCGCGCCTTCATGCGCGACGCCGAGGTCCTCGTGCTCGATGAACCGACCTCGGCGCTGGATGCCCAGCGCGAATATGAGATCTTCCAGCGCTTTCGCCAGCTCACCGATGGCCGCATCGCCATCCTGATCAGCCATCGCTTCAGCACGGTGCGCATGGCCGACCGCATCGCCGTGCTGGAGAATGGCGAGCTGATTGAGCTGGGCACGCATCGCGAGCTGTTGGAGCGGGATGGCGTTTACGCTCGGCTGTTCAACATGCAGGCGGAGGGGTATCGCTAGAGCAGCCCCTAACAGTCTTCGCCGGGGGGCTGTCCCTTCAGCCACAGGCAGCGCGCTGCCTTGATCCAAACCCGGCGCCCGCGCCGAGCAACTGTTTGGTCAGCTCGCCGCCCTCAACCACCAACTCGTGCAGCGAGGCGTTGACGTGCCGGTCTTCAACCACGATGCCTTCGTCCGGACCGCTCTCGTCGGCGGCGAACAGCGCGGCTTTGCGCATCAGCTCGCGGATGAATGCCGCGCTCACCCCCTCCGTCTTCGCCACCAGGCCGTCCAAATCGCTCAAGCGCACGGTCATGCCTTCGCTATATAGCGCGATTAGCTTGCGCCGGCACTCCGCATCGGGCAGCGGCACCAAGATAGCCTGGTCAACGCGGCCGGGGCGCGAGGCCAGCGCCGGCTCGAGGATTTCCGGCCGGTTGGTCGTGAGCAAGAAGAGCACGTCGGCATCTTCGCTTAATCCGTCCATCTGGTTGAGCAGTTCGAACAGTAGCGCATTGGTGCCGGTGTTCTGGTACGTGCGCTCTTCGGCGATCAGGTCCACGTCCTCCAGGATGATGGTCGCAGGTTGCAGCAGTCGCGCCATTTGGCAGGCTTGCTCGATCAACCCCATGGCCGGCCCGGTGATCAGGATGATCGTACGGTTGGCCATCTGGGTGGCCAGGTACATGGCGGTGAGCGTCTTGCCGGTGCCGGGCGGGCCGTGCAGCAACAGGCCGCGCTTCATGTGTCGGCGGGCTGCCCGCAGCTTAGTTTCGACGCGCGTGAAGCCGATGGCGTGGCGTTCGATGCGCTCGATCACGCCCTGTGGCAGGATGATGTTGTCGCGTGAGATGTTGGGCAGGCGATGGAACTTGATCGCGGCACCTCCAGGCCCGGGCTCCAGCGAGATGATGTGCCCGCGATACACGTTGCGCGCGTGCATGGTCGCGCGCATCGTGCGCAAGAATTCCTCCCCTTCAGCGCGCTGGGTGGTCATCACCTCGATTTGGACGGATTGTGGCCCCCATTGGCTCAGGCTGGGCCCCTGCACCAGGACGGCAAGTCGGCGGTCATTCTCCCGGATGAGGTACAAGCCGCGGGTGAGGCAGGGTAGCGTGCGATCGTCTTCGAGCGGGATGTTGACGTATTCGGCCGGCACCTTACGCGGGCGCTGCCATGCCTCGACGTGTTCTTGCGTAAAGGTGGCCAGGCGAATGCCCATGTGCTCGTTCGGCACCTCTACTCCGTAGAGTGTGTGTTCGCGGCCGGGCGCATCAAGATACTCTTGCAAGGCCAGGTGGATGTTGGGGTGGTCGGTGCGGGAAAAGGTCTCGCCCACGATGGGAAATTCACTCAAATCGCCTTCGGTGCCGAAGTGCTGGCGCAGAACCTTGACGAAGAAGGATTCTTCGCGCGGCGCCTGCGCGATAACCGTGTCCATGAACCCCTTGAACGAAGCAGCGAACTCGCTGGCGATCACAGGTTGTGCATCTGGCATGAGTCCCCTCCTTGCACTCGAAACACTCGAAGGCTCTTCACCGAACGTAACTGCTCAGGCATGTGTGCGCCTGGCACTTGCATGCAATGAAGAGTTGACTATAGTGGCGCGCAATGCTTTCAC
>JAIMBB010000014.1 GCA_023511655.1 Anaerolineae bacterium
GACGTGATCAATTCCGCGCCGCAGTATCCGGGACAGCCGCCGAACCAGAAGACGCTCGTCAACTCCAAGGGCTTCGCGCTCGGCTACGATGCGACGTTGAAGCCGAACGTGGTGAACACGTTCCGCTATGGATTGACCCGATTGGGGGCGACGACAGCTGGACTGCAGCAGCGCACGCAGGTGACGCTGCGCTTCCTGGATAATATTCCGGCTCCGACCAGTTCCTTCGGGCGCATCGCGAGCACGCATAATCTTGTGGACGACATCTCGTGGATTCGCGGCGCGCATACGGTGCAGGCGGGCTTCAATGTGCGCTTCACGCGCATCCCGCGCTTCACCAACGAGACGTCGTTTCACACGGTCGTCGGCAACGGCTCGTGGCTGCTCGGCGTCGGCCGCTATACGGCTCCGGGCCATCCGCGGTGCACGCAGCCGGGGTGCCGGACGTTGCCGGCGGTGGCCAGTGGGTTCTACGCGGCCTGGGCCGATGGATTCCCCATCCTGGTGCTCGGGACGATCACCCAATTCACAGCGCGGTACAACTACGATCGACAGGGGAACGTGCTGCCCGAGGGCGCGCTCATTCGCGCCAACGACAAAGGTGAGCCACTGGCGATTCGCTTCACCACCACCAACGCGCCCTTCCGCCAGACCTGGGGCGCGGTGTGGGTGAGCCAGTTGCAGCAGTGCGGCATCCAGCTCCTGCCGTCCTACATTCCCGGCTCGATCTGGTTCGGCGGCAACTCCGGCCTGCGCCGGCGCGACTTCGACATCGGTGCTTTCGCCTGGGTGGGCGAGACCGACCCGCCCGGCCAGACGCTGTATGCCTGTGACCAGATTCCAACCCCGGCCAACAACTGGAACGGCCAGAACTATATGGGCTGGTGCAACGAGCGGGCCAGCAACGCCATCAAGCGGGCCAACAACACGCTCAACCTGGAAGAACGCCAGAAGAACTATGTGATCGTCCAGGAAGAGTTCAGCAAGGACATGGTCTCGCTGCCGCTCTTCCAGCGGTTGGAAGCCACGGCCTATAACAAGGACCTGAAGGGCTTGCGACCGGATGCGACCGAATACTGGTCGGCCAATTCTCACGAGTTCGAGCTGCCCGGCCGCGACACTATCGTCGCTGCGCTCGGCCAGGAGCCGGCCTCGCTCTTCCTGCTGCAGGAGAGTGCTGCCGTGGCGGTGATCGTCGGCCAGCTCGTCTTCGGTGTGGACGTCACGCAGTACAGCTATGGCTATCAGAACGTCGGCCTGGAGGGCGATGACTTCCCGCGCCTGGAGAACGGCGGCGCGGCGCTGACCGAGGTGGAGATCAAGGACGGCGACGTCTTGGTCAATGCTGATGGCGACGTCGGCACGTTCAAGGACGGCAAGCTGCTCGACGCTGAGGGCAAAGAACTGACGCTGAAGGTCAAGAATGCCGACGGCGAAGAGGTGGATCTGGCGGCCGGCGTCAAGGTGCCGCAACTGTCGGTGACCTTCAAGTTCAAGCCGCGCAAGTGGAGCGACGGCGAGGACCTGAAGAATGAGGACTTCGCGCTGGGTTACAAGGTGGCTTGCGATCGCGAGTCGGGCGCGACGACGTTCTTCGTCTGTGACCGCACCGCCAAGCACGAGGTGCTGGCTGACGGCCTGGGCTACACCTGGACCGGCGTGCCTGGCTACACGCCACCCACTTACTACCTGCCGCCCTTCGGCTACTATCCGTCCCATCGCGTGATCGAGACCGACGGCGAGTACAAGGGCAAGACGCTGGCCGAGGTAGCGCCGAAGGACTTCAAGAATCTGCCGGAGCTGACCGATAAGCCGCTGGGCACGGGCCCGTTCGTGGTGGACACCTGGGAGAAAGGCTCGAAGATCGTGCTGAAAGCCAACCCGAACTTCTACCTGGGTGAGCCGAAGGCCAAGGAGATCGTCATCCAGATTTTCGATGCCAACCCGGCCGGCGCAGTGGCCGCCCTGCTGCAGGGCACGGTAGACATCGTCGGTAAGGAGGTGATCGGCGCAGGCCAGGAGCTTGAGACGGTGATCAAGGAAGCCCAGGCCGGCAAGATCAACGCCGAGCCGATCGCCAGCCCCACCTGGGAGCACGCCGACTTCAACCTGAACACCCGCTAATCACCGTCGGAAGCGCTCCCTTCCGGACGCCAATGGAGGACGCCGGCGAAGCTGCGCACTCCCTGGCGTCCGGAGCGGAAGATCGCCTCTTCACGGTGTGAGTTTCGGACGCGAGGAGTAGCCCCATAACTTCGGGGCTACTCGATTTTCTATAATGCGTGCTATTGGAAATAGCGCCGAAAGCATCCTGAGCCTGTCGAAGGACTGAAAGCATCCTGAGCCCGTCGAAGGCGCCTTGCGGTTGCTTAACATGTGCGCGCGGCTGATGTCGAAGGACTGAAAGCAACCTGAGCCTGTCGAAGGATGCGCTTTTGGCGACAAATTTGACACGCTCCGACCTTCGACCCTTCAACAAGCTCAGGATGCTCAGGCTCAGCATGCCAAATTCTTAATTCCGATAACTTCTAATGTTGAAGCACTAACAATACGTAACATGCAACACGCATTGCGCATTCGGAATGTATATTGCCTGGCTGTCGAGGCTGATTCAGGGAGGATCGTTTGACGACTTATCTGATTCGAAGATTGTTCGTGATCGTGGTGATGGCGTTCATCGTCGCCTTCGTATCGTTCGTCCTGTTGAGCATCGCGCCGGGTGGGCCTTTGCAGGAGGTATACGCTTTGCAGAGCACCACCATGCGCAAAGACCCCGACCTGATCGAACGAACGATGAAGCGCTATGACCTGGACATCTTCTTGATTCCTCGCTTCATGCGCTGGCTGATGGGGCATCCGCGCGGGCCGATCGAGATCGGCGGGCAGAAGTTCTTCAGCGACCTGCAGATCGGATGCCTGAAAGAGGGACGAGCGCAGCTTGTCTATCCAGACGGCCGCGTGGTCGAGGTGGACTGTGAGAAGCCGGTCTTCCTGAAGGATCTGGAAGGGCGCCCAGTCAGCAATGGCATCTTGATGCTCGATTTTGGCCGATCCACCCAGATCCTGCGCGAACAACCGGTGATGCGCCTGTTCGAGAGCCGCATCGTGAACACGCTGCTGCTGATGGGCATTTCCACCTTCCTGTCCATCATGATCGCCGTGCCGATCGGCATCATCTCGGCCGTCAAGCAGTATTCGCGCTTCGACTACACCGTCACCACGCTGGCCTTCATCGGCTCCGGCATGCCCACGTTGTTCATGGGCATCATGGGCATCCTGATTTTCGCCATCCTGTTCAAAGAAGCAGGGCTGCCGTATTTGCCGGCTGGCACTGCCGAGTCGCCGCGCGACACGTTCATCCCTGTGTTTGGCATGGTAAAGGCCGGGTCGTTTTTTGATCGGCTGTGGCATCTGGTGCTGCCGGTGATGATATTGACCATCTTCAACCTGGCTCAGTGGAGCCGCTTCATCCGCTCGTCTATGCTGGAGGTGCTGCGCCAGGATTACGTGCGCACGGCGCGTGCCAAAGGGTTAATTGAGCGCGTAGTGATCGTCAAACATGCCATGCGCAATGCGCTCATTCCATTCGTGACGTTGCTGGCCGGCGTATTGCCAGCGCTGTTCGGCGGAGCCATCATCACCGAGAGCGTGTTCAACTATCCGGGTATGGGACGCCTGTTCGTCGCTTCGCTTACCGCCGGCGATTACAACGTCGCCATCGGCTTCATTCTGATCTCGACTTTCCTGGTGCTGATCGGTTATCTGCTCTCCGACGTGCTATATACGGTGGTGGATCCGCGCATCCGCTTGTCGTAGCGAGCAGGCATGGGAGGCGAATAGAGAATGGCAACCGCAACCGCCAGCGTAGACACTGCCGTCGGAAAGCCGGTCGTCCTGGCCAAGCCAGAAGGGCAGTGGACTATCGTCCTGCGTCGTTTTCGCCGACATCGGCTGGCGATCGTCTCGCTTACCGTGATCGTCGCGATCTTTATTGCATCGCTCATCACGCCGCTGATCGCGCCGTTTCCGCGAGACGCTGTGAATCCCACCCTGCGCTTCTCGCTGCCAATGACGCCCTCTGCCGAGCCCGGCAAGATTCATGTGCTCGGCACCGACCACGTCGGCCGCGATACGTTCACCCGCCTGCTCTACGCCGCGCGCATCACCCTCAGCGTAGCGGTAATCGTGGCGACGCTCAGCACGCTGGTCGGCATGGCTGTCGGCGCGCTGGCCGGCTACTACCGCGGCGTCATAGACGCCGCTCTCATGCGCATCCTGGAGTTCATGTCGGCGATCCCCACTTTCCCGATCCTGCTCATCCTGGCTTCCGTCTTGAACCAGGATCCCAAGCTGCTGCCGTTCCCCGACTTCCTGGTCAACTTCGTCAGCGCCATCATGCTGATTGATCCACAGAAGGAATCGCGCAGCGTGCTGGTGGTGATCTTCGTGATCACCTTGTTCGGCTGGACGGGCGCGGCGCGCCTGATGCGCGGCATGGTGCTCTCGGTGCGCGAGCGCGACTTCATCGAGTCGGCCCGCTCACTGGGTGCTAACAACTGGTGGATCATCCTGCGGCACGTGGTGCCGAATGCCTTTCCGCCCTTGATCGTGGCTTACACGCTGGCGCTGGCCGATGGCCTGACGGCTGAAGTCGCGCTGAGCTTCCTGGGCCTCGGCATCACCGATCCAACGCCGACGTGGGGCAACATGCTCAACTTCTCGACGCAATTCATGTTGACGCATCCGTGGGCGCCGCTGATTCCTGGCATCCCGGTGGTGCTGTGCTCGCTGGCCTTCAACTTCATCGGCGACGGCCTGCGCGATGCGCTCGACCCCAGGTTGAAGATGTAGCATCGGTTGCGACAGAGATGACCAGGACGAATCACGATCACACTTCCACACCCGGCGAGCCGACATGGGACATTGCCCTGCTCTTTCCGGCCCAAGGCGCCTGGTCGGAGGATGAATACCTGGCGCTGGATGTCGGACGCCTGGTTGAGTTCGACAACGGTCATGTCGAGGTCCTGCCGACGCCGTCGCGGTCGCATCAACTTCTGGTGTTCTTTTTTGCAAAATTACTCGAGGCATTTCTGCTGCGCGCCTTTCCAGGCGCGATCGTGATGATTGCGCCCCATCCGGTTAGGCTATGGGCCGTCAAGTTCCGTGAACCCGATGTGCTCGTATTGCTGCCCGAGCACGCCGGCCGCTCGCGCGAGGAGTATTGTGAGCAGCCCGACCTGTCCGGACCATCGCAAACATGACTGGGATATCAAACGTCGCGAATACGCCCAGGCCGGCATCCCCGAATATTGGATCGTGGATCCGCAGGCAAAAACCGTGACTGTGCTTAAACTATCGGGCAAGTCGTATCGCGTCCACGGCGAATACGGAAGCGGCGCGACGGCCGAATCGGCCCTGCTCGCGGGCTTTCAGGTGAACGTGGATGACATCTGGCGCGCTGCCGGCGGCGCTTCGCCGGCGGCTTGATGGAATCGGATCGAACGCATAGAAATACAAAAACGAGGAGAGGATACATTTAGTATGAGCGTGAACGCTATGGTCGGCACAAAGGCGACCCCGGTCGGCGCGGGCAACGGCCAATTGAACGACCTGATGCTCGACATCCAGGGCCTGAAGACCTATTTCTATACCGAAGACGGTGTGGTGAAAGCCGTGGACGGCGTGGATCTCTACGTCCGTCGCGGCGAGACGCTTGGCATCGTCGGAGAATCCGGCTGTGGCAAGAGCGTCACTTCGCTCTCCATCATGCGGCTGATCAGCCAGCCAGGCAAGATCGTGGAGGGGAAGATCATCTTCGACGGCGTGAACCTGTTGGAATTGCCCGAGCGCGAGATGACCAAGATCCGCGGCAACCGCATCTCGATGATCTTCCAGCAACCCACTTCCTGTCTGAACCCGGTCTTCAAGATCGGCGACCAGGTAGCGGAAGTGTTGAACATCCATCAGGACCTGGGCCGCGAAGCCGGCTGGAAGCGCGCGATCGAGTTGCTGCGCATGGTTGGCATCCCCGAGCCGGCCAAGCGCGCGCACGCTTACCCCCATGAGATTTCCGGCGGCCAGGCCCAGCGCGTGATGATCGCCATGGCGCTGGCTTGTGCACCGGAGCTGCTGATCGCCGACGAGCCAACTACGGCGCTCGACGTGACCATTCAGGCGCAAATCCTCGATCTGATGCGCGACCTGAAGGAGAAGACCGGCACCTCGATCATGCTGATCACGCACGACCTGGGCGTGGTGGCCGAGATGTGCGATCGGGTGGTCGTGATGTATGCTGGCCAGGTCGTCGAGCAGGCCGATGTGCGCGAACTGTTCGCCAACCCGCTGCATCCCTATACCCAAGGCCTGATCGGCTCGATCCCGATCCTCGGCCTGGTGCGCGATCGTCTCGACGTGATCCCCGGCACGGTGCCAAACCTGCTCAACCCGCCGCCCGGCTGCCGGTTCGAACCGCGCTGCCAGAAATGCGATGGCCCCGCGCGCGAGCGTTGCAAAGCCGAGCTGCCGCCGCTGCGCGAAGTGAAACCCGGCCACTGGGTGCGCACGTGGTTGTACGACTGAATTTGTGGTTGTAAATGGAACTGATTGGTGACCGGTGACTTGCAAGCATAACTGCCGGTTGCCAATTGCCAAACCAATTTACCGATTGCCAATTACCGATTGCTAACCATGAGCACGAACGGGAACAAGACGGAAGACCTGCTCGAGGTCAAAGATTTGCGGAAATACTTTCCCATCAAAGGCGGCATCCTCCAGCGCACGGTCGCCCAGGTCAAAGCCGTGGATGGCGTGTCGTTCACGGTGAAGAAAGGGGAGACGCTGGGTCTGGTGGGCGAATCCGGCTGCGGCAAGACCACGGTTGGCCGTACCATCCTGCGCCTGACGCCAGCGACCGGCGGCTCGGTGATCTTCGAAGGGCAAGATGTGTTCAAGCTGAACGGCGGTCAACTCAAAGCCCTACGCCGGGACATGCAGATCATCTTCCAGGACCCCTACTCGTCGCTCGACCCGCGTATGCCGGTGGGCGAGAGCGTGGGCGAGGGGCTGCTGGTGCACGGCATGCGCGATGCCAAGAAGCGCAACGAGATCGTGATTGAGATGCTGCGCAAGGTCGGCCTGGAGGATTATCACGCTCGCCGTTACCCCCATGAGTTCTCCGGTGGCCAACGCCAGCGCATCGGCATCGCCCGCGCCCTGGCCTTGCGCCCCAAGTTCATCGTGTGCGACGAGCCGGTCTCGGCGCTGGACGTCTCCATCCAGTCCCAGGTGCTGAACATCCTCAAGGACCTGCAGGCCGAGTTCGGCTTGACCTATCTCTTCATCGCGCACAACCTGAGCGTGGTGGAGCACATCAGCGACCGCGTCGGCGTGATGTACCTCGGCAAAATGGTCGAGCTGACCGACCGCGATACGCTCTTCCGCGATCCGCTCCATCCCTACACCAAAGCGTTGCTGTCGGCTATTCCCATCCCCGATCCGACGGTCAAACGCGAGCGGATGATCCTGCAGGGCGACGTGCCCTCGCCGGTCAACCCACCGAGCGGCTGTCGCTTTCACACCCGCTGTCCGTTCGCTGTGGACATTTGCAAGTCGGTCGAGCCGCCGCTGGAGGAACTGAAGCCCGGCCACCTGGTGGCCTGCCACGTAGCCAAGGAGCAGGTGGCGGAGCAAAAGCGGGCGATGGGCCTCGGCGCGGCGATGAGCACGCCGACGCCCGAGCCACCGATCACCAATCCGGCGGCCACGCAGCCGGGCCTGCAAAGCTGAGCGTGCGCCGGCTGAGCGTGCGCCGGCGGCTTCACAGCTCCGCCAGGAAGCGGACGCTCGCTTCGATCCCCTTTTCGTAGCACGCTACGGCGAATCGCTCGTCCGGCGAGTGGATGTTGTCGTCCGGCAGGCCGAAGCCGAGCAAGGCGATCGGCTTGCCCAGTTGGGTCTGGAACTCGTGCACGACCGGGATGGAGCCGCCCTCCAGCACGTAGAACGGTGGGTTGCCATAGGTGGCCTGGGCAGCACGGACGGCGGCCTGAACCTCGGCAGCGTCCAGCTCGACCAGCGACGCCGGCGTGCCTCGCTCCTCGCTGAATGTGATCGTTGCTCCGGCCGGCGTCGCGGCGCGCATGGCTTCCTCCACCAATCGGATTACCTTCTCCGGCTGCTGATGCGGCACCAAACGGCAGGTGATCTTGGCATGGGCGGTGGCCGGGATGATCGTCTTGCTGCCGGGGCCGGTGTAGCCGCTCCACATGCCGTTGACCTCCAGCGTTGGACGCGCGCCTTTGCGTTCGTTGACGGTGAATGCCGGGTCGCCAAAGGCCTGCAGCGCGCCGGTCTCGCGCATCACGTCTGCTTCGCCGTAGGGGACGCGCGCGATGGCCCGGCGCTCTTCTTCGCTCAGCGGGCGCACGTCGTCGTAGAAGCCGGGCACGGTCACGCGGCCATGTGCGTCTTTGAGCGAGGCCAGGATGTGCGCCAGGGCGAAGGCCGGGTTTTGCACGTTGCCGCCGTAATGGCCGGAGTGCACGTCGCGGTCCAGACAACGCACCTGCACCTCAAAACCTGCTAACCCGCGTAGGCCATACGTCAGCGCCGGCTGGGTCAGGGTGAACAACGCACCGTCGCTGATCATCACGCAGTCGCAGCTCAGCAGATCGTGGTGAGCCGCGATGAACTTGCCCAGGTTGGGGCTGCCAATCTCTTCCTCGCCTTCGATCAAAAACTTGACGTTGACCGGCAACGTGCCCTCGCAGCGCAGATACGACGCGACGGCCTTCACATGCGCCAGGTGCTGGCCTTTGTTGTCGTCCGCCCCGCGCGCGTAGATGTAGCCGTCGCGAATCCCTGGCTGGAAGGGATGGCTTTGCCATAGTTCGAACGGCTCGGCCGGCTGCACATCGTAATGGCCATAGATCAGCACCGTAGGGCGGTGGTGGTCGTGGCCCGACCACTCGGCATAAACGACCGGATGGCCATCGGTTGCCATTACTTCGGCGCGCAGGCCGGCGTCGCGCAGATGTTCCGACAGCCACAGAGCAGCCATCTTCACGTCGCGCGCGTGTTCAGGTTGGGCGCTCACGCTGGGAATGGCGAGATACTCCAGCAGGTCTTGTAGATAGCGGTCGCGCTGGGTGCGCGCATAGTCGAGCACTTGATTAAGCATGTTTCGTTTTTTCCTGTCGGCTGCATCCGGGCGCAGGAGCCTGAGCAGCCACGATGGTTGCTTGCTTGACGCCGGTTACCAGGTCGTAGTCCACCAGCCACGGATGGTACTGCACGTCTCGCAAACCCAACTCGCGCAGCCAATCCGCGAACGCTTCGGTGGGCAGCGCGCGGCCGGGCAGCTTCCAGGCATCGGGGCCGATGCGATTGCTGACCATCAGCAAGCCTCCGGGCTTCAGCACGCGCAGCATCTCGCGGACTGCACCGCGCCAATCGCGCATGAACTCCAACGCTTCCAGGCAGGTGACGGCGTCGAAGGTGTGCGGGTCGAACGGCAATCGCTGCGCGTCGTGCTGCAGAAAAGTGACGCGGCCGGCGTATGAGGCGAGCTTGGCTCTGGCCAGGTCGAGCATGCCTCCCGAGGCATCGAGCGCGATGATGCGACCGCGAAAGCGCCGTTGGGCGAGCAACGCATCGGGCAGCCGGCCGGTGCCCGTGCCCACGTCCAACACCACCGCCGTAGCGGCGCGGCCGGCCAGGGACGCTGCCAGATGGCGCAGGATCGGCGCAGCCAGCATGATCGCGTCGCTCATTTTGTCGTATTGCTTCACCCGGTCGTAGTGCGGAGCGAACCGATCGTATAGCCACGCCACGACGCGCGTGCCCAGATACGCGCCCTCCGCGACGACCAGTTGCCAATACAACACCAGGCCGATCAGCGCGGCCGCGATCGTTCCGAGGAGGAGATAGACCCAAACCGGCATGTGCAAGTCGGCTTGCGCATTGTAAATCCCATCGCTACTATGTTGGGCTATCGCGATGGCTGAATGGAGGATTGCCCCGCGTGCGCCGGAGGCCTATATCGCCGCGCTGCACGATTTGCATCCGCTAACCGCGCAGGTGCTCTATGCGCGCGGCTGGACGGATCCTGACGAAGCGCGCGCCTTTCTCAACGGCGCGACGACGCCCGCCGAGCCGTTCGCGCTTGGCGACGCTGCACGCGCCGTCGAGCGTATCCTGACGGCGATCGGGCGTGGCGAGTCCATCGCCGTCTATGCCGACTACGATTGCGACGGCGTGACGGCCGGCGCGCTGCTCGTCCGCACGCTGGCCGCGCTCGGCGCGCAGGTGCAGATTTACATCCCCGATCGCTTTGAGGAGGGCTACGGCCTCAACGTGCAGGCGCTCGACAGGCTCAAAGCACAGGGCGTGAGCCTGGTCGTCACGGTGGATTGCGGCGCGCGCGCACACCGCGAGGCGCAGCATGCGCACCGGATCGGCATGGATCTCATCGTCACCGATCATCACGAGCTTGAAGGCGACGCCATCCCGGATGCCTGCGCGGTGGTTGATCCCAAGCGCCCCGATTGCGCGTATGGCTTCAGGCACCTGGCCGGCGTGGGCGTGGCCTTCCGGCTGGCGCAGTGTCTGCTGCGCACGGCGCGCGCCGCGGGCATGGCGCGAGGCGAGGTGACTGAGGCCTCGCTGCTCGATCTGGTCGCCATCGGCACGGTGGCCGATGTCGTGCCGCTGGTGGGGGAGAATCGCGCGCTGGTTCGGGCCGGCCTGGTCCGGCTCAACGACAAGCCTCGCCTCGGCCTGCAGGCGCTCATCCAGGCATCCGGCCTCAAGGTTGGATCGGTGGACGCGATGCGAATCGGCTTCGCGCTTGGGCCGCGCCTGAACGCAGCCGGCCGCCTGGAGAGCGCGCGGGCGGCCTACGACCTGCTGATGTGCGAAGACCCGGCGCGAGCTGCCGAGCTGGCCCGGTACCTCGACCGGCAGAACAGCGAGCGCCAGAGCGTGACGGCTACCGTTGCCACCCACGCAGAACGCCAGGCCATGGAAGCTCAAATCCGCAGCGCCTCCGGCGAGAATGTGCCCTCCTTGTTGTTTGCTGCGTCGCCCGATTACAACGTCGGGGTGATCGGCCTGGCGGCGGCGCGCCTGGTCGAGAAGTATCATCGGCCTGCCGTCATCGTCGGCGTCGGCGGCGACGAGGCGCGCGGCTCTTGCCGCAGCGTGAATGGATTCGACATCACCCGCGCCCTGGACGAATGTCGGCACCTGCTCCTCAAACACGGCGGCCACGAAGCTGCGGCGGGTTTTACCGCGCGCGCCGATGCGCTGGATGCGCTGCGCGAGCGGCTGGGTGCGATCGTCGAACAATGGCGGCCGGCCGGTGGCTGGCAACGCCTCATCCGTGCCGACGCCGAAATCGCCCTGGATCAGGTGGACGAGCGCGCGATCACCGAACTGCAACGTCTGGAGCCGCATGGCCAGGGCAACCCCAGGCCGACGTTCGTGGTGCGCAACGCAGTCGTGACCGGCGCGCGGCGGGTGGGCCGGGCCGAGGGCGAGAACGAGCCACCCCACCTTCAGCTTCGCGTGGCCGACGCGCGGCGCGTGACGTGGGATGTGATCGCCTGGCGCATGGGTGATCGCATCGGCGAGCTGGCCATCGGCGCGTCGGTGGATCTGGCCTGTCAACTCAGCATCAACGAGTGGAGCGGGGAGAGGCGCCTGCAACTGGAGGTGCAGGACTTGCGCCGGCCGGTTGCCGGATCGTGAGTGGTTACAATGCCCGGTGTGAGGGGCCGTCTGTGGCCTGCGCGTTCTAACCATGGCCATTCGTGTCTTGCCCGATGAGCTGGTCATTCGCATCGCCGCCGGCGAGGTAGTGGAGCGTCCGGCGTCGGTGGTGAAGGAACTGGTTGAGAATGCCATTGACGCCGGCGCCACCGACATCCGCATCGAATGCGTCGAGGGTGGCAAACGCCTGATCCGCGTCACCGATAACGGCTGCGGCATACCTTCTGCCGAGGTGGCGCTGGCATTTGCCCACCATGCCACCAGCAAGCTCAGCAGCGCCGAGGAGCTGGCCGAAATTCACACGCTCGGCTTCCGCGGCGAGGCCCTGGCCAGCATCGCCGCCGTCAGCCAGGTCACCTGCATCACCCGCCACGCCGATGAAACCCGTGGCACGCTGCTGCGATTCGACGGCGGGCGCCTGATCGTCGAGGAGCACATCGGCCGTGCGCCCGGCACGACGATGACGGTTGAACACCTGTTCGCCCGCGTGCCGGCGCGCTTGAAGTTCCTCAAATCCACGCAGACGGAGCGTGGTCACATTGATGGCATTGTCACGCGCTACGCGCTGGCTTATCCGCACGTCCGCTTCACGCTGGCGCATGATGGCCGGCAGAGCTTCCAGTCGCTCGGCACCGGCCACCTGCGCGATGTGTTGGTGGAAGTCTATGGCGCGGATGCTGTAGCCCAGATGGTGGAGGTCGGCAATTCGAGATCGAGGAGCGATGGGGCATTGGATTCGGCCTCGGATCTTCCAATCTCTACACATGGCTACGCCGCCTTGCCCACGCTCGACCACGCCAACCGCAGCAGAATTCTGCTCTTCGTGAACGGCCGGCCGGTGCAAGATGTCAAGCTCGGCTACGCTGTAATACAGGCGTACCATACTTTGCTGATGACCGGCCGTTATCCGATAGCGGTAATCATGGTGCGCGTGCCGCCGGCTGAGGTGGACGTGAACGTGCATCCGGCCAAAGCCGAGGTGCGCTTCCGCGACCCCGACGCGGTGTTCAGCGCTGTGCAGCGCGCCGTGCGCCGCGCCTTGCTCGACCACCTCGCCCGGCCGGAGCCGCCCTCGGTGCTGGGTCGGCTGCCGGAGCCGCCGTCGGTCCAGGGTCGGCTGCCGCAGCCAAAGGGCGAGGATGCCATGGGACAGGCCGCGCAACCTCCGCTGAGCGGTAGCGAGCGCTGGGAGCGTGTGGGCATTGCGCGGCAGAGCGGAGGATGGGGGGAGCAGGAGAGCGGGAGCGGAGGAGAGCAGGACGGACCGAAGGAGAGAGAGGAGTGGAGGGCCGAGAGCAACGGGCCGGGATCGGGCAGTCGGCAGTTGCCGGCGCTGCGCATCCTCGGTCAGCTTGCGCAGACCTACATCCTGGCCGAAGGGCCGGAGGGGTTGTATCTGATAGATCAACATGCCGCCCATGAGCGCGTGTTGTGGGAACGCGTCCTGGCCCAGCACGAACTCGGCACGCTGCCGTCGCAGGCGTTGCTCGACCCGGTGCCGGTCACCATTCCGGCCGATAGCGCCTATCTGCTCGCCGGTCAGCTCGATCTTTTGCGCGACCTCAGCTTCGACATCGAACTGTTTGGGAACAACACCTTTCTGGTGCGCAGCGTGCCGGCTATGATGATCCAGGACGACATCGCAAACGCTCTGCGCGAGATCGTAGCCGATCTGGAGATGGGCGACCCGGCCTTGCGTAAAGACCTGGAAGCGCGCGTGTTGCGGCGGGTGTGCAAACGCATGGCCATCAAAGCCGGACGAGTGTTGTCGTTGGCCGAGATGCAGGCGTTGGTGCGCGACCTGGAAGCGTGTGAATCGCCGCGCACCTGCCCACATGGCCGGCCGACCATGATCCACGTCGGCCTGAAACAACTGGAGAAAGAGTTCGGACGGCTGGGCTGAGCTTATAGCTCGCGGGGCGGGGCGGCCAATGCGTCCAGCTCCGGCCATAGCTCATCCGGGATCGGCACTGCGGCCAGCTCCAGCGTTTGCTGAATGCGCTCCGGTTTGCTCATGCCGATGATGGTGGACGTGATGCGCGGGTCACGCAGCGAGAATTGCAGCGCCGCAGCAGCCAGCGGCACGCCATGGCGCGCGCAGGCCGCTTCCATCTGTCGGGCACGCTTCACCAAGTCGGCATCAGCTTCGCTGTAGGCATAGCGCGGATAGGCGCTGGGGCCTTTGGCCAGGATGCCGCTGCCGTAAGGTGCAGCATTCAACACGGCCACGCCGCGTTGGTGGGCGAACGCGATCAACGGCTCGGCCACGCGATTGAGCAGCGTATAGCGGTTGTGGGTGATCACTACGCTGAATGCGCCGGTGGCGACGTATTGGATTTCCATCTCGATCGGCCCGCCAGCCACGCCAAGGTGCTCAATCAACCCTTCGCGCTGCATTTGCTGGAGGACCTCCAACGGCCCGCCGGGCGACATCACGTTCTCGAACGTGGTGTGCTCCGGATCGTGCAGATGGACGAGCTGGAGCTTGTCGAGGCCGAGCAGCCGCAAGCTGCGTTCCACCGATCGGCGCATTTGCGCACCGCTGAACTCGCCGGTTTGTAGATGGCGGTCGGCCTTGGTGGCCAGAACGTAGCCGTCCGGCACACGTCCGCCGACTTCCCTCAGCACTAGCCCGATGCGGCGTTCGCTCTCGCCATCGCCGTAGGAGTAAGCGGTGTCGAGGAAGTTGATGGGGCTGTTGAAAGCAGCGCGCACCGTGGCCAGTGCCTGCTCCTCTGCCACTTCATAGGCAAAGGTCTCCGGCATGTTGCCGAGTGGAGCGCAGCCGATGCAAATCGGCGTCACCATCAGGCCAGTTGCGCCCAACGGCCGCCGCACGAGTTTCCCGTCGTGATCGAACCAGGGGGATGTCATAGTGCACCCAGCATAGCGCTTCTGCTGGGTGCGGGCAAATGCGACCGCTCGGCTGCGCCTTTCCGGGGTAAATGGAATGCGATCGGGCGGTGTCGTTGGGCTATAGCCAGCTTGGTGATGAATGCCTCGCCCTTCTGCGCGAGCATGCGCTGAGGTTGATGGAGATGGCCGCGCGCCCGGCCGGGTCTTGACGCCGTTGCACATGGGTTCCACCGTCTGCAGCCATACCCGCCGCGCCGGCCCTTTTCAGGCTTGTGCTTGCAGGAACGCCAGAGCCTGTGCGAGCGTTGGTGCGCCGGCCTGTCCGCCGCGTTGGGTTGCCTTCAACGCGGCGGCGGCCGAGGCGAAGCGAATGCGCTCGCTTGCCGACATGCCCTTCGCCAACGCCGCGCAGTATGCGCCGTGGAAGACATCCCCACAGCCGGTTGTATCTACCACGTCCACGCGAAAGGCAGGCTGGTGTTGCACGCGCCGGCCATCCTCGCTGAAATAGCAGCCGGCCTCGCCGCACGTCACGGCCACCAACGCGCGGTCAGGCATCCATAGCCGACGCACGGCTTCATCGGGCGTCGCTGCGCCGGTGAGTGCGCCGGCAAACTCCCAGCTCATCACCGCATGATCTACCAGCGACAATAGTTCGTTGCAGCCGGGCAGGTCGCGTTCCACGTCGGAGACGACCGGGATGCCAGCCTGGCGCGCGATGCGCGCTGCGCGAATCATGCCTGGGATGCCGACATGGTCCACGAACAACACGCGAGCCCGTCGGATGGTGTCGGCTGGCGGCCATTCGGGATGGGCCCCACACAACGACGGGTGGTCGGGGAAGATGTTGCGCGTGCCGCGGTCGGTGCCCACGATGATGATAGAGAGAATCGGCCCGGCGTCGTCGAGCGTGAGCAGGTGGTCGAGGTCAATCCCCTCGCGCCGCAGCGTTTCGACGACGAAACGCGAAGCGTCGTCCTGGCCGAGCATGCCGGCGTAGGCGCAGCGCGCACCCAGCCGCGACGCCGCCACCAGCGCAGTGGCCGTCAGGCCACCGCATTGTCGCTCGCTACGCAGCACAAACGCCTTCACGTTCGGCGGCGGATATGCCGGCACATAGATCAGATGATCAACCGCCGTTGCGCCCAGGCCGAGGATGTCCATGCTTTAGATATGCGCCTTTGAGATCGGCTGCTCGAATTTCGATCAACTCGCGCACGCCCCGCAGGCTGTCCTTGAGCAGGTTCACACGTCGCGAATGCCGATAGTCCCATTCCACCGCTACCTCTTTGACGCGGTAGCCCAATCGTTGCGCTACGAAGAGCACCTCCACGTCGAAGCCGGCGGTAACGGTTGCCCCCTGCACGTCGGCTGGCTTCGAAAGGTCGTACAGGTAGAGGTGATCGAGAATGGGGCGGATGACGCTGCCGCGAAAGGACTTGAACCCACACTGCGTGTCGGTAATGTCTTTGAAGCCGAGGATGAGATTGCGCAGCAAAATCTGGCCGCGCGACATGAACTTGCGCCACAACGGAGCATTGCGCCGGTAGGTGCCCCGCGAACCGATCACCACGTCGTAGCCGTGCTCGTACCATGGCAACAGTTTGGCTGTCTCGTGAATGGGTGTGGCCTGATCCATATCGGTGAACAGCACGATGTCGCCGCCGGCGGCGCGCAGGCCGGTGGCCACGGTAAATGCCTTGCCGCGATGTGGGTTGCGGATGACGCGAAAGCCGCGTTGTCCAGCGGCGAACACCTCGGCGAGGGCAGCCGTCTCGTCGGTGCTGCCATCGTCAACCACGATGACTTCGTAATCGTAAGGCTGGACGGAGAGATAACCGGCCACGGAGTTCAGCGATCCCGATTGGATGTTGGCGGCTTCGTTGTATGCTGGGATCACCACAGACAAGAAAGGACTCATTGGTGCACGACCCGTGCGGCGCGAATCGGCGCTAGCCCGATTATCTCAAACTTGCTCGCCTCAGGACATCAGCACTGCTCCGCGCACCTGGGCCGGCGTGGAATATGGGATGTGCAGGAGGCACGTGCGGAACGGCGAAACCGTGCATGACTTGTGAACATTACCGGCCTATCACCTCGGAGATGGCGCGCGCGCATGCCTCGATCGTCTGCTCCAGGCAGCCGGCTGCGAAGGGCGTTTGCCATACCTGATATTGATCCAGTCCGTATATCTCGCGGGGAGGCAGATAGGCGTAGCTACCGTTGGTGACGTTGAGCACGGCGATCGCCCGGCCGGGAAAGCGACGGCGCAGCTCGATCTGCAAGTGCGAGTACGCCTCGTTAGGATGGGCAACCAGTAGCGCGTCACCTATGCGCCATACCCAGAACGCCATGTGCGTGCTGACCCCATCGCCCACCGCACGGCGCAGTTGCCTCCGCCGGCGCAGACGCTCGATCATGAAAGTCTCATTGCTCGTTGCTAACTGCGCTTCGATCTCGGCCAGGGAAGGCAGGCCGGCCTTCAGCGGAATTTCGCTCGCGAACTGTCCGGCAGACAAATAGTTCGAGGCGACCACGTCTTCCGTCGTCCAGGTCGCCAGCGGCGCGCCAGATTCGACGGTGCCGACATAGTGCAACCGCTTGCCTGCGGGCAACATGCCCTCCAGGGTCGAGAGCGCAGCGAACCCCAGGGCGCGTCCGTTTTTATCGGCAATGGCTGTGTCGCCGGTGTATTCCTCTGCTGGGGCCAGCTCCCCTGATGCCCCTTGCAGGAACAGACAAGGTGCGCCGTCGGTATTGCCTTCAACCACGTCGCGCAATCCACCGACGAAGTCCGGCGAGATCAGTTCGTTCTGCCAAGCCAGTGTAACCGGATGCATGGCGTAATTGACCAGTGTGGCGATGATGCGACCGTCGGCGGCCGTGGCGCGCCCGACCAGCAGCGTGTCATCAGCGGGCCGGGCGGGGTTGAAACCGCAGACGATGCGAGGGGCCTGGGGGTCAGGCAGGTCGCGGTTGTGCGCGAGAGTGCATTTGCCGTAAACCCATTCGAGCACGGCGGGCGCAGCGCTTTGCATGGCCTCGCGCGCAGCGGCGATGCCCATCGCTTTGACATGGTCGAGATATGGCTCGACGAGGTGACCGCCGGGGCGGTCAGCATCTTCGCGGCAGATGCTTGGGCCGGCGTGGGTGTGGGTAAGGTGCAGCAACACGCGGCTCTCATCGGCACCGATGGCGTCCAGGATGGCGCTGCGCATCTGCCATTCGTCCTCGCGGGTGCGCCACCAACCCAGGTCGGCCGAGATTAACACCAGCGGTTGAGCATCGTCGGCAGCGCGTTTGAGCGCCAGCGCCGTCAGGGTGAGCGGTCGGTGGATCCCGATGGCCACATCGCCGGTCGCGGCGCCCCAGTTGCGGTTGTAGATACCGATGGGTGGCGTGATGTCGCGACGAGCGACGCCGATCCAACCGCTGAATGCATCATGAGCATAGGTGAGGGTGGTCATGTCTTGCCAACTCAGTATAGCTTGCCGGATCGAACAAACAACGCGTGGACGCGTTCGCCGATGAGACGGATTCCTCGTAGAACATCCGTGCTACACTTCGGTCATGCCGAAGACAGCTGCCCCCAAGCTCAAGACGCACTATGTGTGTACCAACTGCGGCAGCGTGCATGCGCGCTGGGCAGGCAAGTGTCCTGAATGCGGCGAGTGGAATACGCTGGTCGAAGAGGTTATCGAAGAGCGGACGGCGGTGGGCCGTCGCTCAGCGGTCGGTGGCCTTGCGCCGCAAAAACTCGCCGACATCCGCGCCGATGCGCTCCAACGCTTGCCGCTGCCCATCGGCGAGTTCAGCCGGGTGTTGGGTGGTGGCATCGTGCCCGGTTCGCTCGTGTTAATCGGCGGTGATCCGGGCATTGGCAAGAGCACGCTGCTGTTACAAAGCGCTGTGCTCACCGCCAGGCATCTTGGCCCGACCCTGTATGTGAGCGGCGAGGAGAGCGCCCAGCAGATCAAGATGCGCGCCGAACGGTTGGGCGTGGGCGATAGCGAGTTGTACCTGCTCACCGAGACCAACCTGGATGTCGTGTTGCACGCCATCGAGAACATGAAGCCCAAGCTGTGCATCGTGGACTCGATCCAGACGATGTATGTGGACAACCTGCAATCTTCGCCCGGCACGGTGACGCAAGTTCGCGAAAGCGCGCAACGCCTGCAAGCCATCGCTAAAGCCAGCAACGTAGCGGTGTTCATCGTCGGTCACGTGACGAAGGAGGGCAACATCGCCGGTCCAAAAGTGCTCGAGCACATCGTGGATACCGTGCTGCAACTGGAGGGAGACCGCTTCCATTCCTTTCGTGTGCTGCGCAGCATGAAGAACCGCTTTGGGGCGACCAGCGAGGTGGGCGTGTTCGAAATGGCCGGCGACGGCATGCGCGAGGTCCTCAACCCCAGCGAGGCATTCCTGGCCGAACGCATGGTGCACGCGCCGGGCAGCACGGTGGCCGTAACGATGGAAGGTACGCGCCCGCTGCTGGTGGAAGTGCAGGCATTGACCAACGCCACGCAGAACCCCATGCCGCGCCGCACGGCCAACGGCTTCGATTACAACCGATTGTTCTTGCTCATCGCCGTGTTGGGCAAGCGCGTCGGCATCCGCCTGCACGACCAGGACGTGTTCGTAAACGTGGTGGGCGGGTTGACGATTGACGAGCCGGCAGCCGACCTGGCCGCAGCGGTGGCCATTGCCAGCGCTCATAAGGGCATGCCGGTGCCGGCTGACATAGTCGTCGTAGGCGAGGTGGGCTTGAGCGGCGAGGTGCGCAGCGTCGGCCAACTCGGCCAGCGCCTGAACGAGGCCGCCAAGCTTGGTTTCAGGCGCTGCATCCTGCCCAAGACTGCGCGCAAGATCGAGCATCCTCCTGATGGCCTGCAGTTGATGCCGGTGCGCAGTTTGGGCGAAGCACTGGACGCAGCGATGACTGGGTAACGCGTCGAACGGCGTGCGGCTTCTCACCTGCTGCGCGACTCTCGTGATGGCGCGCCACGCGCACATTTCTATCTTCATCGTTCGCACAAACCACCACGCTATGAAGTCACTCAACAAGATCTTGGTCACCGGTGGGGCCGGATACATCGGCAGCATCACCACGCAGGAGCTGGTCAACGCCGGCTACGAAGTAATCGTGTTCGACAACCTGTATCAGGGTCATGCCGAAGCTGTGCATCCGAAGGCAACGTTCGTGCAGGAGGACCTGGCCGACAAAGCAGCCGTCAAAGCGCTGTTCGATGCCCACCCGGACATTGACGGAATCATGCATTTCGCATCGTATACGCTGGTTGGCGAGAGCATGCAGAAGCCGCTGATGTACTTACGCGACAACCTGGTGAACGCGGCCAACTTGCTAGAAGAAGCGATTGCACATGACGTCAAGCGTTTCATCCTCTCGTCCACGGCCAATCTGTTCGACCTCCCACCCGACAAAAAGTTCGATGCAATAGACGAGAACTTTCCCATCATCCCCGGCTCGCCCTACGGCGAGAGTAAGTTCTTCATCGAACGTATGCTGTACTGGTTCAACCGCATCTATGGACTGAAATACGCCTGCCTGCGTTACTTCAACGCTTGCGGTGATTCGCCAGATCGCGGGGAGGATCATGATCCCGAGACGCACCTGATCCCGCTGGTGTTACAAGTGGCGCTCGGACAGCGGCCGCACGTCACCATCTTCGGCGACGATTACCCGACCAAAGACGGCACATGCGTGCGCGACTACATTCACGTGGTTGACCTGGCGCATGCGCACATCCTGGCGATGGAAGCGCTCGACACACTCGGTACACGCAGATACAACTTGGGCAATGGCAAAGGCTACACCGTGAAGGAGGTGATCGAGACGGCGCGCCGGGTGACCGGTCATCCGATCCCGGCCATCGTCGGTCCGCGCCGTCCTGGCGACCCGGCAGTGCTCATCGCTTCGTCAGAGACCATTCAACGCGAACTTGGCTGGGAACCGAAATACGCCAGCCTGGAGGAGATCGTGCGCAGCGCGTGGGAGTGGCACAGGACGCATCCCCACGGCTACAGAGGAAGATGAACTCGTGACCGGCGCGTCCGTGGCCGGCCACCGAACATCACGAAACTGCCGCGCTGTAGGCCCGCTCCCAACCCTGATCGGTGCCATCCTTCATCACGGCCACGCGCAGCGAATCCGCTAACTTTTGCGCTTTTGCGTTGATCCGTGCGCCGGCCGTCACCGGCACTGCCTTCAGCCCGGCTTGCCGCAACAGTGCTGCGCGGCGCTCGGCTCGCTGGACATCGCCTGCATCTATGACCGATGACACTTCCACCGCTAGCCACAATTCGTCCACCTTGGCGTTGGCTTCGCGCGGCCGGCCGCGCACAAGCAGATCTAGGGCGAGCAGTTCGCTCACTTCTTTGTCGGTGAGGGCAGCCTCCAACCGCTCTTCGATCTCGATGATCGGCACCACCTGTACCCGACGCAGCCAACGGCCGAAGAAGGATGGTGCCTTGTCGCGGAATTTGATCTCAAGCACGTCGCCGCGAACTTCGGCCATCTGATTCACCAAGCGTTGCACGGTCTTCGCCAGATCATCCAGGCGTTCCTCGGTGCGGCGCTGTGCCTCGGCGAGCTGATCCACGCGGGCGGTGAGCTGCTCCAGGCGCTCCTCAGTGCGACGTTGCGCCTCAGCGAGCTGCTCCACACGGATGGAGAGTTGCTCCAGGCGCTCCTCAGTGCGACGTTGCGCCTCGGCGAGCTGCTCCACGCGGGCGGTGAGCTGATCCACGCGGATGGCGAGCTGATCCAAACGAATGGCGAGCTGCTCCAGGCGCTCTTCAGTGCGACGTTGGGCCTCGGCAAGTTGCTCTAGACGCTCCTCGGTGCGGCGCTGCGCTTCGGCAAGTTCGCGCACAATATCTGGAAGTGACAGCAGCTCCTTGGTCAACACAAGACGGCGCACCTCGCTCAGCCACTCCGGGTGGGTGGCCAGCAAGCGCGTCAAGTCTTGCAAATCGTTGACCGTGAAGGACATACCTAGCAGATTATAGCAACGAAGTCACCCGTTGCTTTCTCAATAACCGGTCATCTCCACGTATCCGACGCCGCTGACCGGCCCGTTGGCCGAAATGCCTTTGAACGTCACGGCACCTTCCCAGTAGCGTTGTGTCAGGCTCATTTCCTGGTCGGGGATGCGCGCGCCGATCTCAATATCGAGACCATAACGCGGCGCGGTCAATCGCCATCGCACGGGATATGCAGCGCCGGTTTGGGGGCTGATCCAGCGTTCGAGCACACCGATCTGTACGTCGTCCCGCAGAATCAGCTCGGTGCGCCCATCGGCGTCCACATAAGTTCCCTTGGCGAAGTTGACGTCTCCTGTTCCCTTCCGGCGCAACTTGAAGAACATGATCTCGCGCTGGTCGTCGAACTGTAGCGAGAACCAGTCCCAGCCCTCGGTGTCATCGTCCAGCGCGCTGGTGCTCCATTCGCGATCGAGCCAGCTATTGCCCCGAACCGTGAACGTGCCGCGCGGCGTGATGATCCGCCCCTCTGTCGCCATGCGCGTCATCGAGTAGTAGTATGAGGCATTGCCTGGGTTGAGTGACTTCTGGCTGAGACCGCGATCGCCGTGAAAGACGAACGGCTTGCTGTTGATCAGTCCTAGCTCGATCGCATAACCGTCCTGCGCGGCGACGAGCCGCACTTGCCCCGCGTCGCCGTCCTCCGACGCGCTGCTCGCAGACCAATCCTCCACGAAGACGCGAAACGGACTGGCTTGTGCGCCGGCCAGCTCCGCTGCGCCGCGGCTATATTTCTCGAAGGCGACGTGCTCGTTTGCTGCGCTGTCGGTGATGGCGAAGTGTGCGAAATACACCTGATCGAAAGCGAAGGAAGACGCGCGGTCGGCGACGATCGCTTGCTCGTCGGGCGGAATCAGCGCTCGACGGAAGAAGGTGAGCTGATAGCCAAAATGTCGCCCAGACGGGTCGAACAGGTTGCCGGTGTAGTACCACCACTCGGTCTGGTAGTCGTCGTGCGGACCGTGGTCGCGCGGAAATTCGAAGTCGCGCGGTTGCAGGGCGCGGGCGAAGCGATCGGAGGTCTCGTCGCGCTGGAGGCCGGCGACGGTGGCCTGCGCTTCGCCGTTGCCTTCCGGTGGGCGCAAGGCTGCCCAGCCCAGCGCCGCCAATCCCATCAACGCCGCCACACTCACACCAATTTGTAAGCCTTTATTCACCACACACCTCTATGATCTCGTTGCGATGAGAACGATTCTAGTCGCCGCGCCTGTGAATCGGCTGAGCGACGGCCTGATACGCGCCCGCGACGCCGTGCTGGATCGGACGTTGGGCAGGTCAAGTTGTGTAGCGGGCAACGCACATGCCGGCGCAACCACGCCGCACATCGCCGCCGAGCTGCGCGCGGTGATGAACCGGTTGAAGGCTCAGGCAATCAGCGCCGACGGCGCACGCGTGGATTACAACGCTGTGCGGCGCAGCGATGATTACGCACACTACCGCGCACACCTGCTGCCGCAATTGGCCGCGTTCGATCCCACGTCGCTGCAAACGCGCGCGGAACAACTGGCGTTTTGGATCAACCTTTATCACGTCGTTGTCATTGACGCAGTGATCTCTACCGGTGTGAAGCGCAGCGTGACCGAAGGCGGACCGGGCGGACTGACTTTCTTCCGCCGGGCCGGCTGTGGGGTGGGCGGTCATTGCCTGAGCTGCGATGATATCGAGCACGGCATCCTGCGCGCCAATCGCGGTCACCCGATCATCCCCGGACCACAGTTCGCCTCGGACGATCCGCGTCGCGCCTGGGTCATTGAGCCGCTCGACCCGCGCATTCACTTTGCGCTGAACTGCGCCAGCCGCTCCTGCCCGCCCATCGGCGTATACGATGCGATTCGGCTGGATGAACAGCTTGCGCTGGCTGCGCGTAGCTTCGTAGAGCAGACCACTCGCTGTGCCGGCGGTGGGCTAGAAGTCTCGGCGTTGTTTCGCTGGTACGAAGGCGATTTCGGCGGGCGCGCTGGCGTTCTGCGCTTTCTTGCCGATCACTTGCCTGACGACGCACGACGAGCGACTATAGTTACACACGCTGTTGCGACGCCGCTGCGCTACGCGAAATATGACTGGGGCCTGAATGTGTGAGGAGACAGCGAGCGGTCGGAATTCGCTGACGGTATGGCTGAGGCTGTGATACATTCTCACCATGCACAAGCTGCTTGACGTTGAGTTCCTCGCCCGGGTACCGGAAGTCGAACCTTCCTTCGATGTTTCGCCTGACGGTGGCTGCATCGTCTACACCGGCAACTATACCGGTCGGTTCGAGGTCTATCTGCTCAATCTTGAGCAGCGCGCGATTCGACAGCTCACCAACCATGCGAGGGGCGCCACTTGCCCGCGCTTCTCGCCCGATGGTGAATACGTGCTCTATGCGCAAGACCACGACGGCGATGAGTGTTGGGATTTCCACCTCGTTCATCTGTCGAGCGGGCGATCGCGATGCGTGCTGGAACAAAGCGCCGCCGGCTATGCGTCGGCGAGCTGGTCGCCCGATGGGCGATCGTTGCTCATCACCACGTCGCGCGATGGGCGGTTCACCCTGCACCGTTGCGATGTGGAGACGGGCGCGCTAGAGCTACTCACCCGGCATGCCTTCAATGATCATCACGGCGTCTATTCGCCCGACGGTCGTTGGATCGCCTTCGACGCGCATACCGTCGGCCAGGATCGCGGCGTCTTCGTGATGGCGTCCGATAGCTCGGCGCTGCGCGCCTTGCCGTTGACCGATGCCGCCGATCCGCAGTGGTCCCCCGACGGTCACCATCTGCTGTTCCACGCTATGCGGGAAAGTGAGGACGTCGGCCTGTTTGACCCGGTCACGGGGGAGGTGCGCTGGGTGGCCGATGGGCAGTGGGATGAATGGGGGGCAGCCTGGTCGCCCGATGGGAAGCGCGTGTTGTATCTGAAGAACGAGGATGGCGCACATAGCGTGTGCGTGGTGCACCTGGCCACCGGCGAGTTGGTCGCACAGATCGCGCCAGAGGATGGGGTGATCGAGCGGGCGCGTTTCGCGCGCGGCGGCCGGTCGGTGGTGTTCGAATTCAGCAACCACCGCACGCCGAACAGCCTGTGGGAGTACTGCTTCGACACGCGCAGGTGCGAACAGATCACGCCTGTGCCGGCGGAGATTCGGGACGAGCCGTTCATCGCGCCATATTACGCGCGCTACGAAAGCGCCGACGGCCTGACTGTGCCGGCCATCGTTTATCCCTCGCGCAAGGCGGGGCGGGATGCCGGCGCGATCCTCCTCATTCATGGCGGCCCGACATGGGCCTATCACAACTTCTGGCACCCGGCGGCGCAGCACTTCGCCCAGATGGGCTATACCGTCATCGGTCCGAACTACCGGGGCAGCACCGGCTACGGCCGCGCCTATCAGAACGCCAATCGCTATGACATCGGCCGCGGTGACGTGTTGGACTGCATCGCCGGCGTGGAGTGGCTGCTGCGAGAAGGCATGGCCAGCCGTGATAAGCTCGGAGTGACCGGTGCCAGCCAGGGTGGCTACATGACGATGATGTGCCTGGCCAAACATCCGGACTACTGGGCGGCCGGATCTTCTCTCATCGGCTTCTTCAACTACCTCACTGAGTTTCAAACCGAACGCGATGATCTGCGTTACTGGGATTTGCAGAACATGGGTGACCCATCGAATCCAGAGGACGCCGAGCGCTATCGCGACCGCTCACCCATCTTCTTCATTGACCACGTGGCAGCGCCGGTGCAGTTGATAGCCGGTCGCACCGACCCGCGCTGTCCGGCTGCCGAGACCGAGCAGGTGCACGACGCCCTCCGTGCCCGGAGCATCCCGGTGGAGATGGTCATCTACGAGGATGAGGGACACGGCTTCAGCAAAGTGGAAAACCGTATAGACGCTTATCGGCGCCGGGCAGCGTTCTTTGCCCGGCACATCGGCTGAGAATCCGCAGAACCCGGCCATGACACAACGAACTTCCCCCAGGGTCGTCTTAAATTGCGATTGCGGTGAAGGGATGGCCGACGATGCTGCCATCCTCTCGTATGTCACCGCGGCGAACATCGCCTGCGGCGGACATGCTGGCGACGAAGGGAGTATGCGGGCGATGTTGCAGCTATGCAGAGAACTCGGCGTGAGCGCCGGCGCGCATCCCGCTTATCCCGACCGCACTCACTTCGGGCGACGAGCGTTGCCCATGTCTGCCGACGAGATCACGGCTTTCGTGCGCGAGCAAGTGCGGATGCTGGATCGCATCGCGCGCGAAGAAGGCGTTGCGCTCACTCACGTCAAACCCCACGGCGCGCTCTACAACCAGGCGGCAGCCAACCGCGAAATTGCCGATGCGATCGCCCGCGCCATCGTCGAGCATGATCCGCGCCTGGCGTTGATCGGCCTGGCGGGCTCGATGCTCATCGAGGCAGGCGAGGCGGTGGGTCTGTATGTGTTGCGCGAGGCGTTTGCCGACCGCGCCTACGAACGCGATGGCTCGCTGCGCGCGCGCGATCTGCCCGACGCCCTCATCGAGGACAACCTGCGCTGTCTGGCGCAGGCGGAAGATATCCTTCTGCGCGGCCTGGTGACAACGCACGACGGGGCACTCGTCCCGCTGCGCGCCGATACGATCTGCATCCACAGCGATACACCCGGCGCCGCAGAGCGCGCGGCTTACCTGCGCCGTGGGCTGGCACAGGCCGGCGTCGAGTTCGTCAGCGTGCGATGACCGGCTGGCGCATCCTTCCGATGGGCGAGGCAGCAGTGCTGGCCGAATGCATGCTGGATGACGTTGCGGCGGCCAACGCACAAGCGCTTGCCCTGGCTTGCGCATTACAGCTCGGATTCGACATCCTGCCGGCCATTCGCTCGGTGCTGGTTCGCTTCGACCCGCTGCTCTGGACGGTAGACGAGGTCGCGGCGCACATCCGCCAGCAAATTGATCAACTGGTGCCTACCGCGCAGGCTGACGGTCAGACCGTTGTTGTCCCTGTTCGCTACGGCGGCGAGCACGGGCCGGATCTGGATGATGCAGCGCAGTCGCTGGGCCTTTCGGCCGAGGCGTTGGTGATGCAGCACACGGCGCAAGCGTGGCGCGTGCTGATGATCGGCTTTGCGCCCGGCTTCCCCTACATCGGTCCCTTGCCGGCATCGCTGACATTATCGCGCCGCGCCACGCCGCGCCCCACTGTGCCGGCCGGCTCGGTGGCCATCGCCGCTGGATTCACCGGCATCTATCCGGCGCGGCTGCCCGGTGGCTGGCACCTGATCGGCCGAACGGACCTGACGTTGTTCGATCCGATGCGCCAGCTGCCGACGCTGCTGCAAGCCGGCGACCGCGTGCAGTTCGTTGCCGTCTGATCATGCTCCGCGTCGTCGCTCCGGGCGTGTTGTGCACGGTGCAAGACCTGGGCCGGTCTGGTTACCAGCGCTTCGGCGTGCCGGTGGGCGGGGCGATGGATCGCGTAGCGTGCGCTATCGCCAACCGGCTGGTTGGCAATTTGCCGACGGCGGCCTGCGTGGAGATTACTGGGGGCGGTGCCGTCTTCGAGGTCGTCGAGCCATGCGTAGTCGCCGTGACCGGCGCCGACCTCGGCGCAACGCTCAACGGGCAACCGCTGCCTATGTGGCTGAGCGTCTACCTGACAGCCGGTCGCCGCGTCGCGTTCGAAGGGCGCCGCAGCGGCGCGCGCGCCTACCTGGCGTTGGCCGGTGGTGTGGATGCACCGCTGGTGCTCGGCTCGCGTAGCACGTATCTGCCAGGTGGTTTCGGCGGCTTGGGCGGGCGGGGCTTGCAGATGGATGATGTGCTTCGCCCCGTCCCGGGCCAGGCCCCGCGCGATCTCATTCGGCTGGCCGGCTGTGCCTGGCCCGTAGCAGTGGATTACGCCCTGCTCATCCGCATTCTGCCCTTCCACGACCCATCCGACCTGCGATCTGCCGACTTAACCGCTCATCCCTGGCGCGTGGGTGCCTCCTCGAACCGCATTGGTCTGCGGCTGGAGGGCCCGCCCATTCAAACATCGCAATCGCGCGAGGTGATCTCGTTTGGCGTCTTCCCCGGCGTCATTCAGCTTCCGCCCGATGGACAGCCGATCCTGCTAATGGCCGACGCACAACCTACCGGCGGCTATCCGGTCGTCGCGGTGGTGATTCAGGCCGATCTGCACCGCGCTGCACAGGCTTTGCCCGGAGACGAGCTGCGCTTTGCCTGGACCACCATCGCGGAAGCAACCCAGGCCTGGCGCGAGTTGCAACGCCTGCTGGCGTTGCCGGTGGAGGAGGACGATGGAACCGCGCTGGCCGCTGCAAGCAGAGGCTGATACCATCGAGCGCATGACGAATGGAAAGCTGCTGGAAGGGCACGCTGCCCTGGTGACTGGCGCGGGGCGCGGCATCGGCCGCGCGATGGCGTTGATGTTGGCGCGCGAAGGATGCAACTTGGCGCTGGTGGCGCGGCATGCCGATGCGCTGGACGAAACGCAGGCGCAGTGCGAATCGCACGGCGTGCAAGTGTTGACGCTGGCGCTGGACCTCGGCGAGACATCGCTGATCGCCCCGGCGATGGATGCGTGCGTCGAGGCATTTGGCGGGCTGAACGTGCTGATCAACAATGCCGGCATGCATCAGTTTGCTTCGGCCCTCGATGCCGACCTGGCTATGTGGGACCGCATGCTGGACGTGAACTTGCGAGCAGCTATGCATGCCACGCGGCTGGCGCTGCCGCACATCGTCGCCGGCGCGCGCGCCGGCAGGCGGGGCGCCGTGATCTTCGTCTCGTCGCTGGGTGGTAAGTTCACCGCGCCGACCAACGCCGGCTATGCGGCGACCAAACATGCCCTGACCGGCTTCGGCGGCAGCGTGTTCGAGGACGCCCGTGACTTTGGCGTCAAGGTGTGCGTGATCTATCCCGGCTGGACCAACACCGGCTTGCTGGCCGACTGGTTGAGGCCCGACGAGGTGATTCAACCCGAAGACGTGGCCGAGGCAGCGCGGTTTGTCATCGCGGCTGCGCCGACTGTGTGTCCGACCGAGATCGTGTTGCAGCCACAATCCTCGCGCGCGGCGCGCCTGTTCCCTAGCAACTAGGCGGTTCATCCTTTTGATTTGCCCTCCCGCGTCGTGGCACCGGGCTTGTTACAATCGCACCGATGACCGACGCCATCGCCATCCTCGACTTCGGCTCTCAATATTCCCAGCTCATCGCCCGCCGCGTTCGTGAGGCCCATGTGTACTGCGAATTGTTCCCGTGGGATGCGCCGCGCGAGCGGGTGATGGCGCTGCAGCCGCGCGGCTTTATCCTGTCCGGCGGCCCGAACAGCGTGTACGACGTCGGCGCACCGACGTTGCCCGCCTACGTGCTGGAGAGCGGCTTGCCGGTGTTGGGCATCTGCTACGGCATGCAGTTGCTGGCGCACGTGCTCGGAGGGCAGGTGGCTGCGTCTGCGCATCGGGAGTATGGGGACGCGAGATTGGAGATCCGCGACTGTGACCTGTGGCCGAATGCGATCCGTGACCTTCGATCGCCGCTCAACGTGTGGATGAGCCATGGCGACCGCATCACGGCGCTGCCGCCCGGATTCGAGGTGATCGCGCAAACGGCGAACTCGCCGGTGGCCGGCATGGCCGATCCGTCGCGCCGGCTGTATGCCATCCAGTTCCATCCTGAGGTGAACCACACCCGGCACGGTCGCGAGATCATCGCCCAGTTCGTGCATGTCATCTGCGGCTGCCGTGCGTCGTGGACGCCCGGCAACATCATCGAGGAGAGCGTGCTGCGCATCCGCGCGCAGGTGGGCGGGCGGTCGGTGATCTGTGGGTTGAGCGGCGGCGTGGATTCGGCGGTGGCAGCAGCGCTCGTGCATCGGGCTGTAGGCAATCAACTGACCTGTGTGTTCGTAAACACCGGCCTGTTGCGCAAGGGCGAACCGGAACAGGTGGTGGAGACGTTCGAACGTGCCCAGGGCATGCGGCTGATCGCCGTGGACGCTGGTGAGGACTTCATCGAAGCCCTCAGTGGCGTCACCGACCCGGAAGAGAAACGCCGGCGCATCGGCGAGAAGTTCATCCGTGTGTTCGAATCGGTGGTCAACGGCCGGTGGCCGACAGTCGGCAACGGGCATACAGCGGCGGCCGAAGACCGCCCTTTGCTCTGCCAGGGCACGCTGTATCCGGACGTGATCGAGAGCCGCGGGCCGGAACGACAGGCTGCTGCCAAGATCAAAACGCATCACAACGTCGGCGGGCTGCCCAGGGATATGCAGTTCGATCTGCTGGAGCCGCTGCGCTATCTGTTCAAGGACGAGGTGCGCGCCATCGGCAGCACGCTGGGGTTGCCCGATGAGCTCGTGTGGCGACAGCCCTTCCCCGGCCCTGGCCTGGCCGTGCGCGTGTTGGGCGAAGTGACCTGGGATCGGCTGGAACGTTTGCGCGAGGCGGACGCCATCTTGCAAGAGGAATTGCGCCGCGCTGACCTGATGCGCGCTACGTCGCAGGCGTTCGCCGTGCTGTTGCCGGTGCGCACGGTGGGAGTGATGGGCGATGGCCGTACCTACAACGAGGTGATCGCCATCCGCGCTGTGACGACGGATGACTTCATGACCGCCGACTGGGCGCGCATTCCGTTTGATGTGCTGGCGCGCGTCAGTAATCGCATAGTGAATGAGGTGCCTGGCGTTAACCGTGTGGTCTACGACATCACCACCAAACCGCCTGCGACTATCGAATGGGAGTAGCAGTCGCACAGGACTCATCCTGTGCCACAAAGGGGAGCCTTCGCAACTTTTGTTTGCCTCGACCGTAAGTAGCACAAGATTCATCCTGTGCCGCAAAGGAGAAGAGCAATGGACTTTGGAGCAACGATCTCGCGTGCATTCAACATCGTATTGAAACATCGGGCGCTATGGATATTGGGCTTTCTGGCGTCGCTGATCGGCGGCGCAGGTGGCAGCACGAGTGCCTTCAACGCGCCGAGCGGTTCGTTCACCCCGACCGGGCCGACCGGGGATCTGCCGCCTGAAATGCAGAACTTCTTCGAGCAGCTCGCCGATAACCCAGGGTTAATTTTGGCCGGTCTGATGGGATTCGTATGCGTGCTGTTCCTCATCAGCATCGTGCTATGGGTGATCAGCATCATCGCTCATGGTGGACTGATCGGGGGTGTGCGGCAGATCGAAGAGGAAGGCGGCACGTCGTTCGGTCGGGCATGGTCGGTTGGCGCCCGCAAGTTCTGGCCGCTGTTTGGCCTTAGCCTGCTGCTGGCGTTGCCCGGGTTGGTGTTGTTGGTGCTCTTCCTGTTGCTGTTCGGCGGTTCGCTCTTGCCGATCATCGCGGCTTCGACAAGCGGCGACGAGACTGCACTGGCGGGCGCCGCCGGCGGACTGTTTCTGCTCTTGTGCGGCGGCGGCTTTCTCGCGTGTATCGGCCTGATCTACGGCATCCTCGCTGCGGCTTTGCAGACGTTCGGCGAACGTGCCATCGTGCTGGAGAACTTAGGGGTGGTGGATGCCTTGCGACGAGGCTGGGAAGTCATTCGCAGCAACCTCGGCAACATCATCCTGTTGGCGTTGCTGATGCTGGTGATCAGCATCGTGGTCGGCTTCCTGGTTGCCATCGTCGCCGGCTTATTGTTCACGCCGACGTTGGCTGCCGTCTTCATCGGCGTCGGTAGAGAAGGCGGCATCGGCGCGGGCACGATCATCTTGGGTGCGTTGACTTTCCTGATCGTCGTGGTCGTCAGCGCAATTATCAACGCCTTTTTTACAGCGTTCGCTTCGACGGTGTGGACGCTGGCCTATCGGCAGTTCACCGGCGCGAGCGGTGTGCTGGCCGAGCCGACCGCTCCCGCGCCGTTGCCGACGGCGTGAGACGACGGGACGGCAAGTCGGCAGGCGAATCGAGTCGTCTGTCATCGGGTCGGGTGGGCCAGCCAGGTCGGTGGCTCATGGCGCAGGTGGGCTGCCGACGGCCGATTTGCCCAATCCGAGCGCGTCGGCTACCCGATTGGCGTAGTTGAACCAACCGGCGATCATCACGATCTGCAGGATGCCGCGGTCATCGAAGCCGGCATCGCGCAACGATTGCACGTCGCGCTCAGTCATCTTGTAGGCATGTTTCGTCATCTTCATGACGAAGTCGAGCATGGCGCGATCCTGTGCATTCAGGTCGGCTTGGGTGTAGTCCGTCCGCAACGCGGCGGCGAGTTCGTCGTCGAGCGATTCTCGACGCAGGAACTCCACATGGCTCTCCGTTCAGTAGAAGCAGCGATTCTGCGCGCTGACGACGGCGGCAATCATCTCCTGTTGACGGCGGGTGAGCGGCAGATCGGGTTGATAGAGCACGCCCAATGCTGCACCAATGTGCAACATTGCCTGTGGGATCAGGCTGTGCGCAGCGATGATGCTGTCCTCGCTGCCGTCGGGGTTGGTCAGCGTTGGCACGGCATCGCGGTAGCTGGGCGGGTAGAGCGCGTAGATTTGCTCGTAGATGCGACGCAGGCCGGCATCCGCTTGGGCAGGGGTGATGACGTTGATCCAGGGCATGGATGAGATTGTGCGACAGGCGTCCGCACTGCGCCAGCCATCGCGCGTGGCCGAATAAGCCCACAGCACCCGTGTGAAGTGCTCGATCGGGTGGTTGTCGCCAAGCGTGCCCCCGACCTGTGCAGCGGTGCTGGCAGGAGTCTCAAGCGGTGTGACCTCAGGCGGGCCGCGGTTTAGATGTATGATGGTGTATACACAGGAGTGATGCCGATGCCGAATGAGATGAGCAGCCCTGACGCCGATCGTCGCTCGCACACAGAAATCGCTACGCTCGGCGGTGGTTGTTTCTGGTGCCTCGAAGCGGTGTACGAACAGCTCAACGGCGTGCTCAGCGTGGAATCAGGCTATGCCGGTGGCCATGTGTCGAACCCAAGCTACTACGACGTGTGCGAGGGCACGACCGGCCATGCGGAAGTGGTGCAGATCACCTTCGACCCGAGCAAGGTCGCATTCCGCGAATTGCTCGAAGTGTTCTTCGTCATCCACGACCCGACCACGCTGAACCGTCAGGGGGCAGACGTAGGCACCCAATATCGCTCGGTCATCTTCTACCATTCGCCGGAGCAGCGCGAGATTGCCCGTCAGGTCATTGCCGAGCTAGAAGGGAACAAGGTTTGGGATGACCCGATTGTGACCGAGGTGACACCGTTCGAGGCGTTCTACAAGGCTGAGGACTATCACCAGGGTTACTATCGTAACAACCCGCTGCAAGGTTACTGTCGCGTCGTCATCGCGCCAAAGGTGGCCAAGTTCCGCAAACTATTCGTGGATAAGCTGAAGAGACAGACAGCGTGATGCCCCCGGTTTCTTCAAGAAACCTGGTTCCTCAACTGCTCGCGCGCTTGCTGCGCTTCGGCAACCAGACCCAACTGCTCACTCAACGCTAACGCCTGCGACCACGCCTCGCGTTCGCCGGCGTCCCCGCTGGCGCGGCGGCATTGTGCCAGCGCCAGCCAGGCGTGCGTCTCTGCATACCGGTCGGCAGCCTGCTGTGCGCTTTCGATCGCCTGCCTGAGCAGTTGCTCGCCCTGCGCATACTCGCCGCGCGCCTGCGCCACGCCGCCCAGCGTGGTGAGGGCATAGGGCCGGTGCGCCTCCTCTTCTTCGCGCAATGCGCGGTAGGCGAATTGCTCGGCCTCGTCCAGCCGGTTCAGCCTCAGGCATGCCTCGGCGGCGGATGCAGCGAAGCTGGCTACCAAAAATGCATGCTTCATCGCCTCGGCCGATTCAAGCGATGCGCGCGCCAATGCCAGCGCTTCGTCGTATCTGCCTGCCACGATGTAGGCCGACGACAGATTAAGCGCGTCATACAGGCCGTTGACCGGCTCGCCTACCTTGCGCGCATAATCCAGCGATTGTGTCAGGTTGGCGATGGCCTGCTCGGCGTTGCCCAGGCGCATGTAGAGGTGGCCCAGGTGCGACTGCGTCGTCGCGCGCACGTATGCGCCGTCGCGCATCTCGGCCGCCAGCGCAAGTGCCAGCTCATAGTGCCGGCGCGCCTCGTCATACTGGCCGGCTTCCTCCGCCACCAATCCGCGGAAATTGGCTGCCTGGCTCATCGCGGTCAGCGCTTCTTCGCGCGCCCGATCCAGGTTGCGCAATCGCGACACGTATACGTAGCCGATTTTGGTGTGTAGCCGGGCGATTTGGCGCGGCGCAGCATCGTGCAACGCGCGCAATCCTTCGCGATAGCGCGCCAGCGCCTGCTCCACGCGCCCTTGCATTTGCAAGCTGTCGCCCATGAGTTCGCGCGCCAGTGGCGTGAGCGCATGGGCGTCGGGCCAGCTCAATTCGGTCAAGGTCGCCTCCGCTTCTTCCGCGTCTCCCAGGCGCAGCGCCAGCTCCGAGCGGATCACGGCCAGCGCGCGTCGGTCGTCGGTGTGCGGCAGGTCGCTTTGGCGCACCGTGCGAAAGGTTTCGCGCGCCGCCGGGCCGTGGCCTTTGTCCATTTCTTGAGCGCGATGGTTGAACCACAGCCATACCGCCCGCGCGGGTTGACCAGCCTGAACGTAGTGGTGCACTGCTTCCAGGTATTCGCCGCGTGCCTCGCGCACAGTCGCCGCATGCAGATGCAGGGTGGGGAGGGTATCGGGTGGGATGCGTTCTCGCACGAAGTCGCGCACGTGTCCTGTCACGCTGATTCCACCTTGCAGGTCGAGGTGCACCAAGTCGGCGCGCATCAGCCGCTGAAGCGCGGCGTCGTGTGCCTGCCACACATCCGCCGGTGCAGGCAAGCGATGCACCGACAACGCCATTAATATCGTGCGCTCGCCGTCATTCAGCCGCTTCCACAGCCGCGCGAACATGGCCTGGGCGGAGCGCTCGCCGTTCAACTGGCGTGCAATGGCGTCGGCTGTCTCGCCTTCGCGCAGCAGCATCGCGCTGAGCTTGATCAGCAGTGGGTGGCCGCGCGTCGCGGCATGGAGCAGTGTGCTCTCGGCCTGGCCGAGCGACAACCCTTCCAAAGCCAGCAATTGCTGAGTCTCTTCGGGCATGAAGTTGCTGAGCACGAACTGCTGCTCGGCGTCGAAGAGCGATTGTTGGCTGAGCGACAGCAGAGGGGTCAGATGGCTGAGGGCTTCGATGAAGCGGATTACCTGTCCGTGTGCGCTCATCTCCGGACGCAACTGATCGCTGTCATCCACGCAAATCAGGATGGGATCGCCCGACAGCGTGCTCAGGTCGTGTCGGATCAGCCCGAGGATGCGTTCGGCGTTGACTTCCCCCTGATCGGCAACCAATTGTCGCCAGGCGTTCGATGCGCCCAAGCCGCGTAGAAAATAACCGAGGGAGAAAGCGAAGGCGCTGAGCGAGTCGTTCAGCCCTGGCCGCACGGTGAACCAGAACACACGCGCCTGTCCCCACCGTTTGGCGATCGTCAAGCCGACCGTGGTTTTGCCTATGCCGCTGCGGCCCGTGATCGCTACGCTTTGCCGGCGCGACAGGGCATCGAAACAAGCGTCCACGATGGCTTGCCGGCCGGCGATGGCTCTTGCGCGCGGCAGCTCTGCGCGCAGGGGAGGCACGGCCATCTGGTTGAAGGCCAGCGCGAGCGCTTCGATAGCCGCGGCACGACGGCGATAATACGTCGCCTCCGACATGCCCAGCGCGCGGGCGACGCCGGTGTTGTTCAGCGAAGCCTTGCGCTGGAAGAAGGAGACGTTCAGCACGCGCGCGTGCGACTCTTCCAGGTCTGCGGCGGCGCGGCGGAGCGCTTCGACCAGGGCCCGACCGCGGTCGGCCGGCGCGGTCACATTCGCCTCCGTTGCCGAGAGCAAGTTGCCGATGAAGTACGGCGCCGCCAGCGGTGAATGCTGGCCCAGCCACTTGACGTCGTGGCACCGCTCAAGCGCTTGTTCGATAGCCTGAAAGAAGGCGTCGGTTGTCCTGCCCCTTTTTGCCATTGTTCGAATTATTCTAGAAGCCGGTGAGAGCAATTAGCAGAAAGATGAGAGGCGCGCCGGTCGCGCTGTTCTATCATTCCCGGCGATGAAGACCTTGCGCGCGCTCACCGTCCTCGTCCTCGGCGTGCTGAGCCTGTCCGGCGTCCCCGCACATTCTGCCAGGATGGCCAGTGCTGTTATCCCAGACGCGTGTCGGATCAAGACCCGCATTCAACCGCGCACGCCCGGCTGGGTGTTCGCGCTGAACTTCGAGGCGTTCGGGGCGGAAAATGCCCCGCTTGGCTGCCTGATGCTATATCGCACCGTGCTCGCGCCGACCGACTTTGCCGAGGTGCCGTGCAAGGCCCTCGGCAATGTGACATTCGGCGGAGGAAAGGCGACCTTCACTGGCGGCTATATCTTTTGCGGCGTGAATATACAGCAGCAATTGGCCGCGTTCTCGCCGCCGGCCATCATCCCCGACCGGCAGCAGTATCCGTGGTTTACCCTCATCGCCGCCGGCACGCTCTCGGACGCCTTGCATACGGATGTGCGCAGCAATCCGATCGGCGTGTATCGAGCCAACGGCGAGAGCGAACCTTCCGTGGGGCTCTACGTGCCGCTGTTGGCGAACGTGCCGGAGATGCGCTCCGAGTTCAACGGCGTGGCCAACGTCTCGGTCAGCAACGCGATTGACAACGACATCCCCCTCACCTTCACCGTGGATCACGACGGCGGGCCGGATGTCTACACCGTGACGCACTTCCTGAATGACAGCATCCTGTCCACGTTCGCGCCGCGCGGGCCGGTGGACTTCGCCACCAACGGCGGCGCGTTCTGGATCGGCGTCTCGCCCAGCAACCTGTTGCGCACCTTCGGCGGCACGCTGGACGAGGTGATCTTCGACCCGATTGACGGCGGCCGTCCACCGACTTTTCAACGCGAGCAGCACGTGCAGTTCATGCCGATGCTATCGAAGCCTTGACGTCGGGAGGAATCTACCGACAGAAACTATCGCGAGAAACCAGGCTTCTTCAAGAAGCCTGGTTTCCTTTTCAGATGAGAGTCCTTCGCCCAAATGTGAGAGGCACAGCGTCGCTGTTCGCTTTAGTCTTTGGCCAACGTCGCAAGGTGAATATATCTGTGAAGGCTGACTTATCCACACACAATGGGAGGGAGTAACACATGATGCAATCTGCACATAGATCGTCACGTTGGATCGGCGCTCTGTTGGGGCTGGCGCTGGTCATCGCTTCATTTGCACAAGCCCCAGCGCCGGTTGCCGCCGCGCCGGCGCGGAATCCCGATGCCGCCGACACCGCCGCCAACACGCTGTATCTGTCCGGCTCGGGCTACCTCAACGTGCCCAACGCACCGGCCCTCAACCCCAGCGGCGGCCTCACCGTCGAGGCGTGGGTGCGCCGGATTGACACCTCAATGTCCTGCCAGACCATCGTCGGCAAGGGCTATCAGACCGGCTTCTGGCTGGGCATCTGCGGGAACAAACTGCGCTTCTACAGCAACGGATCGCTCTCGTCGTTCGACGGCGCAACGGCCTTTGTCTCGGGCGAGTGGACGCACGTGGCGGCGACCTTCGACGGCACGACCCGCCGCCTCTACGTCAACGGCAACCTCGACGCCGAGAGCGTCCGCGTCAGCCCGTTGCCGGTGAACGCGCAACCACTGCGCATCGGCGCGGACGTGGGCGATATCTTCAGCACCTACCCCTTTGTCGGCCACCTGGCCGACGTGCGCTTGTGGGGTGTGGCCCGGGGGCGCGACGAGATCCGCCGCGACATGATCCGCCTGTTCGAAGCGCCGACGCCGGGTCTGATCGCGACCTGGCATCTGGAGGGCACACCGGCCGATGTCTTCGGCAACCACAATGCCACCGGCGTCGGCGCGTTCTTCTTCAATGGCCCGGCCGCGCCGCCGACGGTACACAACCCGATCAAGGTGCCGCGTCTGCCCGCCGCGCCCACCATCAACGGCGAGTGCGGCTCGGGCGAGTATGGCGGCGGGGCGCTGCGGCTGCGCCTGCCCATGTGGCTGGATGGCGTGAGCTATCCGCAAAGCCCGGTCTGGCTGAACGTCGGAGCCACGTCAAGCAACGTGTATGTGTGCATGGAGCGGGCCGAGCTGTCCACCACGGCGATGGCCGTCTACCTCGACCCGAACAACAGCGGCGATGCGCTGGCGCAACCAGGTGACTGGGCATTCATCGCCAAGGCCGTCGGCCCGAGCGAGTGCAAGGTCGGCGACGGCGCGGGCGGCTACGTCACCCCCGGATCGTGCACCTATAGCGCGGTGCGCTATGCCTTCGAGTTCGAGTCGAGCGCCGAGTTCGCCTTCCCACGATCATTGCTGCCTGGCGCCTCGGCGCTGTTCCGCCTGTCGTTCGCGCATCAGGGCATCGGTGGCACGGCGGGCAACGACCGCGTCTGGCCACTGGGTGCGGCGCAGAACTCGCCGGCCACCTGGCTCACCTTTGTCATCAACGACGCCGACCTGCCCCGCGGCGACAGCGCCAATCCGACCGTGTCGGTTCGTCACTCGCCCGACGTGGTGCGGCGCGGCGCGACGGTCTTCTTCACCGCTACGGCAAGGGATGACGTGGACATTGAGAGCATTGACCTGATCGTAGATGGCGTGACGCGTCGCACGTGCGGCTTCGCCGGCGCGAACGACCGCAGCGGCGAGTGCACCTTCAACACGACGTTGCCGCTGGGCCGGCACGGTTACTACGCCCGCGTGGTGGATCATCGTGGCAGAGTCGGCTTCGCGCCGCTGTCGGGTTTCCTGGTGCAGGTGGATGGCCGCGCACCCGTCATCACCGTCAGCCATTCGCCGCGCGCACCGGCCATCGGCGCCCCCGTCACCATCAACGCCACAGCGGCAGACCCCAGCGGCGTGCGCTCCATCACCATCAATTCGCCATCGTTCCGCACATGCACCTTCAGCGGCGCGAACACAACCGAGACGTGCACGGTCACCGTTGCACCCGGTGGGCGGCGCATTGTCAACTACTCGGCCAGCGCGATTGATAGCGAAGGTCTATCTGCCTACACATCCGGCGTGAGCATCCTTTTCGGGAACACGCCCACCGCAACACGACCCGACACCGACCGGGACGGCATTGTGGACGAGATTGAACGGCTGCTCGGCACGCGCCCCGATAACCCCGACACCGACCGCGATGCGCTGCCCGACGGCTGGGAGGTGCTGGGCCTGGACTTCGGCACTGAGTTCGTCAATTTGCCGGCACTGGGCGCAAACCCGCTGCGCAAGGATGTGTTCGTGCAATACGACTACGAGCGCGGGGCGAAGGTGGAGCCGGAGACATGGCCCTACGTCATCGAGCTGTTCCGCCGCCACGGCGTCACGCTGCACCTGACCGAAAACGAGCGGCCGCGCCCGACGTCCGGCTTCCTCACGCCGACGACCGGCGTGACCTCGACCATCGGCGCGGATCAGGCCGCCGCGACGCTCGACCCAGTCACCGGCCAGTACTACTTCCCGCCCAAACTGAGCTGGACGCACCACTACATCTACAGCCGCCACAACCCCGGACGCAGCGGCGCGTGGCACCACGTGACGATTGACGTGAACACGTTGGAGTGCCCGCTCACCACACCCGATCCGCAGAACGACCCGGCCTGCCGCTGGTTCACCGGCGAAGACGGCCGCACTTACACGTGGCGATTCGCCTCCGAGCACATTTACCGCATCGTGCATGAGCTTGGGCACAACCTCGGCCTGGGCCACGGCGGGCGGCAAGGCACGGGCGCGCAGACGCGCCTGGGCGACATCGTGTATTACGCCGGCGACTGGGAGAGCACCAACCAGAAGCCGCACTACATCAGCGTGATGAACTATCGCTACAGCGCCAGCCATCTGTGCTACAAGGCCGCCACGAACGAATGGCTGTCGGCCACGGACTTCCAGAGCGGCACGCTGCCCTCGCTGAACGAGGCTGCGCTGTTCGAGAGTTTTTCGCCGCTCGGCTACACGCTGCCGCGCAACGTGCAGTGCGCCACGGCCGATCCCGCCTTCGTGCCCGTCTTTCACTATGGCTGCACCGATTCGATGGGTCAGAAGTGGATCGTGCTGAGTGATGGCTCGCGCACGCTCGGCCGGCTGCGCAGGGGTAGCGACTGGCAATTCACTGGCCTGCCCGTGCACGCCACGGGCGTGGACTGGAACTGCAACGGCAGCATCCAGACCGGCACAGTCAGTCAGAACATCAACGGCGACGGCGACGAGAATGGGTTCGGCGACGGGGGGGTGGAAATCCTGACCAGCCCAGACGACTGGCGCGGCCTGCCCTACGGTCCCGGCAGCGGGTGCTGGATCGTGCGCGATGGCAGCGAAGCAATCCGGCGCGTGATGCCCGATGCTTACCGCAATGCGATCGGTCGAAGCGACTGCCGCATCGCGCCTGCAGCCGGAATGAGCGCACTCAATGCTGAGGCGTCGCTTTTGCCGGAACAACCATCGGCAGCCGGTGCGCCGCTCAACGTTTATCCACCTGAACCGATCGAAGAAAACGATGTATCGTTGCCGCCAATACCGAACATGGAGCAATGTAACGGTGTGAACGACGACGGCGACGATCAGATTGACGAGGGCTGCCTGGACACCGACAGCGACGGCATCGCCGACGCGATGGACTCCTGCCCGCAGACGCCGAACCCCGACCAGGCCGACGCCAACGCGAATTACCTCGGCGACGCCTGCGAGCGTCCGACGCTGAGCTCGCTGACGCTGACGCCTGCGCCAGGTAACAACGCGCTGACGTGGAGCGGCACGACGACCGACGTGCTGGGCTACAACGTCTACCGCCAGTGCGAGGGGGAAGACACACCGGCGCTGCTGGGTGAGGCTTTCCCCACCACGACGGCGCAGAGCTACACCGACGCGGCCGCCGGTGCGGCCAGGTGCCAGTATCGCGTGCGCGTGCTGAACCGCAATGGCGTCGAGACCGACGAGCGCATTGCGGGCAGCCTGCCGGTGAAGGTGTTCGTGCCGGTGCTTTTGAGGCAGTGAGGTAACACGCTGTACGCCGAGGCGCCCGGCGCATGATAGGACAATGGTTGCTCATCGCAGCGTCGGGCGCCTGTATTGCCTGGCCGTGGGCTCCGGGACAAATCGTCTGTACCTCGCAAAGTCGCTGACGACCGGAGAGTTGTTCATCCGATGGTCAGACCTGCTCCCCCCTCGCCTCATCTGACATGCCTATGGTAAAGATGCGCCCTGATGCAAGACCAGCGGCAGGGAGATGCGAAAGGGAGCATCCTGCCCCGCTGTGGTGAGATGCAAGAGATGAATAGAGTAGGGCGGGAAAGCCCGTGTCACCGTTGAAGTAGAAACAACGAACGTCTCCGGCCCTTCGTTCAGGGCGTCTGAAGGATTGCTGCTGCTGTTGTAGGTGACCAATTGTGCCCACAGACTGCTCCCCTCTACTTTCCATACGCGGCCGCCCTTAACCGGGCCGAAGCCGTTGACGACAATCGTAGCGGTGATCGGTGAATTGGTTTTGTTGATCGCCAGCAGCGAGACTGTGTCGGTGTTCAGCCGTCCAGCGTAAACGCTTAGTTGCGTGGCGGCGGAGAGGGTGGAGGTCGCCGGGACCATCTGCGCCCCGAAACGCGCCCACAGGGGATAGACGTAATATTGCGGCGCGCGGTAGTAGTTGTTGTCCTCGTGCATCAGGCCGTATTCGGTGCCGTTTCCTGCGCGGCCATTGGCCAGGTCCCATTGCGCCAGGATAGGGATCCCGTGTCGGGCGGCCTGGCCGATGGAGTCGGCCAGGAAGAGAGCGTTCACGACGCGCGTCATCAGCTGGTTGTTGTCCTGATCCTGCACCGATACCAGGTTGAATTCGGTGACGGCGATCGGCGCCTGCCGGCCGCCGGCATAGGTGTTGAAGGCGTCACGAATGGCGCCTACGAAAGCGGGCCAGTGGGATGACGGATTCGCCAGCGCGTCTGCGGGGTTAGCCGGCGGCTGGAAGTATGCATAGGGGTGCACGATGTAAAAATCCAGGTTCTCGCCGGCCGCCGAGATGACACGACTGCCCCAGCCGGCAAACGTATGCCAGGCGCTTTGACCGTCATTGGGAGTGCCCGGCCATTCGTAACCCACAGCCCCCACCTGGATGGTCGAGTCAACAGACTTCATCGCCTGACGGAATTCCAGATAGCCCTCGCGGCGGCTCGCGCCGCTGCCCTTGCCGTACACATACTCGTAGCCATCGCACGTCCAGATATGCTCCCAGCCCCACGTTTGGCAGAGGGCGCCTCCGGTTTCGGGCTGGCTGCCATACACCTCGTTGCCCACTTCCCAAAAGCGAATGCCGACCGGTTCGGGGTGGCCGGCCGCCGCCCGCAGCGCTGCCCAATGGCCAACGGTGTACCAGTTCGTCCCGCGGATGTCCACGCCGATGACGCGGGTATCGGTGATGGCGCCGTTAAAGTAGGCGACTGCCGCCGCCGCCTCTTGGGCCGTCCCGTTAGGGCTGACCGTCCACATCCCTTCCATCCCTGTCGCTTTGAGAAAGGCGATGAAATCGCGCGGCCTGGACGCCCAGGATTGCCATCCGACGCCGCAATTCAAGCGTCCGGAGGCGTTTTGACCGAGTTCGCAGCTCAGCCAGCCGTATTCGTTGCTCCAGCTCCCGCCGGGCATGCGCAGCATCGTCAGGCCAGAGGCGCGGGTGCGCGCGCGAAAGGTGGAGTCGTTGAAACGGTTCGGCCCCAGCCAGGCAGGCAAGTTGCTGGCGCGCAGATACGAGCTGACTGGTGTGATCGGACCACCGGCCTGGATAGCAATTGTTGCCGTCAAGACTTCCCCGCCGTTCCCTTGCCGACTTACCAGGCGGATGTCGTCTACGTAAAAGGTCGGCTGGATGCTGCCGGTGCCGTCCATCAGGTTCAGGCGCTTAATCACTGCGGGATTGCCCAGCGAACTGAGGGTGATGGTAAAGGGCGTCCAGACGCCAGCGGGCACGTTCAGTGCTTGCATCGGGGTCTCTCCGCCGATATCGGATTGCTGGATGAAGAAGTGGAGCGATCGTGTGCCTGTGACGCCGCCGTGGGCCCAGAAGGTCACGGCACTGTAGTCCGTGCCGTTGAGTGGGGAATCGTAGCGCAGGGAAAGACCGGCCCATCCTTGCTGAAAGGACACAGCGATGGAGCGTGTGCCGCGCGCAGGCGTCGAATTGGCAAAGTCAACGGCGCTGTTCCACGACCAGTTCTGCCAGCCGACGGCCAGCGCGTCGTCGTAGACGGCCGTGTTGGCCTGGGCATCGAGATGGTGGGGATGAGGGAACGGCGCCAGCCCGCCCGTCAAAAGCACCGAAATGGACAAAGAAATCAAGATGTGCTTGTGCATTGCCCTTTGCTTTCCTGCGTTCATAAAGACCGTTTGGTGACGGCATCGTAGGTCGGCCCGTCGTGCGGCCTGCCCAAGCGGCGCTCGCCGTGGTTGGTGCCGCTGGACGCGTTGGAGGCCTACGGCACTGGTGTGCTGTTCCCCGCGTCCGGGTGATACAGCCTACCGTTTTCGCCTTGGGTGTGAGCCGCGCGCCCGACTTGGGCGTCTGAGGTCAAATCGGCTTCCAATTCTTCCAGCGCATCAACGCCGCCCTGGGCATAAGCAAGCCATGGCATAGCTGGTTGCTTACGTGCACGCTGCGCGACCAGATTACCTCGCCAGCGCGCCAACTCTGCCTTCAGTGCCGCGCTGATCTCCTCGAGCGAGTTCACCGCGCTGCTTCTCAATTGCCGGCGCAGGTTGTTCAGTGCAACCAGGCGTCCTTCAGCATATTTCAAGCCGCCCGTCACACGACCATCTTTGTGAATCTGGCAGGCGGTTGCGCTGCCCAGTTCGTCACGCATCTGGCACTCCGCCGCGGCGATGGCACGCTCAAGAATGGTATTCAAGTCCTCGACATCCGTGCTCATCGTGATCTAGTGAAGTTAGAAACCAGGTTTCTTCAAGAAACCTGGTTTCTGTTTGCGTTTCTGTTGGCGCCTGTTTCCCGTTACTTCGCGCCCACGCCCAGCGCGGCGTGCGCTGCAGCCAGCCGCGCAATCGGCACGCGGAAG
>JAIMBB010000138.1 GCA_023511655.1 Anaerolineae bacterium
ATGAATAAGGATATGTTATGGGCCCTGCCAATTTTGTTCAACTTTCAGCTCCTGTCACGGTTTTGCGGACACCTACCGTTGCTCAGCCACGACGATAATTTACCGCACTTCCCGTAGAATGGTAGGCAGTTACGAATTTCTACTCAACTTCCGTCAGGTTAGACAGCTCCGAGGCTCCCATACTATCGCTGGCAAGCCAAGGCATGGCGCGTTTTACACTGACCCTGCACTCATTAGCCACATACGAAGTTCGCGTGTTGGGTTGGTTAGGGCCGTCATGGGCCGACTACGCCGGCAAAAGCGCGATTGTCTATGCCGATGACGCCGAGGCGGGACCGCTGACGATTGTGACTTTATGCAACGTAGATCAATCGGCGCTGATCGGACTACTCAATGCGCTGTTTGCGTCAGGTGTGCCGTTGCTGAGCGTGAAGCATATTCCGGATACAAGCCAAACAGAAAAGGCCTGATGGCGAGCTTTCGAGGCTCGCGTTAAGTGAGAGCCGCACCGGCAGTATCCGAAACGGTAATGCGTAAGCACGAAACGGAGAAGGAATAGGCAAATGGATGTGCGCGCGAGGGCGGAGCCGAAGCTCATGGGCTTCTCGCGCGGCATCGAACGCGATGGCGACATGTTCGCCGGCTACGTGGTCGCAGTAGACAACTGATGTGGATGATCAATCCACCAGATACCAAGAAGGAGAAGAACTGATGCTGGGCAACATCATAAGCGCAGTCGTGCTGGGCCTGATCGGCCTGGCGATGCTGTTTTTTGGGCATCGTTGGTTTCGCATCCTGCTGCCGTTCTGGGCGTTCTTTGTCGGCTTCAGCGCTGTCACGGCGCTGGTGTCCGGCATCTTTGGCCAGAACTTCTTCAGCACGGCGCTGGCGTGCATTCCAGGTGCGCTGCTCGGGCTGATCTTTGCGGCCCTGTCGTTCGTGTGGTGGTCGCTGGTCGTCTTGATCTGGGCGGGGTCGGTGGGCTTCGCGCTCGGGGCAGGATTGATCTCGGCGCTCGGCGCGACCGGCTGGCTGATCGTCTTCCTGTTTGGATTGATCGGCGCGATCGCCTTTGTCATCCTGGCTTCGCGCGCCGAACTCAAAAAGTATCTGCCTATCTTCTTGACTGCCAGCGCCGGCGCGACGATGGTGCTGTCCGCCATCCTGCTGCTGTTCGGGCGGCCGGTCGAGGAGTTGGGTTGGGGCCGAATCTACGGCCCGCTCTCCAGCGGCGATAGCTCCCTCCTGGCAATCCTGGTATGGATGGCGCTGGTCGCTGCGGGGATCTTCATCCAATCGGGGATGAACAACCGCAATCTGGCCGTAGACGTGGCGCGATTCGAACGCGCGCAGATGTGAACCAACTGAAGGGGGAGTCCATGTTGCCATATAACAGAAGTGACCTTAGCGACTTTGAGTGGGCACGCGTCAAGCCACTCTTGCCGCCGCAGAAACCCCGCGTCGGGCGTCCGTCGCTGGATCACCGCAAGATCATCAACGGCATTCTTTGGGTGGAGCGCACTGGCGGGCCATGGCGGCAGATGCCTCGGTGCTATGGCACATGGTCTACGGTCGCCAGCCGCTACCATCGTTGGAAGAAGACTGGCGTCTGGCAGCAGGTGAAGCGTGTGCTGGACGAGATGGCGGAACAGGCTTATGCAGCGTCGCTCACAAACGGTCAGAACGCGAACTACTCAGATCCGGTGTGGCAGCAGGTACATGTCGGCTATCGTCCCAGGGAAATAGCCAGGTAGCAGCGGCGAGGACAAGACTTCGGCCCGCAGACGCAGTCCGGGCCTTCGACGAGGCGGGCCTCATCCGCAGTGTCTACGCGCGCACCAACGGCCAGCTATTGTCTCAACGGCGATCTAAATGCGGTTGGTGGATGAGTTGAACAGCCGCTGAGTAATCGCGCCCTTGCCCAGTGAGCTGCCCAAGCAAGCCTGCTGTCCGCGCTCCAACAGCGTGCAGTTTCCCCTCTCCAGAAAGGCGCCTCTGTTTGGTATAACGCACGTCTCTATTGCTGAGCGTCGAAGCTCGCTTGTGAATCGAAACATGAGCCTGGGCTGGGTTCACTCTTCCACGGCAGATCGAAGCTACAGAAGGAGAGCGCCATGAGCAAGAAGGGCAAAAACGATAACGCGTCGAAAATTCGGGACATTGGCCGCGAGGCATTGCACAGGTTCGTCGAACGCTTCATGGTACCGCCCGGCTCGGCGATTCAACTGACCAGAGACTACGACCCGGCCAGCACCTACGGCTTCGACAAGCCGGAGAACCTGGACGAGTTCATGCGCAACAGCATCGCCTTCATCTCCGAGTATGCCGACCGGCTGTATGCCGAGAATGCCCAGTCGCTGCTGGTGATCTTGCAGGCGCTGGACGCAGCCGGCAAGGATAGCGCCATAGACCACGTGATGAGCGGCCTGAATCCGGCACACACGCAGGTGCACAGCTTCAAAGCGCCCTCGGCAGAGGAGTTGGATCACGACTACTTGTGGCGCTGCGTCAAAGCGCTGCCGGAGCGCGGCCGCATCGGCATCTTCAACCGCTCGTACTACGAAGAAGTATTGGTGGTGCGCGTGCACCCGGAGTTCCTGAACGCGCAGCGCCTGCCTCCACACACGCTGGGCAAGCGATTGTGGCAGCAGCGCTTCGAAGAGATCAACAACTTCGAGCGCTACCTGGTCAACCAGGGCACGCACGTCCTCAAGATTTACCTGAACGTGTCGAAGGAGGAGCAGCGCCGGCGCCAGCTCGAACGCATTGACCGGCCGGAGAAGAACTGGAAGTTCAACCCCAACGACGTCAAAGAGCGCGCGTTCTGGGACGACTACATGGCCGCCTACGACGACGTGTTCAAACACACCAGCACGCCGCACGCGCCGTGGTACGTCATCCCAGCCGACAAGAAGTGGTTTACCCGCATCGCCGCGGCAGCGATCATCGCCAACAAGCTGGTCGAGATGAACCCACAGTTCCCGGTCGTCTCCGGGCCGCAGCGGGAGACCATGCTCAAACTGCGCGAGGTGCTCGTCGCTCAGGCGGAAGGCCAGGCAGCCGAAGTCGAGGCGCTCACAGACAAGAGGCGCGGCAAGAAGAACAAAGCGCAGTGAACGCCACTGTTGTTCCATCGTCGCGCGTTCGGCCACCTCGACGCGGCCCAGCGCTCGCAGCAGCGGCCCCCTCGGGTCACGGCTATCATTCCGGCTATACGCACACGCCATGATCCAACCCGACATCAAGACCATCCCCAACACCAGGAGCCTGCGCACCTATACGGTAACTTTGACGTATCCGGCCTTTCGCTGCCGCTACGAGATGGAGCCGGAGAACACTAACTTCGCCACGCTCACCATCACCTACGCGCCCAACGAGGTGATCTTCGACTTCCCCAGCTTCATGTCGTATCTGCGCTCGTTCGAAGACGTGCCGATCTCGCTCGAGTCCGCCGCCAACCGCGTGCTGGACGATCTGTTCGCCCACCTGCGGCCGATCTGGGCGCGCGTGCATGTGCGCACCACGCGCGAGCACGGCGTGGTGGTCGAGATCGTGGCCGAGCACGGACAGCAACCTTAACGGCGAACCGCATCGGGCGCCATCGTGCCGTCAACCCTCCAACACCCAGGCGATTGCTACTAGGTCGGCAAAGATGTCGCTCTTCCTCGGCGCGAGCGGCACTTCGACCACGTCGCTCAACGCGCGCATCCATTTGTCGCTCACCTGGCCGAGCGCCGCTTTATATTCCCGCGCCAGCGCGTCGAGGTCGGCGTTCAATTTGGCGATGGCTGCTTCGGACTCACGCACCTCCTGCTCGGCCATCTCCACCTCGCGCCGGCGGCGTGCGCCAAAAGCGACCGCGTAGCTCTGCCGCCGACCGGTCACGATGTTGAACAACGCCTCGACGCCGCCGAGCAACTCTTCGCGCCTGCGGGCGCTCAATTCGGCGCGGTCGCCCTCAAGCTCGCGATGCTCGCGCGCGAGCCTGTCCTGCAGCGCCTGCATCCGGCGGTCGAACTGATCGTGCAGCTTGAGCGCTTCGGCATCGCGCCGTTCGCGCGCGATGGCCTCGCAGCGCTGGCGGAAGTCGCGCTGCATCTCACCAGGCCGGCCATACACCCTGAGCGTGCGGTTGAACCAAACGCGCTTGACGCCGTGACGATACACGTGTTCGATCAGCGCGCGTTCAGCCTGCTTCATCCAACGCGCATTGATGCCCGGCGGCAGCGGCTCGAACTGCGCGCCGGCGACCGGCTCGCGGCCGAGCGACTCCCACGAGAGCTCGGGCAGCAGTCGAGCCTGGGTGAAGTCCGGCTGGTGCATCAACCGGCTGAGCGGCAGCAGGTACACGTAGCGCTCGTCGTGGTTGATGCCGCTGGTGCGATCGGTGATGCGCACCGAAGCGCTGGCGAGCAGATGAGGTATGTAGCGCATGCTCCGCAGCGCATATTGCGCATCGCGCGCCAGGTGCGGTGACGCTTGCGGATGCAGCGTATCGGCGCGTAAGAACACCTCACTGACGTCGGGCGGCAGTTCGGGACGAGCAGAGAGGGCAGCACTCGCAGATGGGGGATCGTGGGTCGGAGATTTCCCCTGCTCCATTCTCCATTCCTCATCTACAACCTCGCCGTGCACCTCGTCCGGCTCGATGAGCGCTACCTGGTCGCGGGTAAGCGGGCCGCGCAGAAAGCTCATCGCCCAGCGCGATTGGAAGAAACGGGGATCGCCAGTCGCGCTCTGCAGCAGGAACACGCGCGGCGGCAGCGTGCCGAGTGGTCCTTCGAAGCGCGCCCGGTCGAAGCCGGCACCGGCCCCCTCCAGACCCTCCAGCGCGCGGTCGCGGTCGCGACCGGTGCGCAGCCGGCCGATGAACCACGTACCGATGTTCGACAGCCCCTTGTAGTCCAGATCGGCGGGATTCTGCGTAGCCAGAAAGACGCCCAGGCCGGCCGCACGCCCCTGCTTGATGAGGGTCATCAGTGGCGTCTTGGTAGGCGGGTTACGCGGAAAAGGCGGCGCGTAGCCGAACACCTCGTCAAAGTACACCAGGCAGCGCAACGACGACGTGCCGGTCTGCGAACGCATCCACAACACCAGTTGCGAAAGCAACAGCGCGACGAAGAATTGGCGTTCGGCCTCACCCAGATGCGCCAGGTAAAAAATAGCTGCGCGCGTGCGCAGCGCGCCAGCCTCGAACTTCGGCTTGATCAGCGCAGCGATGTCAAACGGAATCCCCCGCGTCCACGCCGCGAACGAAGGCGAAGCCACCAGGTTGTTGAGCGCCATCGCCAACTCGAAGCGATCGCCGCGCGGATAGAACACATCCATGTCGAAAGCGCCGACGCGGCGCATGGGCGGGTCTTGAATCTGGCGGATGAGCGCGGCGATGTCGAGCGGTTGACCGGCCCGCCAGGCTGCCTCGAAGATGGTGGCCAGCAGGATGTGCTCGCGGCTCTTCAGCGGGTCGGCTTCTATGCCGGCCAGGCCGAGCAGCGCCTGGACGATTTGCGCGATGCGCTCGCGCAGAACCTCCACGTTTCTGGCCCAGGTGATGGCCGGGTCGTTCGGCGGGGCCAGGCTTTGCAACACGTTCACAGGGATGCCGGCGTCGCTGCCGGGGGTGTATATGTCGAACGCCACGCGGCCGTGCAACGTTGCCAGCCGCTCCGGCCCGATGCCCCATTGCTGCAAGCCATCGCGCCATCTTTGCGCCGTGGCTGCGGCGAACTGGTCAAGCGTCATGCCCTGGCGGGCTGCCTCATCCGCATCCAGCCAGGGGCGGAAATCGCTTGGTTGCAGGCGCGGGAAGTTGAGCGCCAGGTTGGTGATGTCGCCTTTCGGGTCTATGATGATGCACGGGATGCCCTGCAACAGCACCTCTTCCAGCACCACAATGCCCAGTCCGGTCTTGCCGGTGCCGGTCATACCAAGACACACCGCATGGGTGGTTAGATCGCGCGCGCTAAGGAGGATCGGCACATCAGTCGAATGTTGATCGCGCAGATCGTACTCGCGTCCCAGGTAAAGCCTGCCGGGCTGGTCGAACATATGTGCTGCATTGTAGCGCGGATGGAGATGGCAAAAGCTCAATCCCGCAGCGCAAGACGAATCAAACGTCGTATAGTTCACATTGAGGACATCGCTGTGCAAGATGCGCCGGACGGCTGCGGCGAGGAGCAGCCGGTTTGCCTAATCCGCGTGGTGCAACCACTCGAGGAGTAGGAACACAAATGGCCGTGAATCAAGATGCGCATCGGATACGCCGGATGATAGGTCAAATAAAGCGTGTGACGCTGTTTGGGGTGATCCTCGGCGCGTCGCTGTTGACCTTCGTCCAATCGCGCGCTGCTGCCGCCCCCACAGCGCTGCAGATCGTCGGCCTGCGATCCAGTGCCGCTACTGTCGGCCTGTACGAGAAGTTCGAGCTAACGTTCAACATCAACGGCAGCGTAGCGACCAACCCATACTTCCCGTACGATCCCGCGCCCCCAGCCGGCGTGCCGGCCGGCGTCGGCATCACAGTGGAAGGCCTGTTCAGCCCGGATAACTGGACGACGGTGATCACCCAGCCGGCATTTTTGTATCAGCCCTACGAGCGCCGCTGCGTCGCCGGCAACACAGTAGCGACCGATTGCCCACCCAACGGCGAGGAGTGGCTCTATCCTTCAGGCGAGCCGACCTGGAAGGTGCGTTTCGCGCCGCAACAGTTGGGCAACTGGCGGTACCGCGTGCGCGTCACCGATGCTTCCGGTGCGGTTGAAAGCAGCGAAGGAACCTTCGCCGTGCAACCTTCCAACCTGGCGCACAATCGCGGCTTCATCCGCGTCAGCCAGACTGCCCCCGGTTACTTTGAATATTCCACCGGCGCGCCGTTCATCGGCGTGGGACATGGTGAAGGGCTCTCCGGCCAGCACTTCACCTACGACGCCGATGAAACGCTGGCGCGCCTGGAAGCCGGCCGCGTCAACTTCACCCGCTGGTGGATGAGCGGCAGCAGCGTGTTCATGGCACCGTGGTCGCCATGGCATTCGCATCACCTGCCCGGCGAAGGCGGATACTTCAATGCGGTGAGCCTGACCTACACCCACGCCTATAGCGGCCATCTGGTCTCGCTGCGCCTATGGGACTACCCCGACGCGACGATGGAGAACCGGCGCAACCCGTGCATGTTCCAGGGCTTCAGCAACAACGTCTCGGTCAAGCCTAATACGACGTATCACCTGAGCGCCCGGTTGAAGACGGTTGGCGTGACCGGCCCACGCAACGCGGCCTATCCTCATGGCTTTACCATCCGCACTGGCGGCTGGCTGGGTGAGAATTGCGCTGACCCGGCAGCCACTGCCAGCGATAGCCGGCGGCTGCTGGGCTATGTCACCGGCACCACGCCCGGCTGGGTGATCGTCACCACTACCTTTACCACCGGACCGAACGAATACTTCCTCGACAACTTCTACCTGATCCTGGAGAACACAACGGGCGGCAACGTCTATGTAGACGAGGTGTCGCTGCGCGAGTGGCGCGCTGGCGCGCCAGCAGGGCCAGAGGTGCTGCGCAAAAACCGCTTTGCCTACCATCTGTATTTCGACCAGCAACCGTCCTGGCAATGGGATTACCTGTTCCAGCGCGCCGAACAGGGCGAGGTGACGATCCGGCCGGTGGTGCTGGAGAAGAACGACTGGATCGCCAACCACCTGGACGCGAGCGGCAATCCGGTGGGCAGCTACTACGACCTGGACAACAACCGCTTCTACGCCACACCGAACATCGCGGTGCGCCGGCTGCATGAGTACTTCTGGCGCTATTTGATCGCGCGCTGGGGCTATTCGCGCGCCGTGCACTCCTGGGAGCTGATGAACGAGGGCGATCCCTACAACGGCAACCACTACGCAATGGCCGATGCCTTCGGGCGCTTCATGCGGCAGCACGACTCGCATCGCCACCCGGTCACCACATCCAACTGGCACAGCTTCCCGCAGGCCGAGTTCTGGGCCAACCGACAGTACGCCGGCGTGGACTACGCCGATATCCATGAGTACGCCTGCTGCGGCAACCGCTACGCCGGCTGGGCGCAGAACATCGGCGGGCCGCTGACGCTTGAGACCCGCCCGGCCTACGTGATCGGCGGCCAAGGCGGCTCGGTGCGCATTCCCGGCGCAACGCGGTTCAACAACGCCGGCAGCACGCCGCGTTCGCTCATCATCCGCGGCAGGGGCGAATGGGTGATCCGCTTTCAAATGAAGACCGAGAACTTAACGGGCACGTGCGAATTCGGCATACCCAATTCGCTGGCCGGCCCGCGCCTGCTGTGGATGCTGGACGCGCGCAGCAGCGTGGTGCCGCCGCCCTCAGAATCGGGCAAGGGCTTTTTGTGCACCGCGCCGGCGGGCACTTACGGTTGGCGCACCTTCTCCAGCACGCATACCCACGACGGCATCCTTGCGCCACCCAGCGAACGAATCATCCTGAACGACGACGACGTGCACACACTGGCGATCGCCTTCCAGAACGGCTTTGGGACTGGCGGACAGGCGTGGATAGACAATGTGGAGCTGATCGCGCCCGACGGCCGGCGGGCCTACCTGAACGGCGAATTTGATCCCACCTCGCCGATCTCGGACTCGGCGCATCTGGCCTCGGCGTTGAGTCTGCAGATCGGCGGACGCACGCTCACCGGTCCACGCAAGCCGGTCACCCGAGGCGAGGTGGCCATCGGCGATGACATGGACTATCGTGGCGACGGTCAACATGATCAGCGCAACGACACACAAGGTGTCTGGCTGCACAACTTCCTGTGGGCGCAGATCAACCCTGGCGGTCTGTATGAGCTGTATTGGGATCAGAGCAACATCCGCCAGCACAACCTGTATTTCCACTTCAAGGCGTTCCGCGACTTTATGGATGGCATCCCGCTCAACAACGGGCGCTACGAGGACGCACGGGCTGTGGCTTCACATCCTGACCTGATCGTGTTGGGACAGGCCGATCGGTTGGCGGGGCGCGGTCATCTCTGGATTCGCCACCGGCAGTACACCTGGCGCAACGTGCTGGATGGCGTGACGATCACGCCGCGTTCCGGGCAAATCACCCTCCCTGATCTGTCGCCGGGAACTTACCGGATCACCTGGTGGAACACATGGACCGGTGCGCCGACCGGCAGCCAACTGGTCACCACGACGAGCGAGACGCTGGTGATCCCGCTACCTGCTCCGCTGGCCTCAGACGTAGCGCTGAAGTGGGAGCGGTCATCCCCGAATCAGGCGTTTTTACCCATGACGCGCCGCTAGCGGCTGCGCCTTCGGCTTCTTGCCTGGCCAATCGGTACTTTGGCATCGCCCGATCGGCGCAGCTTCGAACCGGCCACCGACGTTCAGCCTCACGGCTGCGGCACCAGCGTGATCTCGAACAACTTTGGCCACAGCTTGCCGGTGACGAACAGCCGTCCACCCTGGGGGTCGTAGGCGATGCCGTTGAGCACATCGGTCCCTGCGCGCTCCTCAGGCGCCAGCAGTCCGCTCAAGTCAACCCAGCCCAACACCCGGCCGGTGTGCGGGTCAATCCGCGCGATCCAGTCCGTCATCCACACGTTGGCGAACACTTCGCCGTTGATGTATTCCAGCTCGTTCAGTCGTGCGACCGGGCGGCCGCCGTCGGTCACCATCACTTCGCGTTGCACCGCGAAGGTGTATGGATCGAGGAAGCGCAGCGTCGCGCTGCCATCGCTCATGATCAGATGCGTCCCATCGTGGGTCAATCCCCAGCCTTCGGTGGGATACGCCCAAGTTTGCAGCGGCTCGAACGAATTGGCATCGTATACGAAGCCGATGTTGTTCTGCCAGGTCAACTGGATGAGGCGATCGTTGAACAGCGCCAGCCCCTCGCCGAAGTACTCGGGCGCGAGGTCGCGCCGTTGCAACACCTCGCCCGTCTCGAGCGCCACGCGCCGCAGGCTGGAGCGGCCATTCAGCCCGGTGCTCTCGTATAGCACGCCGTCGGCATAGACCAGGCCCTGGGTGAACGCGCCGGGGTCGTGGGGATAGACGTTGACCACGGCATAGGTGTAAGTGATGGCAGCAGGCGCCGGCTGCAAGGTGGCCGTCGGGGTTGGCAAAATGGCCGGCCGGCCGGTCGGGGCCAGGCCGGCGGCCGCCGTAGCTGTGGGCACCGAAGCCGGCGTAGCAGCAGGCCATGGAGCGGTAGGTGCTGCACTGCAAGCCGTCAGCACACTGCCGAGCGCTATCCAGCCGGCCACTGAGAGCCAGATCGCAGCGCCGGACACCCAGCCTGCAGTGCGCCGAGGTTCACCGCTGCCCATCGGCCTCCAACACCTGTTTGAGCTTACGCAAGTCATTCTCGAACGTGGCGGCGAGCACCTGGCGCGCCGTCGGCTCGACGAAGAACAGCAAAGGCGGAATGAGCACCTCGCCGCTCTGGGTCACCCGCGTTCTGTCGGTGCCGGCCGGCCGAAAGCGCAGCGCGCTGCGGAAGGGCACACCCAGCATCTCGCCTTCGAAGCCGATGTGCCAGGGCGGATCGAAATGCACCATCTCGAACAGCATGTCGAAATTCTGGCCGAGCGCCCGGCGGGTGATGCGCGCCCGGGTGCCCACGCCTACCCGCCGGCCGTTCAGCAATTCCGCTTTCACCACGTCGGTTGACCACAGGGTGAAGTGGTCAAAGTCAGCTACGAACGCGAACACCTCTTCGACCTGCCGCGCGATCGTAATGTCTCGTTCCACCTTCAACATGGGCGAATAATGCCACACCGGCGGCAGAGGGTGCGTTCGCAGCCGGGGCAGTGACAACCTCCCGCAGGTTTTTGCTGGCTGTCACGACTTGGGCGAGCAACCTGCGGGAGGTTTTTGCCCCTA
>JAIMBB010000139.1 GCA_023511655.1 Anaerolineae bacterium
GTCATCCCGAAAGGCCAGGGGTGCTGTGGTGCGCTGGGCATGCACACCGGCGATGCCCAAAGCGCGCGCAGGCTGGCCGAGAGAAATTTGAAAGCCTTCGTGCGCGCCGCGCACGCGTGCGACGTGGATGCAGTGGTGTCGAACGCAGCCGGATGCGGCTCGGCCATGAAAGAGTATGAGCTGCTCTTCCGCGGCACGCCCCTGGAAGCAGAAGCGCGCGACTTTGCCCACAAGGTCAAAGACGTGAGCGAGTTCCTGGATGAATTGGGGATGCGCGAGCTGCAACCACTATCGCGGCCGATGACGGTGGCCTATCACGACGCCTGCCACCTGGCGCATGCCCAGGGCATTTGGGGCGCGCCGCGCCGGCTGCTCGGTGCCATTCCCAACCTCACCCTGGCCGAGATCCCAGAAGGCGAGATTTGTTGCGGCTCGGCCGGCACTTACAACATCGAGCACCCCGACATCGCCGACCAACTGGGCCAGCGCAAGGCGCGCAACATCCTCGGAACCGGGGCAGATGCTGTGGCGACCGGCAACATCGGCTGCCTGGTGCAGATCCGCGCCCACTTAAAGCACGCGGGCAGGGCGCTGCCGGTATATCACACCATGGAAATCCTCGCCCAAGCGTCGAACCTGTCATCCGGCGGCTGAGGCTGGGGGCGGAGAGATCAAGGGTGCGCTCTGTCTGGCGGTCGCAGCCTACTCGCGCCCGATCTGCGCCAGCACGCAACGAATCTCCCCATAGTCTATGTTGTCCGGCAGCAACGCCTTGATGGGGGCAAGTTTGTCTGTGGCGCCCGTGGCAGCGATGGCGCGGCGAATTTCGACCTCGGCTGATTCGCTCACCACCCGCCGCAGCTCCAGCCGGCCGGCCGTGATGAGGTGCGCTGCGTGCATGTAGATCGTGCTGAGGCTCAGGCCGCGCCTGGCAGCGACCTCGCGGATGCTCAGCCCGTCGCTGAACAACTGGGCCGTCACGTCCATCGAAGCCTGCCTGTCCTGTGCACTGGCCGTCGGGCGTGGGACCTCGGGTAGCTTGAATTGCGGGTGTGGCTCGCCGCGCGCCTGGCGCACGTGGAAGTCGCAGCACGGCCGGGCGTTCACCTCGCTGGTGTCGCCGAAGTGCTCGATCAACATTTTCTGGCGGCAGCGCGTGGTCGTCTCGGCGTAGGCGATCATCTTGTCGAGCTGAGTGCGCTTATGGGCCCGCCAACGTTGAACGTCGGCGTGGATCTGGCGCAACGCGTCCTCCGTCAACTCGCCGACAGCGAAGTGCGTGATGTGAGCGTCTTCATGCACTCGCTCCACCGCGCCGACGCGCTCCAGTTGCGCCAAACCGACCCGCAGCTTGACCTCGAACAGGCGCGTGGCGCGGGACAGGTCATCGAGCGACAAACGCGCCAGACCATCTTTGGCCCGTGAGGCGATCGCTTTGAACAGCGCCATCAGCTCGTTTTGCGAAGGCGCGTCGTTCTCGATGAACCACTCCTGTAGGTTGCGATCTTGCGGGGCGTAGAGCAACACACACTGGGCTGGCTTGCCATCGCGGCCGGCCCGGCCGGCTTCCTGGTAATAGGCCTCGAGCGTGCCGGGGATGTTGTAGTGCACGACGAAGCGCACATCCGGGCGATCCACGCCCATGCCGAAGGCGTTGGTGGCGATCATGATGGCGTCGGGCTGCTCGAGGAAGGCATCCTGGGCCAGCGTGCGCTGGCTGCGCTCCATGCCGCCGTGATAGACAAAGGTGGGCACGCCATGCTCGGCCTCCAGCGTCGCGGCCAGCTCCTCGGCCTCGCGCCGCGTGCCGACGTAGATGATGCCCGCGCCGCGCACGGCGCTAAGCACTTTGCGAATGGCCCTTTGCTTGGATTGCAGATCGGGCGTAAAGCGAACGTGGAAGACGAGGTTGGGGCGCGCAAAGCCGGTAATCACCCGCTCGACCGCGGGCAGGCTGAGTTGTTTGACGATGTCGTCCTGCACCTCGGGCGTGGCGGTGGCAGTGAGCGCGACGGTGACCGGATCGCGCAACACCTTGCGCATGGCGCCGATGCGCAGATAGTCGGGACGAAAGTCGTGCCCCCACTGCGAGATGCAATGTGCCTCATCCACGGCCAGCAGCGACACCCGCGCACGCTGCAGCGCGCCGACAAACGCCGCGCTGCGCAGCCGCTCCGGAGCGATGTAGACCAGGCGCCACTCGCCGCGCTCCAGGCCCTCGATCCGGCGTTGTTGCTCCTGCGCGGTGAGCGAGCTGTTGATGAACGTGGCCGGGATGCCGACCGTGCGCAGGCGATCCACCTGGTCTTTCATCAACGCGATGAGCGGAGAAATCACCAGCGCAGTGCCGGGCAGGGCCATGGCACAGAATTGATAGATCAGCGATTTGCCGCTGCCGGTGGGCATCACCACCAGAGTGTTCCGGCCGGCCAAGACGTGTTCGATGGCGATGCGTTGCCCCGCCCGAAAGTCGGCCAGGCCGAAGCGCTGACGCAGGAGATGGGACCAGTCGGACATGTTGAGCTGCGAAATGACGGGCGAATCGGCCATCTGGCCGCAAGTTTAGCACTCACCCGCCGGCCGAGGAGGAGCGAAGATGGGGGAGGCGCCTGCGCCCATCTCAGAACCGGCCGGCGGCGGGTTAAGCGTCGTGTAATGTTGAGGCGATACGATAGAAAGACGACCTGAAGACAGCAAGACGACTTGAAGACACCAATCGGCAAGCCCCACGGAGGAGGACTATGGAAAGGATTCGTTCATCCGAGATCACGCCGGAGCACGTCTATCTCTCGCGGCGGCGGTTCATGCGCCTGGGCGCGCTGGCCCTCGGTTCGATGGCGCTGGCGGGGTGTGGCGGCCAGCTCGGCGATGTGATCTCGCAGCGGGCAGCAGGAGATTCATCCCGCCCTCAGGCCGCGGCCGAGGACAATGCCTCGGCGACGCCCGACGTCAAGCGCGACGAGCTGGGCAACCCAGCCAATTCGCTCGAGACGATCTCAACCTACAACAACTACTATGAGTTCACCGAGGACAAAGAGGGCGTCGCCCAGCTGGCGGCGAATTTCAAAGCCGAGCCGTGGAAGGTGACGGTCAGTGGGCTGGTGAGCAATCCGCGCACCTATGATATTGACGATCTGCGCAGAAAGTTCGACCAGGAAGAGCGCATCTACCGGCTGCGCTGTGTGGAGGGGTGGTCCATGGTCATCCCGTGGCTGGGCTTCCCGCTGGCCAAACTGTTAAAGGAAGTGCAACCGAAAGCGGAGGCGAAGTACGTACGCTTCGAATCGCTCCTCGATCCGGCGCAGTATCCCAACCAGGGACCGTTCAGCCTGTATCCCTGGCCATACACCGAGGGTCTGCGCCTGGATGAGGCGATGCACGATCTGACGCTGATGGTGACTGGTCTGTATGGCAAACCGCTGCCGAATTCCAACGGCGCGCCGTTGCGGCTGGCCGTGCCATGGAAGTATGGCTTCAAGAGCATCAAGGCCATCGTGAAGATCGAGCTGGTGGCCGAACAGCCCAAGACGCTGTGGAACACGCTCGCCCCGCACGAATATGGCTTCTACTCCAACGTCAACCCACAACGCCCCCATCCACGCTGGTCGCAAGCGACCGAGCGACGCATCGGCGAATCCGGTCGGCGCCCGACGCTGATGTTCAACGGCTACGAAAAGCAGGTGGCCGATCTGTATGCGGGCATGGATCTGCAGGCAAATTACTGATGCGCTGGCTGCGTGCGAACTGGCTGCGCGCGCTCGTCCACCTCGGCGCGCTCGCCCCGCTATTCTTCATCGTCCTGGATAACTATCGCTACAACCTGACGGCCAACCCGATCCAGGAGATCACCGTGCGCACGGGCAAGGCCGCGCTGGTGTTGCTGGTGCTCTCGTTGGCTTGCACTCCGCTGAACACCGTCTTCGGCTTTCGCGAGGCCATCCGGGTGCGGCGCGCGCTGGGGCTGTATGGGTTCATGTATGTCGCGTTGCACCTGGCCATCTTCGTCGTGCTGGATTACGGGGTTAACCTCCAGCTCATCGGACAGGCGATCATCGAAAAGTACTACGTGATCGCCGGCTTTGCGGCCTTTCTCATCCTCGTCCCGCTGGCGATCACGTCTACGCGGGGGTGGATGCGCCGGCTGGGCCGACGCTGGAAGACATTGCACAAACTGGTCTATCTGGCCGTGCCAATCGCGGTGTTGCACTTCGCGTTGCTGGTCAAATCGCTTGGCAGCCGGCCGGAGCCGCTGATCTTCGGTGCCATCGTGCTGGGGCTGCTGGCCCTGCGCCTCCCGACGATACGCCGGGCCAGCAGCGCGTTACGGCTCAAGAATCGGTCGCCGCTCCCGAACAGAGCGCAAGGCAGCCGCGCCGATTGAAACGACGGACGGCCTTACTGCACCGTCCACACGATCAGGTCGTCGAGCTGAAGTTGCACGTCCGGCGAGGCGTTGGATGCGCCGCCGAAGATCACTTTGCCGCGCGGGATCTTGTTGGTCTCGACGGCGTCAATTAACGTGCCGTTTACATAGAGCACGATGCTCTTGCCGACCCGCCCCATGGTGTAGCGGTTCCAGCCCACCGGCGAGATGTAGACCGACGTGCTGGGCTCGATCAGATCGGCGGACCAGGCACCCTTCTCCAGGAGACGCAGCGAGTACTCCTGCTTGGCGGGGTTCACCCGGAACCAGATCAGGTTCTTGTTGTCCAGGGCGAATCCGATGCCGCACTCCGCGTCGTCGCCGGTGGCCCGGCAAAGTACCTCGCCCAGGAACTGGCTGGCCAACTGGCGCTGGTAGGTCTGCCAGGCGACCCAGTTGTCCTGTTTGATCAGGATGTTCATCGCCCCGTCAATCAAGGTGTAATCGGCAGCATCGCTGGAGCCGAGCGGCCACTTATTGGCATTGCTGGCGAACTCGTCCTTGAACGACTCCTTGGCGTTCTTCGGCCAGCTCGCCCAGCGTGGATAGATGGTCCAGGTATTCTCGCCTTCCAGCCGGACGCTGAATATAGCGGACAGGAATCTCCCCTCCTCGTCGAGGGCGCGAACGTCGTAGATGCCGGCGGGGATGTCTTCGATCGTAGTGCTCCTGCCGGGAGCGAGGGGTTTCTTCAACACGTTGTTGCCCCATTCGGCCGCATCCGGCGAGACGATGTTGAGACCGCTGATGGTGTTGCCCGATTCGTTCACGATCTCCAGGGTGGCCGTTTCGGTCGCCGGCGAATCCGTGGTCGTCGAGGGCGTCTGGGTGGATACCTTGCTGACCACCTTGAGCGGGCGGCCGTTGATCTGACCCTCCAGCAGCTCGCCGGTGGACGGGCGCAGCACCTTGATGGTCATCTTGTCGGTGGGGCGACGGCTGCGGATGATCGAGCAGAACTCGCGCATGGTGCCGTTCTCCGCCAGCGCTTTGCCTTCCATCTCGATCAGCAAGTCGCCGGGCTTGATCCCGGCGTCATCGGCCGGCGACCCGGACTGCACGGCCTGCACCCAGATGCCGCCGAACTTCTGCCCTCCAAGCTCGAGGATGTCCCCTAGCGGGTTGATGCCGATGCTTTCCACGTCCTTCCCCTGCACCAACTGGCGGATGACGGGCAGCGCATCGTCGCGCGCAATGGCGAAGTATTGCCGGGCCTTGTCGAAGCCAGCGAAGTGAACGCCCACCACCTGGCCGTCTTGTGTCACGATCGGCCCGCCGGAGTTGCCCGGGTTGGTCGCGGCACTGTGCTCGATCACTTGCTTGACGAACGACCAGCGCGTGTCGCCGTTGGCCCTGGCTTTGGAGATGATGCCGTCTTCGATGTCCAGCTCGGGATTGCCGAGCGGGAAGCCGACGGCGTAGATGGGCAACCCGGCTTTCAGCGTGCCTTTGTACCATTCGAGATACGGAAAGTTTTCGCCGTCAATCTGGATCACGGCCAGGTCGTGGCACTCCGAGCGGCCCAGCACCTTGGCGTTGCGGGGTTCCTTTTCGCCGTCCAGGTAGACTTCGAGGATGGCCGCGCCGGCGACGACGTGGTTATTCGTCACAGCCAACCCGGATGGGTCAATGAAGAACGCTGTGCCGGTCCACTCGCCCGAAACTTGCGCCGCACTCTGCGGATCCCAGAAGGCGCCCTGCGCCGTGACGAAAATCACTGCCTGCCTGACATCATCGAGCGACGACACCTGTGCCAGCGAAGCGGAGACGACAGTCGCCGCACTCACCGACGCCGGCTGCCCGGCACTGAGGCATAGAACCGTCGCTAGTGCCCCGTTGACAAAAGAAAAGATACGTTTGAAGTTCATGGAATCCTCCCCACCTCCAGTCTTACATCTCTTACATCTAACCGTCATCGGACTGGAGGATGACGAATGCCGGCCTGTCTGATGAACGTCCAGAACTCACCAACTTCATCCGTTATGGGTATCCCGGTTCGCGACAATTTCGCACCCCGACGACGCTTGAATAGTCTACGCGAACAGGGTTAAGTCTAGTCTTAGTCGTTCGCCGGAGTGTAGGACTGCACGCCGGATTCGGCAAACTCAACCCCCCAAGACGCGATCCAGCGCCTCGCTCGTCACGCGCACGGCCTCTTCGACCGACATGGAACGGATTTCCTGATTGAAAGGTTCGACGGTGACCGGGCCATCGTAGCCGATTTTGCGCAGCGCAGCGAGGAAGCCGTGGATATCTATCACCCCGCTGGCCCCAACCATCTGGCGCTCGCCGTCTATCTGCTCATCGGCGCTGCGGCCGGCGGTGGCGTCGTTGACGTGCACATACACTACCTCATGAGGGTGGAGGAACTCCAGGTCGCGCACCGACGCATGCGCGGTATACCAGTGGAAGCAGTCCAGCAGCAGGCCGGTATTGTGGGTGTGCGCGCCCACCGCGGCGGCGAGCGCGCGCATCCCGTCCAGCGTGTGCACGAAGTCGTACTTGAAGCGCGTCCGCAGCGTCAGCGGCCCGACGAACTCCAGGCCGAAGCGCAGACCATGCTCGGCCAGGATGGCCGCCACGCGCTGCAAACGCGCCACGGTGAAGTCCCAGTTGCGATAAAAGTCGAGCGTGTTCGAGCCGGGCAGGATCCACGTTGTGCAGCGCGTGCAGCCGAGCGCAGCAGCCAGGCGCGCTTCGTCGGCCAGCCGGGCCAGGCTATCCTCGAATGCAGCATCGCCCTCGCCTTCGCGCCATTTCGCGCTCAGGCCGATGCCGCCTGGGCGCAGCCCGGTCTGAGCGAACCATGCCTTGGCTGCCTGGGGCGACTGAGCCTCGGCCATCTTCATCAGGTAGCCCAGGTCGAGATCCACGCCGGCGAAGCCATACTGTTTGGCCAGCGTGCATGCCCGGTCGAACGGGATCACATGTCCGAGCGCTCCGGTGTTGAGATTCTTGAACATGCCCGGGAGTTTAGCGCGAATGTGTCAATAGAGTCCCGCGCCGCCGGCGGCTATGCAATACTGTATCCCCATTGGAGGCGACCCACGATGGACGTCATCGAATCGCAGGTTGATCCGAACGCGGATACGTTCAAGCGGAACGCCGAGCACCATCGCGCGTTGGCCGCCGAATTGCGCGCACGCCTGGCGCAGGTGCGGCAAGGCGGCGACGCACAGGCCAGGCGGCGCCACGCCGAGCAAGGCAAGCTCTTCGTCCGCGACCGCATTGATCGTCTGATTGACCCCGACGCGCCGTTCCTCGAACTCTCGCCGCTGGCCGCGTGGGAGATGTACGACGGCGAAGCGCCTTCGGCCGGCATCGTCACCGGCATCGGCCCGATCGCCGGACGCGAGTGCATGATCATCGCCAACGATGCCACAGTAAAGGGCGGCACATACTACCCCATCACGGTCAAGAAGCACCTGCGCGCGCAGCAGATCGCGCTGGAGAACCGGCTGCCGTGCGTGTATCTGGTGGACTCGGGCGGCGCGTTTCTGCCGATGCAAGATGAGGTCTTCCCCGACGCCGATGACTTCGGCCGCATTTTCTACAACCAGGCGGCGATGAGCGCGGCAGGCATCCCGCAGATCGCAGCAGTGATGGGCAGTTGCACTGCCGGCGGCGCCTACGTGCCCGCCATGAGCGACGAGACGGTGATCGTCAAAGGCACGGGCACGATCTTCCTCGGCGGGCCGCCGCTGGTGAAGGCGGCCACCGGCGAGGACGTCACCGCGGAGGAGCTGGGCGGCGCCGACGTCCATGCGCGCCGATCGGGTGTGGTGGACCACTATGCCCAGGACGACGCCCACGCGCTGCGGATCGTGCGCGACATCGTCTCGACGCTGAACCGGCGCAAGGCGCCCGAGGTGGACATCGTCGAGCCCGAGCCCCCGGCCTACCCCGCCGAGGAGCTCTACGGCGTGCTCCCGACCGACCTGCGCACGCCCTACGACGTCCGCGAGGTCATCGCGCGGATCGTGGACGGCAGCCGCTTCGCTGAGTTCAAGGCGCTCTACGGGACCACGCTGGTCTGCGGGTTCGCGCGCATCGGCGGCATCCCGGTCGGGATCGTGGCGAACAACGGTGTCCTGTTCGTCGAGAGCGCCGACAAGGGCACGCACTTCATCGAGTTGTGCGGACAGCGACGTGTCCCGCTCGTCTTCCTGCAGAACATCACGGGGTTCATCGTGGGCCGGCAGTACGAGGCCGCCGGGATCGCCCGTGCGGGCGCGAAGATGGTGCACGCCGTGGCGACCTGCGGGGTGCCGCGCGTCACGGTGATCACGGGGGGCTCCTACGGCGCGGGCAACTACGCGATGTGCGGGCGCGCCTACGAGCCGCGGTTCCTGTGGATGTGGCCGAACGCCCGGATCAGCGTGATGGGGCCGGAGCAGGCCGCGGGCGTGCTGGTGACGGTCAAGCGCGACCAGCTGGCCCGCGAGGGGAAGACGCTGACCCCCGAGGACGAGGACGAGATCGTCCGGCCGATCCTGTCGAAGTACGAGCACGAGGGCCACGCGTACTACAGCACCGCGCGGCTGTGGGACGACGGCGTGGTGGACCCGGCCGACACGAGGAGGCTTCTTGCGCTCGCCATCTCGGCCGCGCTCAACGCGCCGATCGGCGAGACTGCGTACGGAGTATTTCGCATGTGATCATTACCCGGGCCTCTCTCTGCGCCTCCTCTCCCGTAGCGCGGGGAGCGGCCGGAGTGGGGGACCCTGCGCGCTCACGGCGCGGGAGGGAGCGCGGTACGAGCGTATGAGCGTACGCCCGTACCGGTCACGCCCTCGACGCGCCCGCAGGCTACGGAGGTTCTACGTGGCCGGATCCGGGTTTCAGCATCTGCTGGTCGAGCGGAAGGGGCTGGCCCTGCATGTGCAGTTGAACCGGCCGGAGGTGCACAATGCCATCAACCCGGAGCTCGTGGACGAGCTGACGGCGTGCCTTGCCTCGGTCAGCACCGGCGGACAGGTGCGCGCGGTGCTGCTTTCCGGCGCCGGACCGTCCGGATCCGGCGTGGTTTGAAAAGCTCGACGCGCGCGTTTTCGAGATCCATTCCGCGGGCATTACGGTGGATTTTCTCCTGGCCGCGTCGCCCGAGGATCTGCGGCGGATTGCGCCGGGACCGGCCGAACGGGAGCGCCTTTTGCGGTATATCACCGGGCGTTATGCGGCCTTCAACTCCACGTGGCAGCTTGTTGAGGAATGGGAAACACAGCCGGGCGCGCGGGAATTGCTGAAGGATTTTGGTCTTGGGCTGAAAAAAATGGATCCCTACGGGCATCCGATTTCCACGCGGGCGCGGGACTCGGCGGCGTTTCTCGGCCGGGACGGCTGGATGGACCATGTGATCTACGGGCCCGGCCGCGACGAGCTGATCGCCGTTGAGCATCAGGCCAACACGGTGCCGCAGGTGGCGCTGATCGACGGCCGTCTGCCGCCGGACGAGTTCCGCCGCCGGCTGTGGAATGCGGTGATGAGCGGGGCCTATCCATCGATGAAAGGGGCGGTGAGGCCGGACGCGCCGAACGCGCGCACGATGGAGGCGTGGTTCCGCTTCATGAGCGAGCGGGTGCGCTTCTGGGACACGCAGCCGTATTTTGACGTGGACGGCGGGCGGGCGATCGCGCTGCCGGGCCTGAGGACCGAGGACTACGAGCTGCCGGCGACGGAGTACATTGTGTATATCGAGAAGCCGGGTCCGGTCCGCGTGGTGACGCGCAAGCACGACTATGACGTCTATTGGGTGGATCCGGCGACGGGCGAGGCGCGCAAGGAGAAGAAGCAGTGGAAAGGCGAGCTGTACGAGGCGTCGCCGCCGGACAGCTCCCGCGACTGGGTGCTGCACCTGAGCCGCGACGGGCGGAAGCAGGGGATGCTGCGAAGCTACAAGTTCGAGTCGTGGCCCGTGCCGGTGCAGGAGCCCGAGCGCGACCCGCAGAAGGCCCCCTTTGAGCTGGTGCAGCCGCCGTTCGGGACCCCGATCGTGGCCGGTGTTGCGGTTCGATACCGGATCGCTCTGAAGCGCCAGACTTCGGGCACGCGGCGCATGATATACGTGCTGACCGGCGAAATCGCGGCCGGCGGCGAGGGCGGCCGGTAC
>JAIMBB010000140.1 GCA_023511655.1 Anaerolineae bacterium
GCCGCCCGTTGTAGGGGCGACCCTATGTGGTCGCCCGCGCAACTAGGGCAGCGACAACCTCCCCGCAGGTCTGGGCTAGACTCAAGCAAGCAACGTGCGGGAGGTTCTCACCCCTATTCGTGAACGCACCCGTGCATTCTGAGCTCCCGCTTCGACTCAACGCGTGGGACAGCAGATATTGATCAACCGGCATCCGATGCGCTTGCAGAGCAACACGACCTCACATGACGACGGCGAACACCAGCAAGCCGGCCGCCAGCCAACCGTATCCACCGCGGCGCAAGCCCAGAATCAACTGCGGCGCCCACAGGACTGCCCACGCGAACGCACCAACCGGCTCGCGCATCACCAGCGAAGCCAACACGGCCAGGGTGTAGCCAGCATGGCGCAACGCCGGCCGTTCATCCCGCACGCCTGCGAACGCGGCTGCTACGCCGCTACCCATCAGCAAGATGCCTGGCGAGAGCGGCACGAAGATTGCGTAGCCCAGCAGCATCGGCAGCCCCACGGCCATTGCGCCCAGCAGCAGGCCGTTCGGTTGGCCGTTGCCGCGGCAGGCCACGACAGCGATCTGGACGATGCATGCTGCTACGATCGTCAGCAGAACCGCCGACGGCCCCAACGCGGCCGACAACACCGCCACGACAGCGATCGCCATCGCCCCGGCCAGCAACAGGTTGCCGTAGCGAGGCAGGAAGTCCCTTCCCAACCAGCTTCTGAGCTGACCGAGCCGGCGCGATAGATAAGCAGCGTCGGAGCCCGGTTGCGCGTATGGCAGCGCTCCGAGCGGCACGCCCTCGGTCCAACCCTGCCAGACCGCCAGTGGCGCAGACCAGTTCACGCCCGCGATCACGCTCCAGGCCACGATCCACGCCAGAGCCAACAGGACAGCCATCGCCAAAGACAACAGCCAGTCGGGGCGCGCCGAGACAACGCCGGAGGCGATCGCACTGCTCACCACGGCCACCGGGGCGAGCCATGGGGCATGCAACGATGAAAGGAAGAGTGGGGTAGCAGCGGGATACTCCCCCTCTCTCTGGGTTACCGGAGCGCTTCCTTCTCCCGAAACGAACCTCATGGTGATGGCGTCGGCGCGACCGTCGGAATGGGCGTGGGCGCCGGCGTCTTGCCCGAGGTGAGGAACGCAATCGCGGCTTCAAGTTGCGGATCCTTGCCCTCGCGCGAGTCTTCCGGCGAGTTGCTTACCACGTAGTCGGGAGTGATGCCCACGCCGTGGATGGCGCGATCATTCGGCGTATACCAGCGCTCGATGGTGATGCGCAACTGGCCGCCGTTGGAGAGCGTCTGGGGCGATTGTACCGAGCCCTTGCCGAAGGTCTTTTCGCCGATCAAGACGGCGCGGTCGGTATCTTGCATCGCGCCGGCGACGATCTCCGCGGCGCTGGCCGAGCCGCCGTTCACCAGCACCACCAGCGGGATGTCCTGAGCGATTCCCCGATCGGTGGTCTCGGTGACCTTCTTGTTGCCGCGATAGTCGCGCTCAATGACGAACGTGCCTTTCTTGAGAAAGATGTCGCCGACTTCCTGCGCCTGGCTGAGCAACCCGCCGGGATTGTCGCGCAGGTCGAAGATCAGCGCCTTGGGTTGCTTGTCCAGGATCTCCTTCAGGTGCTTCTCCAGTTGTCGGCTGGCCGGCTGGCTGAAGTCGAACAAACTGACGTAGCCGATCGAGCCATCGCCCACCATCTTGCTGGAGACAAGTGGGATTTCGATGCGCTCGCGCACCAGCGTTACGTCGAACGGTCGAGGGCGGTCGGCGCGGCGCAAGGTAAGCGTGACGGTTGTGCCGCGTGGCCCGCGCACCAGGGCTGCGACTTCGGTCGAGTTGAGGCCCTGCGTCTTGACGCCGTTCACCGCTTCGATGATGTCGCCGGGCAACACGCCGCCTCGCTCGGCCGGCATGCCGGGAAAGGTGCGCACGATCTGGATGCCGCCGGCCGATGTCTGCCTCAGCGTCGCCCCGATGCCTTCAAACGAACCGGTGATGTCCTCGTTTAGCAGCTTGGCAAAGCGCGGCTCGACATACTGCGTAAATTCGTCGCCCAGCGCATTGACCAGCCCTTTGATCGCGCCGTCGGTGAGCTGCGCGCTGGAGGGCAGCTCGCCATACCACTGCGTGCGCAGCCGGTTGATCACGTCGTTGATCAGCGCGTAGTTCAGCCCTCGCTGCTCAGCCGCTGCATCGCTCACCTCCGGGTTTGCTGCGAAGCTCGGGAAGGACGCAAACGGCGAAGCGCCGGTGTAGAGCAGCCCACCCGGCCGCGAGAAGGCCACCCCCACGGCGACGCCGAGGATGAAAATCAACGCGCCGATGAACATGCCAAGCATGCCCAGCGCCACATTTTTGACCGGACTGTTGCCGGACGAGTCGGATCGTTCCATTTCGTGCGATGTTACCTCTCGCTTTACCCGATTGAGTTGTGCCGGAAGCCAGGTGGACCGTGCCGTCACAGGCGCCGTCGAAAGCGCCCGTCCAACGCCTGAACAAACCGGGTTATATACGCTGGCGGCTAGCGCGTCTGCCGGCCGATGGCTTCGCCCAGCAAGATCACCGCCTGTCCGAGCTGAGCGTCGGCCGAGCCTGTGACCTCGACGTCAGGGATCAATCCGGCGCCATCCAGCTCTCGCCGCTCCGGTGTAAGCCACTTTGCCGTGGTCACCCGCACCGCCGAACCATCGGTCAGGTCGAAGATCAATTGCACCGAGCCTTTGCCGAAGGTCTTCTCACCCACCAGCAAGCCGCGCCCGTGATCTTGAATGGCGCCGGCCACGATCTCCGCGGCGCTGGCCGTGTTGCCATTGACCAACACGGCGACCGGTTTGCCGTCGGCTGCCTTTGAACGTTCGCTACGCACCCGATGAACGATTTCGGGCTGGCCGCGCCGCTTTTCGATGGCGACCACGCCATCGCTCAGAAACGCGCTCGCCACGTCTATCGCCGACGAGAGCGACCCACCGCCATTGTCGCGCAGGTCAATGAGATATGCCTGAGAGTTGGCGGCGACCAGGGCTGAGAGCGCCTCCCTGACCTCTTCGCCCGTGCGCTCGGTGAAGCTGCTGATGCGGAGATAGCCGATCGTCGCCGGCTTGTCCCCGACGGTCGTTGTAATCGGGCGCCATGTCACTGAGTCTATTTCGATCATCTGCCTGACGATGGTGAAGCTCAGCCGCTCGCGCTGCGGCCCGCGCAACACCTCGATCGTCACAGGTGTGCCAACCTCGCCGCGAATGCGCGCCACATCGTCGAAGGTAGCCGCTGCCGGCAAGGGCACGTCATCTATGCTGACCAGGATGTCACCCTCGCGCACGCCGGCCCTGGCCGCTGGTCCGTCAGCCTTGGGCGTCAGCACGATCTCGCCGCGTTCGTTGTGGGCAAAGCTCACCCCAATGCCGCCGAAGCTGCCGCGCATGTGATCGCGCTCCAGGGCGCGGGGTTGAGGTTCGACGAAGGTGGTGTAGCGATCGTTCAACGTGGCCAGCGCGCCGCGCACGGCGCCATATTCGCGCACCGTGTCGCTGGGCACCGTGCCGATGAAGTGATCGCGCACATAGCCCCATGCTTCGTCGAGCAACGCATGCGAATTGTGGCCATAGATGCGCTCGGTGCGCATCTCGACCGGGGCGAGGAGCATGCGGCCGACGTAGCCCACGCCGATCATCATCGCGCTCCACAGCGCGAAGACGACGATGACCAGCCCCTTTTCAATACGGGTCATTTGTCGCGATGTTGCCATGGGTGTTGAAGAGCAGCCTGAGAATCAGTTCGGACGATCCGGTTTGCTAAGCCTGCCGCGCCGGCGCCGCCGCAGCATGGCGCCCACCGCCGAGGCAATCGGCATCACCACCAACAGGCATGCTACGCCGATGAGGAAAACTTCGCCCGGGCCGACTGTCATGGTGCCCATTCTTCCACAACGCCGTGGATTGGGCGACCGGCTGCGTGTACACTGCGCGCGGCGAACGTTTCGATAGATGCGCAACTTTGGCCCGTATACCAACCTGGTGGAAATCGGACGCGGCGGCATGGCCATGGTCTACCGCGCCACTGCGCCGGATGGCCACCTGGTCGCGTTGAAGTTGATGCCCGTCCACCTGGCAGCCGATGCGACCACCCGCGCGCGGTTCGAACAGGAGAGCCGGCTGAGCCTGAACCATCCCAACATCGTGCGCGTCAACAAAGCGGGCGTGGTGGACGGCACGCCCTACATCGAAATGGAGTACGTGGCCGGCGAATCGCTCGACCGGCTGGTCGCGCGCGCCGGCCCACTGCCGCCGCAGGCGCTGGCGCGCATCCTGCTCGACATCGGCCGTGCCCTCGATTACGCGCACGGGCGAGGCGTGATTCATCGCGACGTCAAGCCGAGCAACATCATCATCCGGTCGGATGGCAGCGCCTTGCTGACGGATTTCGGTGTGGCCAAGACAGCGGGCATCACGGCCTACACGGCGACGACGGCGCGCGTGGGATCGGTGTTCTTCATGTCGCCGGAGCAGGCCGCCGGCGCATTCGAGATCACGAAGGCGTCCGACATCTACTCGTTGGGTGTGACGGCGTATTACGCGTTGACCGGTCGTGTGCCGTTCGAGGCCGGCAGCGACGTGGCGATCGCGCGCCAGCACATCGAGCAGCCGCCGCCCCACATCAGCGACGCGCACCCTGCGATCCCTCGCGCGGTGGGCAATGTGGTGATGTGGGCGCTGGAGAAGTCACCTTCCCGGCGTCCCGCATCTGCCGGCGCATTCGCGCGCAGCTTCTCCGCGGCGCTCAGTGCGCCTCCTGCGCCCGCGCCGCCCAGGCCTGCCACGCCGCCGACGCCCTCGCCCGCCCAGGTCGCCGGCAGGCCGATCCCCATTGAAGAAGAGCTGGAGCGGCGCGGACGCGTGCCGACATGGCTGCTGATCGGACTGGCAGCGACTCTGGCGTTGGCAAGTCTGATCGTGTTGGCCGCGGTTTTGCTCATCCCCGACACAAACCAATCCGGATCTCGCAACTTAACCACGCCCACCCGTCCTCAAGCGACATCGCAACCCGGCCTATCCATCTTCACGGCGCAGCCCACCACGGCGACCGCGACGCCGGCGAGCGTGTTGGTGCCGGCCACCGCCACCCCGCAGCCGATCGTGCCGGTCCTCCCGGTGATCGTCGCCACGGCGACGCCGGCGCCGGTCCTGCCCTCGCCCACGCGCCCTGTGCCGCCGACGCGCGAGCCGATCAGCCCGCTCACGCCGATCGTAGCCGACGGAACGCCGCCGCCGCCCTCGCCTGCCCCCCCAACGGCGACCGATGCGCCCATCACGTCGCCCTTGCCGACGCCGGGGGTCATCGTGGTTACGGGAGCGCCATGAGCCGGGGAGTTCACATCTCTCCAAGTTCGCCGGCGATAATAGGGGCAATCCTTGGCAGGCTGCCGACCGGCGAAAGGGAATCTGCAAATCTGGCGCGTGAAGGCAACGCCCTGCTACCTTGAGATTGGGCCATGCAAAACCGGCGTCAACGTTTGTTCTCGCTCATCACCGACTGGTTGGGCGCGATCAGCCTGCTGGGCGTGCTCGGCTATCTCATCCCCGGCCTGGAGGGCCTGCGGTTGCTCTTTCTGCTGTTCCCGCTCGCCCTGCTGGCGCGCGCCCTTCGAGGCAGGGCGCGTGCTGCGAATGACGCAGCCGCGCCATCGCTCCCCGACCCGCCCCTCAATCAGCCAGCCGGCAGCCCTGCGCGTTTCACGGCGCGTTTCGCGCTCTCGCAGGCGCTGGTCCTGCTCAATCCTCTGCAGGTGACCCAGATCATTGCCCAGATCGTCGGACAGGCCATCATCACCAGCCGGCGCGCCCTGCCTGACGAACGCTACGTCCAGAAAACGCGCTACACCCTGCCCTTTCGCGGCAAGTGGCTGGTCTATAACGGCGGGATCACGCCGGCTGATTCGCATTCCTGGGATGTCCTGACGCAGCGCTACGCCTATGATTTCGTCATCGCCGACGCTGCGCTGCGCCGGCATTCCGGCGACGGCCGCGCGTTGACGGACTACTTCTGCTACGGCCAGGATGTGATTGCGCCCGCCGACGGCGAGATCATCACGGTGCGCGACGGCGTGCGAGACGCACCCCGCCCCGGCAGCGGCTGGGTTGACTTTCTCGCGCCCGACTTTCGCGGCAACTTTGTCGTCATTAAACACGCTGAGGACGAGTACAGCTTCCTGGCGCACCTGATCCCTGGCAGCATCGTCGTCGGCGCTGGCCAGCGCGTGCGGCGCGGCCAGGTCATCGGCCGATGCGGCAACAGCGGCCATTCGGGCGAGCCACACCTGCACTTCCACGTCCAGGATCGCCCTTCGTTCTGGTTGGGCGCCGGCCTGCCGGTGCAATTTGACGCGCTGATCGTCAACGGCGCGCCACAGGACCAGCCGCGCTACCTGACGCGCGGCGCGCGGGTCAGTCTGGCCCCTGCGTCGGACTAGGTCGCGCATCCGGCGACTGGCAACGCCTGCACACCGTCTCCTTCGCGCTGTGCGTAGGGCTAGCTCAATCAGACGGAACGCCAGCAATACGAGACATCGCTACAGGGGCACAGCGCCAGCGTGAACAGTGTGCAATTCTCAGCCGATGGCCAACGCATCCTGACCGCCGGTGATGATCGCACCGCGCGCATCTGGAGCCTGACCGGTCAGCTCATCCTGACGACCACCAGCCAGAAGATCGCTCCGCTGGCCAGCGCCGCCCAGAAACTGGTGCAATCCCAGACCATACAGCGCGCTCGTGGGACGTGCGGGGACCGGCGAGGAGCAATTCAGGCTCACCGGCCACGAAGCCGGCGTGAACGGCGCTGCCTTCTCGCCGGATGGACGCACCGTCGCCACCGCCGGCTCGGATCGCTCGGTGCGCCTGTGGGATGCCCAGACCGGCAGCCCGCTGGCAAACCTGACGTTGCACACCGATCGCATGCTGGGCGTAGCGTTCTCGCCGGACGGCCGCTACATCGTCACGGCTTCGGCCGATGGCACAGCCCGCGTATTCATTTACCGGCTGGAAGACTGGAAGACTTGCTCGCGCTGGCGTCGGAAGTGGTGAAGTGAGCGAGTCGTCCATAGGTCGAACATATAATCCCGCGACATGGATGACCTCTCTCAAATTGCCCAACAGGTCCGCACATGCAACTTGTGCGGTTTGTCGGCGAGCCGCCAAAAGGCCGTCCCTGGCGAAGGCCCCGCCCGTGCCGAAATCATGTTGATCGGCGAAGGCCCCGGCTTCCACGAAGACCAGCAGGGTCGGCCGTTCGTCGGCCCCTCCGGACAATTCTTGAACGAGCTGCTGGCCAGCGCCGGTTACAAACGCGAACAGGTGTTCATTACCAACGTGGTGAAATGCCGGCCACCGGGCAACCGCGACCCCCTGCCCGAAGAGATTCAGGCCTGCTCGCACTATCTCGACCGACAGATCGCGCTGATCAACCCCAAGGTCATCGTCACGCTGGGGCGCTTTTCTATGGCGAAGTGGTTCCCCGGCCAGAAGATCTCCGCCATCCACGGCAAAGCCAAGCGCATTGATGGGCGTATCGTGGTAGCGATGTTCCATCCGGCCGCCGCCCTGCACCAACAGTCGCTGCGCAGCCTGATCGAGGAGGACTTCCGCCGCCTGCCGGAGATCGTGAAAGCCGCTCAAGCAGCGGCGGAAGAGAAGCCGGCCGTCAAAATGGAGCCCAACAAGGGCGAGCAGTTGAGTCTGTTTTGACGTGCGTAACGCCCGATTGTTGACGATCAGCGATTGGGTCATTCGTTGAGGCATCGCCTCGTTCGTCATGGTTGTGTCGCGCCCAAACCCCTGGCTGCTTGCTGCTCGCCCCCGCACGTTGTCCGCCTCCGTGTCGCCTGTATTGGTGGGGACGGCGCTGGCGCTGCGTGAGGACGCGTTCGACCCGCTCGTGTTTCTCGCCACGCTGGCGGCCGCGGTGCTTTTGCAGATCGGCGCGAACTATGCCAACGACGTGTTCGATTACCTGAAGGGCGCCGACCAGGCGCGCCAGGGGCCGGCGCGCGTCACCCAGAGCGGCCTGCTCACGCCGCAGCAAATGCTGATGGGCATGGCGGTCGTGCTCGGCCTGGCTGCGTTGATCGGGGTCTATCTGGTGATCGTCGGCGGCTGGCCGATCCTGCTGATCGGCGTGCTGTCCATCGTGTGTGCGGTGGCCTACACCGCCGGCCCGTTCCCACTCGCCTATCGCGGGCTGGGCGATCTGTTCGCGTTCGTCTTCTTCGGCCTGGTGGCGGTGATGGGCACATACTATCTGCAGACGAATCAACTCACGCCGGCTTCTTTGGTCGCCTCATTGCCGAACGCGCTGTTCGCCACGTGCATCATCGTCGTCAACAACCTGCGCGACATAGACACCGACCGAGCAGCGAACAAACGCACGGTGGCAGTGCGCATCGGCGATCGCGCCACGCGGGTCGAATACGTGCTCATGCTGACGGCTGCTTATCTCGTCCCGCTTGCCCTGCGCGCGGGCGATTTCCTACAGGGGTGGTCATGGGTGTTGCCGTGGGCGAGCGGGCCGGTCGCATTCGCCCTGGCGCGCGAGCTGTGGCGCGCGCCGCGCAGCCCTGCGCTCAACCCGATCCTGGGCCGGACGGCGCAGCTCAACCTGATCTTCTCGGCGTTGTTCTCGGCCGCCCTGCTGCTGGGCTGACAAATGGAACAGGAACGCGCCAAACAGATCCAGACGATGTTTTCGCGCATCACGCGGCGCTATGACCTGATGAACCGCGTGATGACCGGTGGTCGCGACCAGGCCTGGCGACGCATGGCCGCGCGCGAGCTGAGGCTGGGCGCATGTGGGCTGGTGCTCGACCTCGCCACCGGCACGGGCGATCTGGCCTTCGCCGTCCGCGAGGCTTACCCCGACGCGCGCGTCGTGGCGATGGACTTCTCCGAGACCATCCTGCGCGAGGGCATGCGCAAGGCGCGCGTGCGCGATGAGCAACGCATCGCCTGGGGAGTGGGGGATGCGCTGGCATTGCCCTTCCCGGACGCGACCTTCGACGGCTGCACAAACGCATTCCTGATCCGCAACGTGGTGAATCTACCGCTGTGTCTGCGCGAGATGAAGCGCGTGGTGAAGCCGGGCGGGCGCGTGGTATGCATGGAGATCACCCACCCGCAAACGCCGATCTTCAGACAGCTCTTCACCATCTATTTCTACAAGCTGGTGCCGATCGTCGGCGGGTTGATCGCGGGTGATCCGAAGGCTTACAGCTACCTGCCGAACTCATTGACGCGCTTCCCGCCGGCCGAGCCGCTCAAGCGCATCATGCAGGAGGCTGGCTACCGCGATGTGCGCTACCGGCTGATGGGGCTGGGGACGATGGCGATTCACGTTGGAGAGGTATGATGCGTCGCTCACGTCATCGCTGCCGCACCGCAGAACGTGAAGTCGAGAAGCAAAGGAGGCTTTCCGAATGTCGCGATCACGTCTCTTACCGGCAGCCACCCTCCTGGCTGTCCTGGCCCTCGCGCTCGTCGTCTTGATGGCCGCTACGCCGGCCGGGGCGCAGTTCGTCGTCGAATTGACCGAAGTCTTCGCCACGCCCATTCCGCTTTCGGGCGCCGACAGGATGGATTGGCCGACGCCGGCGCCGCGGTCGGTCTACATCGCCAGCGATCCCTTGCAGTCACCCCCCGTCACCCCGATGCCGTAGCACGTCGCGTCGTCTGCATCGCTGCACGCACCCCGCCGGTAGGGTGAGCGGCCGGGCGCTGACGTTCACACAACGACCGGCAAACGTCGCGCCGCGTGCTGGACGCGCACCCGACCGCTTTGCTAACCTCATCGCCGATGGTGACACAGCGAGGATCACAGTCGCAACACGTGAACCGCAGCGCAGCACACAAGCGCCGCCTCTCGGCATCCGTCGCCCTGCTGGCTTCCCTCCTGCTGGCGGCGTCCGGCCAGCTCGGCGCTCACACCGTCAGGGCGCAAGCCGTCAGCAGGGAGATCGCGACTTCTCGCTACGTCGGTTCCACGCTCTCGCACAGCGACGCGCTGTCGCCGACGATGTATCTGCCGGTGCTGCTGCGCCAGCAGCCGACGGCCAGCCCGACGCCGACGCCGACGCCGACGCCAACGACGACGACGCCTGAGCCTGAGTCGAGCCAGTCTGTCGGCTAGGCGCTTGCGGGTTTCTCTGCACTCTCGGGAAGCGGCGCAAAGACCTCCGCCTCAGATTGCATAAGCAAGACGCTATCCGAGTTGAACGGCATTGCCAGGCTGGACGAAAGGTTCCATGATATTGCAAAAAGGCTGGAGGACCTGTCTTATCAATTGGATGACATAATAGAAGATATAAGAAACGAGAGAGACGGCATTGAATACAACCCCGGCCTGCTGGAACAAATTGAGGAAAGGCTGGATTTCATATACAGGCTGAAGAGAAAATACGGCAGCACAATAGAAGATGTGCTCGAATACTGCAGGAAAGCAGAAAGGG
>JAIMBB010000141.1 GCA_023511655.1 Anaerolineae bacterium
GTGTGGACGATTGATGAGTTGCTACGCTTCACACCCAGGCGGATTTAGCTCCACGCTATTTTGTGGTGCTACCCACGTGAGTGAACAGCAATGGGTTACATAGCTATCGGCGTCGCGCTTCACCTCCTTGCAGTTAATTTGGAATCGTCACTGCGCCGACCACGGGCCCAGGCAAGCGCCGAAGGCGAGCCTATGCAGCGACGAACGCATCGGGGCCTACGCAGGCAGTATAGTACGGCAGAGCGATTCTTTGTCAAACAAACCCCAATACGCGAAAACATCATGAACAAAACAAGCGAATTGCACGCGATGGTATGCGTCGCGCCTTTCACACTGGAATGGCAACCGCTCACGCTTCCCCCGCTCGGCCCGCGCGACGTATTGGTGCAAATTGCTCAGACCGGCATTTGCCCCAGCGATGTGCGCGTGTACTCGGGCAAGTCCTCGATCAAGTTGCCCAAAATCCTCGGGCATGAAGCCGTAGCACAAGTCGTCGCCATCGGCAGTGAGGTCACCAGCGTAGAACCGGGCCAATGGGTCGTACCCGACGGCATCATCAAATGCGGTATGTGTCCGGCCTGTCGCAAGGGCCGTCCCAACAAATGTCAGCGCGTGCGCTATGCCAGCGGTGCCTATGGCGAAGCGACTATCGTGCCCGAGACAAACGTATATCCACTGCGTAAGACCACGTCGCTGCGCGCCGCCACGTTCACCGAGCCGCTGGCATGTGTGTTGCGGGGCGAACGCATGCTGCACATCACGCCGGGCGAGACGGTGCTGGTGGTCGGCTGTGGCCCCATCGGCCTGCTGCACGTTCAGGTGGCCAAACGCTTCGGCGCACGCGTGTTGGCAGCCGACCTCAAACGCGAGCGGCTGGACAAAGCGCTCTCCCTGGGTGCCGACGTGGCGCTCGACCCGCAGCAGCCCCTGCGCGAGGCCGTGCTGGCCGAGACCGATGGGTATGGCGCCGACGCCGCTGTGGTCGCTTTCGGCTCATCACGCCTGGTCGAGACCGTGGCAACGACGCTCGGCTATGGCGGACGGCTGAATATCTTCGCCGGCGTCTATCCAAAGGACCCGCTCTCGCTCGACCCCAACCTGATCCACTACAACGAGCTGGTGATCACCGGCTCGGCCGACCACACCCCGATTGACTATGCTGAAGCGCTGAACCTGATCGAGCGCGGGCTGATCCAGGTGTTGCCGCTGGTGAGCGATGTCATCCCCCTGCACGAGCTACAGCGCGGGTTCGAAATGGTGCAATCGCAACAGGGGCTGAAGGTGATCGTCGAGGTCAATCCGGCGCTGATGCGCTGAGCCATGAACGCCTCATCGAAACAACCGGACGGTGAAGTCCTCGTGCTCGACGTCGGCACGTCGGCGCTGAAAGCGACGTTGTACTCGGCGCGCGGGGCGATTCTGGCGCAGGCTGCTCAGGGCTATGCCTATGCTTCGCCGGAGCCGAACTCCGCCGAGGCCGATCCCGACGATTGGTGGCGTGCCCTGCCACCGGCATTGGCCGGGCTCAATGCGAATTTGCGCGCTGTGCGCATCATTGGCTTGACCGGCCAGATGCATAGTCCGGTGCTGCTGGATGAGCAGGGCGAGCCGATCAAGCCGTGTTTGCTCTGGCTAGATCGGCGGTGCGCTGGCGAGACCGCGGAGCTGATCGCCGCTCTGGGCCTGCCGCCCTACCATCTCAACTCGACCTACACCTTGCCAAAGCTGATGTGGCTGGCCCGCCGCCGACCGCAAGCAATCGCCCGAGCGCGCAAATTGCTCTTTCCAAAGGACTACGTGCGCTATCGGCTGACGGGCGTAGTGGGCACCGATGCCTCCGAAGCGGGGGGGGCAGCGCTGCTCGATTGGCAATCGCGACGATGGGCGACGGAGCGACTATGCTACGCGAATCTCGATGCCCGGGTGCTCCCCCCATTGCTCGGCGAAGGCGAAGTGGTAGGGCCGGTGCGAGGCGACGTTGCCGATGCACTCGGCCTATCGCGCCAGGCCCAGGTCATCACCGGCGTAGGCGACGTGGCAGCCATCCTGGGAGGTGCGCCGGTCGAACCAGGACGGATCATGCTGGCTATGGGCACCTCGTCCATGCTCTACGCCATTCTGCCCGACCACCTGCGCAACGTGCGCGACGAAGGGGATGGGATTTATCCTTACGACTTGTGTGGCTTCCGCTTATTGGGCGGGGTGTCATCGCTCACCGGCGGCGCCCTCGACTGGGCGTGGCGGGCGTTCGGCGCGGCATCCGGCCTCGGCTTTGCCGAAGCCATGCGCATCGTCCAGGCGATGGCTCCGGGCGCGGACGGGTTGGTGTTTGTGCCCTATCTGGCCGGCGAGCGCAGCCCCTTCTGGCGAGATGACCTGCGCGGCATGTTCATCGGGCTTCACCTTGGACATACCTGGGCACATATGCTGCGGGCCGTGGTCGAGGGAGTTGGGCTGTGCACGCGGTTGATGCTGGAAAGGTTCGCTCGCCTGGGCATCTCTTCGCCCACTGTGGCTATATCAGGGGGAGCGACCCGGCATGCAATCTGGCAGCGCGTCTTGGCGGATACCTGTCAGCGCACCCTCGCGCTCTATGGCGGCGACAGCGCGGCCAGCAACGTGGTCTATGCCTTGTGCGCGCAGGTCCTGGAGCCGGGCGTGCCCTTTGCCGAGGCGCTGAACCGCGTCTTCGGGTCACCCACGTTGATCGCACCCGATGAGACGACGGAGGGCACATACGCGCGCGCCTACGCGCTTTACCGCCACCATCTCGACAGCATGCTGCAGATGAGGTCGTAGCATCGAGCGACTTGGGCTGTTGAGCGCGCTCGGCGATAATTGCCGGCCGTATGGCCGCTCACATTCATATCCTCGGCATCTCGGGCAGCCTGCGCGCCGGCTCGTTGAACACGGCGCTGTTGCGCAACGCCCAGGCGATGTTGCCGCAGGACACTTCATTGGAGATCGCCGATCTTTCGGGCATCCCGCTCTTCAATCAGGATCATGAACACGATCCCCCGGCCGCCGTTCACGAATTCAAGGCCAAGATCTCCGGCGCCGACGCGTTGCTGTTCGCCGTGCCGGAATACAACTACTCGATCCCCGGCGTGTTGAAGAACGCCATTGACTGGGCCTCGCGCCCGGTGGCGACACAGCCGTTCAACAACAAGCCCGCTGCCATCGCCGGCGCGGGCGGGCGCTTCGGCACGGTGCGCGCACAACTGCACTTCCGCCAAATCGCCACCTATCTCAACATGCAACTGCTGCAAAAGCCGGAGCTGATGATTCCCCTGGCGCACCAAAAATTCGACGCCAACGGGGTACTGACCGATCAGGAAGCGCGCGATCAGCTCAGGACACTAGTGGACGCGCTGGTGGCATGGGCGAGGCGATGGAGATAGCAGCGGATGGCGTCGGGAGAATCGAACGACACCTCCGACACCACCGACACACCGACATTACCCTTTCACATACGACAGCTTCTCGGCCACCTTGCCATCGCGCACGCGCATGATGTCTACGCCGCGGACGTGGCCTTCGGCCGACCAGTGATACACCCAACGCACCATAGCTCGATCACCGCAGGCGAACACCTCCTCCCAGTCAAAGCGCGCGTCTGGAGCATCTGCGAAGAAGCGTTGCCAGAACATACGCACAGCCACCTGGCCGACATAGGCTGCGCCATCCGGTGCCGGCGCCGTGTTCTCGAAGCGACAATCCTCGTCATCAGCGCCATGATTGCTGTCACGTCGTGGCGGTTGAAAGCGGCGTTGAATTGCCAAACCACCTGCAGGGTATCGCGGCTCTGAGCATCGGTCATTGGCTCCTCCTCAAGCTTGCACTTTCCTAAATCGAGTCTCTCCTCCGTGTGTCCCCGCCGCGCCGAGTCGCCGGCGGCTCGACCGGCGCGATCCACTACGATTCACCTGCTCAATAGCGTCGGCAACTTCGCCGTGCCACATCCGCTGCCGTTCATCGAATGGCAGCGGCTGGCCGAACGATGCGGATTCGCACACACCGAGTTGCTGGCGACGCGGCCGAGCCGATTCCTGCGCGAGACCTATTCGGCCGTGAGCTGGTGAAGAGAACCCGTAGGGGCTTCCCGACCGGGCTCGAAATATCCCCTCACCACCTGCGGCGCGGGGAAGATCATCCGAAAGTCGCTCACTGCGAGAACCACCACCGGCCCGACGTGTGTGACGTCGGGGAAGTACGCTGCATCCACGCGCAAGTCTCGGATGCGGCACAGCCGCGCCGAGCCCTTGGCGGTCGAGCGTGTGATGAGCAGATCGCCGCGTCGCTCCTGCGCCACCGTCAACGGCACGAGCGATGACGAGATGGGGAAGCGCGGACCGAACGGCGCCAGTCGCGACGAGAAGATCGTCCGATCGTCGCGTATGACGCTGAACACCTCGCTGCCGTCGTCGAGCCGATCGCGGGCAAAGGTTGCCAGTTCCTTCGGGATGCCCCAGTTCTCGATGCCGCCGCGGACGCTGGCTTCGGTGCTCACATAGATCTTGCTGATCGAGAACCGGCGCCGGCCGCCCAGTTCGAACCGCCCGGGGATGAACAACAGCTCGCGATAGGGACCGACGTTGGTCTCGCGATAATCCACCAGCATCATCGCGCCGAGTGTGTCTTTCAGGCTGGCCCGTTGCCAATCAGTCAGGCCGCCGTTGTGCTCGACGAAGTCGCGCGCAAAGTGGAACAGCCAGACGAAGCCGTCGCCGGTCAGATGCCAGGGCAGAGGTGCGCTCATAGCGGAATGTTCCCGTGCTTCTTGGGCGGGTTCGAATCGCGTTTGTTGCGCAGCATCTGCAGCGCGTTGATCAAGCGCGGGCGAGTGTCGTGCGGCTCGATAATGTCATCAATGAAACCGCGCTGCGCGGCAGCGTATGGGTTCGTTACCTCTTCTTGATACTGGCGCACCAGCTCGGCCTTTTTGGCGACCGGGTCTTCGGCATTGGCGATCTCGCGCCGGTAGATGATGCTCACCGCGCCGTCGGCGCCCATCACGGCCAGCTCGGCGGATGGCCAGGCCAGCGCCAAGTCGCCACGCGTGGCGCGCGGGCTGAGCACACAATATGCACCGCCATAGGCCTTGCGCGTGATCACGCAAATCTTCGGCACGGTCGCTTCACAATAGGCATACAGCAGCTTTGCGCCGCTGCGGATGATGCCGCCATGCTCCTGTCCCACGCCCGGCAGAAAACCTGGCACGTCCTCGAAGGTGACGATAGGTATGTTGAAGCAGTCGCAGAAGCGCACGAAGCGCGCTGCCTTCTCGCTGGCGTTGATGTCGAGCACCCCTGCCAGCACCGCCGGCTGATTGGCGACGATGCCGACCGAGTGGCCGCCCAGCCGCGCAAAACCGATGATGATGTTGGTGGCATAGTGCTCTTGCACCTCGAAGAACTTGCCGTCGTCTACGATTCTAGTGATCACCTCCTTCATGTCGTATGGCTTGTTGGGGTTGTCGGGCACGATGGTGTCGAGTGCATCGTCGGTGCGCAGCGGGTCATCTTTGCTTTTCACGAACGGCGGCTCCTCCATGTTGTTGCTGGGCAAATAGCCAAGCAGCATGCGGATGAGATACAGGCAATCGCCCTCGCTATCGGCGGCGAAGTGAGCCACGCCGCTGGTGGTGTTGTGCACCAGGGCGCCGCCCAGTTGCTCGAAGGTGACGTCCTCGTGCGTCACCGCCTTCACCACGTCCGGCCCCGTCAGGAACATGTGGCTGGTGTTCTTCACCATGAAGATGAAATCGGTGAGCGCCGGCGAATACACCGCGCCGCCGGCGCATGGCCCCATGATCGCGCTGATCTGCGGGATGACGCCGCTGGCCAGCGTGTTGCGCAGGAAGATGTCGCTATAGCCGACCAGCGACATCAACCCTTCCTGGATGCGCGCGCCGCCGCTGTCGTTGATGCCGATCACCGGCGCGCCGTTCTTCAACGCCATATCCTGGATTTTGACGATCTTGCTGGCGTGCGCCGCGCCAAGGCTGCCGCCCATCACCGTGAAATCTTGCGAGAAGACGTAAACCAGCCGGCCATCAATCGTGCCCCAGCCCGTCACCACGCCATCGGTCAGCCAGTGCTGGCTGCTCATCCCGATGCCGCTGGGGCGATTGGTGACAAAGGCATCAATCTCGCGAAACGAACCGGCATCGAGCAACAGATCGAGGCGGTCGCGCGCCGTGAGCTTACCTTTGGCGCGATGAGCCTTGATCTTATCTTCTCCGCCGGCGATCAGAGTCTGGGCGCGCAGTTCGCGCAGCTTTCGAATGCGAGGATCGGAGGAGTCGAGCATGGTGGTTCCAGATTGTAAAGAATCGGTCAAGGGTCATTGGAGGGTTGTGTCTCCAGGCATCCGTCCGGCAGATCGGCGATCGAGCCACAGCGCCGCGCCACCAACGCCTAAGATGGACAACAGGCTGAGCAGGATGCCGAAGCCGGCGCGTTCGGCTGCTTCGGTCGAACGGGTGAACGCAAGATAGTTCAACCACAGATTGGCCTGATACAACACGATAACTGCGATGGTAACACGCGGCGCCCAGCCGCGCGAACGCGCCAGCCCAAAGGCGCATGCACCAAAGGCGAAAGCCCAGACGGTGCTCATCAGCACGATATAGGGCGTTGGCGCGGCGACGGGTAGATCGGGAAGCCGGGCAGCTTGTTGGGCAGTCAGGACAGCACGCGCTGCGTTGGCCAGCGCGAAGAGCGACGATGTGACCACCAATGCGCGCCTCATCTCGCCGCTCAGTGGGTGAAGGCCAGCTCCGCGATCCTCTCGGCGGCGATGGTGCTCCAGGCCAGGCCATACAGGCCAAGCCCGAGCGCATACAACACGGCCCCGTCGGCATCCAGCCGGCCCACCCGTGGCGCGCCGTCATCGGTCACCGTCGTCACCCCTGTGCTCCACTGGCTGGTCTGTTCAGGTTTGCCCAGGCCAAAGCGTTTTAGCAAGCGCCGCAACTCGTCCGCCGGATCCTTATTCGCATCGCGCTCGCGCCACAGCCACGCTGCCGCTTGCACCTGCGAATCCCTATCCGGCATCAGCGTCAACCGGGCATCGTCGAAGACGAGCGGCATAGGCAAATGCAGCGAGCCGGCTGCGCCATCGTCCAACGGCCGAGAGGTCCACACCGCGCCGCGCGCTGCGCGCACCGAATCGGCCAGGTAAGGCGACAGCAACCCGATGTAGGCATTTGTCGCCAGCACCACGCACGGCGCGGAGAGTGTATAACCCTTGCACAGCACGTAGGTCATATCGTGGCGGCTTTCCAGCTTGAACACCTCGGCATGTTGGCGGACGGTGATGTTGGGATGGCGCAACAGGCGAACCAACAGCCGGTCAATATCCACCAGCGCGCTATCGTGCACCAACAGCCCACCGCCCAAGCCGGCCGGCAACGCGTCCGGCCGATCCGTCCATTCGATGCCGGCGTCGGCGTTGGCCTCCGCCAGTCGCTGCAACGCCTCGCGCTGCTCGGGCATGGTAGCCAGATGAACCACGCTGCAAGACTGGAGCAGCGCGCCGTGCTGCGCGGTGATGAGTCTGAGGCGCTCTAGGCCGCGTTTCGTCTCGTGAAGGTGGGAGGGATGCGGGCTCAGCGTCGCCAGGCGCAGCGCGCGGCGCGTAGCGCCCTGCCCGACCCGTTGCGCATCTACGATGCCGACGCGCACATTCCGCTCGGCCAGATGGGCGGCGATCATCGCGCCGGCCAGGCCAGCGCCGATGACGAGGACGTCGGTAGCGAGGTCGTTCATGGCACGTCGTGGCCGCCATTATCGGCGATCGCGGCAAAAGGCCGAATCACTCCGCCGAGCTGAACGCAGCCGGCATGGTAAACGAAACCCGACTTAGGCAAGAGTCGGGTTTCGAAGAGGTCATTTCTTCTTCGCTGGCGATTTCTTTTTTGCCGGCGCAGCCTTCTTCTCCGGCTTGGGTGCAGCTTCTTCTGCCGCCGACGGGTTCAACCAGCGATACACCTCTTCGGCATGCCCCTCCGGTTTGACCTTCTCCCACACGTGTTCGACTTTGCCGTCGGCGCCGATCACGAATGTCGTGCGCAAAATGCCCATGTACTTCTTGCCGTACATGCTCTTTTCGCCCCAGGCGCCGAACGCCTCGGCCACTTTGTGATCCGTATCGGCCAACAGGGGAAAGTTCAGTCCGTATTTGTCGGCGAACTTCTGCTTCGAGTTCACGTCTTGTGGGCTCACCCCATACACCGGCACGCCCAGCGACATGAACCTGGGCAGGTGATCGCGAAAGCTACACGCTTCCTTCGTGCAACCCGGCGTGTCATCGGCCGGATAGAAATACAACACATAGCGCTTGCCGAGCAGATCTGACGACTTCACCGGGCCACTCTGCGAAACCAGCTCAAACTCGGGAACAGGATCTCCAACCTTCAACATGACACCCTCACCCTTTGCAAACGATGAACGATTTTTGTTTCACAAACCATCTGTGCAGTTCCGGAGCGCAACGCTAATCGAGCGGGCGCACGACGCCGTTGGATGCCGTAGCCGGCGCATTGCCGTCCCCCGACGACGCCGAGGGCAGCTTGATGGGGGCTGGGTCGCGCCATGACACCTCGTCCGCTGCCGTCGAGCGCGAGGGAGGATGCTGCGTCCGTCGGCCGCCCACAGTTTTGGTCAAGCGTCGCAGGCTGTCCGCCAGCGCTTTACCGCGTTGCAGCGCCAGCGCGTAGACCGCACGCAATCCCTCTTCGCTCAGCCGCTCACCCGATCGGCACCACCGGTAGACGGCTTCGCCAATGGCGAATGTGCCGGCGAACGCGATGGCTACTTTGGGGACGATGCCCAACCCGGGCACCAAACTGATCACGCTGCGAGCCACCTGCCGGAATACCAGGCCGCCGCCGATCACCCCGACGATTTGCGGCATCACGCGATGAAAGTCTGGCGGCAGGCCCATCGCCAGGGCGATCTTGTAGGCCATGATGGCCTGGTTCTTGGTCAGGATGACGGTATCGGCGACGGCGATCGGCAGGCCAGTGGCAGGGTTGATCTGCAACAAACCGGAGCCCAGGCTATAGGTGGCATTGGCAGTGGCGACGTCTTCGATCAGCGCGCGGACGACCGACTCGCGGAAGGCGGGCAGATGACGGGCCAGCGCCAGGTCGTCAATCGCTTTGAGTTGCCGGATGGCTTTGGTCAGGCGCTCCAGCGCGACGCGCTCGTCCAACACGCCGTTGGCTAGCGGTAAAGTGACGACGTGGCCAGACATCGCCTCGCGTGCCGGTGGCGGCGCGCTGCTCTCCTCCACGAAGCACGTGAGCAGCGGCACATTGGATGCTTCCAGCGCCCGCTTCAGCCGCAGCGCCTCGTCGGGCTGTTGTTCGGCGCGCGCGACGATGACCACCACGTTCGCGCGCGAGATCTGCGTTGCGTCGTTGAGAGACACGCCCACGGCAGCGCGGTAGGGCGGCACGTCGGCCGGCCGATCGCCACGATACATCAAAGCGGCCATGTGCTCGGCAAACGGCACATCGCTGGCCGTGGCGAAAGCGCGCGGGTCGTCCACGTAGCGGAAGGCGCCGTGGTAGCGCGAGTTCCGCAGGAAGAATAGCCCGTGATCGACAAACGACTCCTCGGGGCTATGGTAGGCACGGAACGGCTCGGGCATGATGACGTTCTGGCCGTTGATCACTTCCCAGGCGTCCATCCAGTAGACGCCCGCGGTCCCCTCGCCGTTGCGCGCCTTGATGCCGAAGTAGTTGTTGGCGTTGCGCGCGAGCTTGCTGGTCCCCCAGTACGACTCGTGGATCGCCTGGGCGATGGTGACCGACGCCGGCACGCGGAGGCGCCGCTGGGTCTCCTGGGCCGCCTGCGCGGCCGCCTCGATGAACTGCCGGCGGTTGAGGTGACCCGTGCCGGGCGCCGGCCACTCGATGACCCGCTGTGCGGCCGCAGACGCCAATGGCTGACCGCCGGGCACGAGGAGCCGTTGGCCTACGACCAGCGCGTACGGTTCCGCCAGGCCATTGGCCTCGATCAAGCGGACGGGGCTCGTCCCGTACTGTTCCGCCAAGGCGGCCACGGTGTCGCCCTCCTGCACCATGTGCAGCACTCCCGCCACCGGCAGCACGGTCAGCTCTTGGCCCTCTTCCAAGAGGTCGGGGTTCACGATCCCGTTGGCCCATACGAGGGTTTCCACGCTGATGCCGAACCGGTCCGCCACCGCCTGGAGCGTGTCGCCGGGCTGCACACGATAGGTGGTGATGCGCTCGACTAGTGGCACCAGCGCAGCGGAAGGGGGCGCTAGCTCAGGCAAGGGCCCACGCGTCGCCGCGAGCGGTGCATCGGCGGCTAGCTGGTCCCGCACGCTCCACTGGATCGGGAGGTCTGCCTGAAGGACGATGGGCCTTCCGGTGATCCAACCGAACATAATTGGAG
>JAIMBB010000142.1 GCA_023511655.1 Anaerolineae bacterium
AACGTGCCGCTGGTCATGATGCGGTCGTTGCCGCGCCGCGTGCCGTACTGGTTGAAGTCTTCTTTCTTCACACCGCGCTCGGTCAGATAGCGGCCGGCCGGCGAGTTGAGCGGGATGTCGCCGGCAGGTGAGATGTGGTCGGTGGTGATCGAGTCGCCGAACAGGCCAAGCACGCGCGCGTTGACGATGGGCTTGATCGGCGGCGGCTCCAGCGCAAAGTCGTCGAAGTAGGGCGGCTCCTGAATGTAGGTGCTGTTCTCGTCCCACGGATACAAGTCGCCTTCCACACCGGTGATGGCCTGCCATTGCTCGCTGCCCTGGGTCACGACGGCATATTGCTTTGCGAACATCTCCGGCTTCACCGACTTTTGTATTGCCTCCTGAATCTCCTGTTGCGATGGCCAGATGTCCTTGAGATAGACCGGCTGACCATCCCTGCTCAAGCCGAGCGGTTCGCTGGTCAGGTCAATGTCGGTCGTGCCGGCGATGGCATAGGCCACCACCAACGGCGGCGAAGCCAGATAGTTGGCCTTCACGAGCGGGTTGATGCGGCCCTCGAAGTTGCGGTTGCCGCTCAGCACGGCGGCTGCCACCAGATTGTGGCTTTGCACGGCGTCGGCGACGACCTGCGGCAACGGGCCGCTGTTGCCGATGCACGTGGTGCAGCCATAGCCGACGACGTTGAAACCGAGCGCCTCCAGGTCATCCAGCACCCCGGCTTCGGCCAGATAGTCGGTCACCACCTTCGAGCCGGGTGCGAGTGAGGTTTTCACATAGGGCGGCACGCGCAACCCTTTCTCCACCGCTTTGCGCGCCAGCAGGCCAGCGCCCAGCATCACGCTGGGGTTGCTGGTGTTGGTGCACGACGTGATGGCGGCGATGACGATGGCCCCGTGCCGCAGCGTCTGTTCATGACCGTTGCAGCGCACCCTGGCCGACCGCGCCAGGTCATCTTCGTTCAGGCCGAAGCCGCGGTCTTTGGTCGGCGCGGTGAGCGCTGCGCGGAAGGATTCCTTCATCCTGGTCAGCGGCACGCGATCCTGCGGGCGCTTGGGTCCGGCCAGGCTGGGCTCGACCGAGCCAAGGTCCAGCTCCAGCGTGTCGGTGAAATGCGGATCGGGCGTGTCATCAGTGCGATAGATGCCCTGCTCTTTGGCATAGCGCTCGACCAGTTGGCACAACGCCTCGCTGCGGCCCGTGCGACGCAGGTAGTCAATGCTGCCGGCGTCAATCGGGAAGTAACCCATTGTGGCGCCGTACTCCGGCGCCATGTTGGCGATGGTGGCCCGGTCGGCCAGGGTGATGTTGCTCAGGCCGGCGCCGTAGAACTCGACGAACTTCTCGACCACTCCCTTCTTGCGCAGCATTTGCACCACGGTCAGCGTCAGGTCGGTCGCGGTGACGCCTTCGCGCAGCGCGCCATACAGCTTGAAGCCGATCACCTCCGGCATCACGATGTAGAGCGGCTGGCCGAGCATGACCGCTTCGGCTTCGATGCCGCCCACGCCCCAGCCCACCACGCCCAGGCCGTTGATCATCGTCGTGTGGCTATCGGTGCCGACCAACGTATCGGGAAACGCCACGCCATCCTTCAGCCAGACCACACGGGCCAGGTATTCCAGGTTGACCTGGTGGACGATGCCGCTTCCGGGCGGCACCACGCTGAAGTTCTTGAAGGCTTTCTGTCCCCAGCGCGAAAATTGATAGCGCTCGATGTTGCGCTCGAATTCCTTGGCGATGTTGAGCCGCAGCGCGTCAGGCGTGCCGAAGTAATCCACCTGCACCGAATGGTCAATCACCATGTCCACGGGCACGATCGGGTTGATCTTCCTCGGATCGCCGCCCATCCTGGCCACCGCGCTGCGCATGGCGGCCAGGTCCACCAGGCAAGGGATACCGCTGTAATCCTGCAGGATGACGCGGGCGGGCTTGAAGGGCAGTTCGTCGGGCTTGACGTCGGTGGCGTTCCACTGCGCCAGCCGGATCACATCTGATTCGGTGATGGCAAAGCCATCGCACTGCCGGAGCGCCTGCTCCAGCATGATCTTGATCGAAAACGGCAGCCGGCCGATCGAGCCGATGCCTTGCTTCTCCAGCGCGTTCAGGCTATAGAACCGGGCTTTGCCGTTGCCGGTGTCGAACTCGGACAAAGCGCCGAATGGGTTCTTGCTCGCGGGCATGACTTTCTTCCTCTGGTTTTGAAACTTGGACTGGTTGGGACGAAACGAAGGTGCCGAATGGCAAAGCGTCGCAGGGGCGGCGCATAGGTCGAGGGGCGCCAGGCCGGCCCGGAATGATCAAGGCGAGCGTGAGGAGACGATCTGTTTGTCGCTGGCAACCGTATCGTGGCGGACGCAAACGATCATTTTCATCGGCGCGGATATTGTAATGCGTCTGCCCGGATTTTTCGCCCGTGCTGCGATACTTGGGCCATGCTGAACGAAGCCTCGATACTCGCCGTAAACGCCGCCGCCTGGCGCGGCCCGTTCATCCGGCCCTTGTACGAGTCGTACTGCTTCGCCAACCTGCCGGCGACGATCCAGCACGTACTGACCGGGCTGGGCGAATCCGGCCTGCCGGATGACGTGTTCGGCAACCTGCCGCGCCGCTACGATGCCGTGGTCTTGTTCTTCGTGGATGCGTTCGGCTGGCGCTATTTCGAGAGATATGTGGATCGCTATGCGTTCCTGCGCCACTTCGTGACAAACGGTGTGGTCTCCAAGCTCACCTCGCAATTCCCCTCGACGACGGCTGCGCACGTGACATGCATCCACACCGGCCTGACGCCGGCGCAAAGCGGCGTGTACGAGTGGTTTCAGTATCAGCCGGGCGTAGATCGCATGATCATGCCCCTGCTGTTCTCATTTGCCGGCGATAAAGCACGCGACAGGCTCATCAGCGCCGGCCTTTCACCGACCGATGTCTTCCCAGCTACGACGATCTACCGGCAGCTCGGTCAGGCCGGCGTGAAGTCCTATCTCTTCCACACCCGCGACATTGCCGACGGCGCGCCGATGCGCGCGCTGAGCGAGAACACCACGACGATCACATACAAAACGTTGCCGGAATTGCTGGTGAACCTGCGGCGCTTGTTGGAGCGACGCGAGGGGCCGGCTTACTATCTGGCCTACTACGGCGCAGTGGATAGCATTGGCCACGAATACGGGCCGACCTCAGAACACATCGAAGCCGAACTCGACCAGTTCCTCGTTACAATGGAGCGACTCTTCCTCGACCGCGTGCGCGGCAGCCGGGCGTTACTCCTGCTCACGGCCGATCACGGCATGGTGGAGATCGCCCCTCAAACGACGGTCTATCTCAACCTCACCCTGCCGCATTTCCGCGACTACGTGGCAACGAACCATCGCGGCGAACCGCTGGTGCCGGCCGGCTCGCCCCGCGACTTCTTCCTGCACATCAAACCGGAACGGCTGACCGAGGCGCGCACGGCAATCGCCGAACACCTGCAAGGCAAGGCACTGGTCGTCGAAACGTCCGAACTGATCGCGCAGGAGTTCTTCGGCCCGATGCCGTCCGAGCGCTTCCTCGCTCGGGTCGGGAACCTCGTGGTGCTGCCTTTCAAGGGCGAGTCGTCCCACTATTACGAGCGCGATCGGTTCGAGAACCGCTACTACGGACACCACGGCGGCCTGACGCGTGAGGAGATGGAGATTCCGCTGTTGGTGTGTGAGCTTTGACGTGCGATCCGGACAGCGCAGCACGATGGCAGTCGTCGGGGTCGCGACCGAAGACCGATGAGCGAAGACAGCCCTGAGGCAATTCGCCTGCGCAACGTCATGACGGACAGGCTGGTGCGCGAAGGGCGCATGCGCGACGCCCGCCTTGAGGCAGCGTTCCGCGCTGTGCCGCGCCACCTGTTCATCCCGAAAATCCCTCTGCGCGAGGCCTACGGCGATCAGGCCATCCTCACCAAACAGATCGCCGGCCAGCCGGTCAGCTCGATTTCGCAACCATCCATGATCGCCATCATGCTCGATCAGCTCGCCCTGCAAACCGGCCAGCGCGTGTTGGAGATCGGCGCCGGCACAGGCTACACCGCCGCGCTCATGGCCCACCTGGTGGGTGAAAGTGGGCACATCGTCACCGTGGATATAGATGAAGACCTGGTGACCGGGGCGCGCGCCCATTTGCAGGCGGCAGGATACGACGATGGACGAGTGCAAGTCATATGCGGCGACGGCGCGAGCGGATGGTCGGCCGGCGCGCCCTACGACCGCGTCATCCTCACCGTCGGCGCGACGGACATCGCCCCAGCCTGGCGCGAGCAGCTCAAGGTGGGCGGACGCCTCGTGCTTCCGCTCGATCTGCGCAACAACGGCGTGCAGTTCTCCATCGCCTTCGACCGGATGGATGACTGCCTGATCGCGCGCACTTTTTACCCCTGCGGCTTCATTCGCCTGCGCGGGGCGCTTGCCCAGGAGCAAACCGAATCGGCAGCCGACATCGCCGCCGGCACGGACGTCGGCGCAGCAATTCTGTCGGCGGTGTCGCAATTGCTGCCCCACGTCGGCGAGCAACTGTGGCGTCGTCACATGAACCGGCAAGCGTTCGGCCGCGCCACGCTCGATGGGCTGTTGTTACGTGCGTATCCGGTTGACACCGGCTATCAGGCCGCTGAAGGCGAGGTCGTCCACGATCGGCGTTGGACGCGCTTCGTGGTGAGGTGGGCGGATGCCGCCGGGTAATTGTAGAGGAGCTTTCACCGTCGCCGGCGCGCCGGGCATGCCCTCAGCAGGCAAAGCTACCGTCGGCGTCAAGCGGCGTCAATCCGAGGCCACCGGCAGCACTGTAGTGGATTGCAAGGTGAACTCCTCTCCGTAGATCACCTCGACGCCGCCCAACGAGAGCACATCGCCCGCTTCGAGCGTGCATTGCTTGATCGGATAGCCGTTGAGCTGTGTGCCACCGCTGCTGCCCAGGTCTACGACCAGAAAGCGAGCCAGTCCCTCTTGCCAGCGCAGCTCCAGATGATGTCGTGACACGCGGCGGTCGTCTAAGATCACATCGTTGTCGTGCGCACGGCCGATGCGCACCCGAGCAGACGTCAGGGCAATCTGCCGCCTTCCATCCACGATGAGGAAAGGCCGACGCGGCAGCGACATGGCCAGGGCCGGCGTGGCCGAAGTGTCGGCCTGCGGCAAGTTGGCGGCGATCCAGCGTGCTTTCACCTGCAAGCGATGGGACGGCAGATGCGGCACGCCCCACAGCAACACGCGCGGCGGTGCGTCCAGGCGCAGCCCCATCTGCAACATGATCTGCCGCACGCTCTCCGACAGGTCGTCGGCAAAGCGCGGCCGGGATGATTCGAGGGCGCGCAGGTCGCCCTCATTCATCGTCACCCAGAAGTGATTGGGAACGACCGGCGCGCTGCCGTCGGCCTGCGCATCTTCGATGGCACGGACGATGGCGCGCAGCACTTCGCTCGCATCCAGCTTGCCGCCAAGGGCACGCGCCAGTGACGCTTCGATCAACTGTTGGGCGAGATCTTCGAATCTGTGCATGGGCGTATAGCGATTAGCGGGCTAATCGTAACTCAAAATAGCCGATCGCATATCATTGCCCCTATGGATTCGAAGGAGGCGGTCGCCGCGCCGCCGAACGCCCTCCGCAGCGCGTGGGGACTGGTGCGCAGCATGCGACCCAAGCAGTGGACGAAGAATATCTTCATCTTCGCAGCGCTGGTATTCGATGGCAAGCTGTTCCAGGTCGGCCCCCTGGTCAACACCCTCATCGGCTTCGTGGTGTTGTGCCTGCTGTCATCGGCGGTGTATCTCGTCAACGACTGCGCCGACGTGAACGCTGACCGGGCTCATCCGACCAAGCGCAACCGCCCCATCGCTCGTGGCGAAGTGCCTATTTCTCTGGCGATCGTTTGGGCCGCCGCGCTCGTCGTCATCTCGCTCGCCACCGCGTTCGCCACGAATGCAGCCTTCGGCGCCATCGCGCTGACCTATCTGGCCACGGCAACTTTGTATACCTTCAGGGTCAAGCACGTGGTCATCCTGGATGTGATCCTGCTGGCTGCCGGCTTCGTGCTGCGCGTGGCGGCCGGCACGCCGCTGGTGGAAGCGGAGCGCTTTTCGCCCTGGCTGTATACCTGCATGGCACTGCTGGCGCTGCTGATCGGCTTCGGCAAGCGACGCGCCGAGCTGGTCGAATTGGACGGCCGCGCCACGACGCGCGCCGCCCTCGGCCAGTATTCATTGCCCTTGCTCGACCAGATCATCGCCATCGTGACTGGCGCGCTGATCGTGTCGTATACGTTTTACACTTTCTCGGCGCCGCAGTTGCCGGCCAACCACGCGATGATGCTCACCGTGCCGTTCGTGGTGTACGGCTTGTTTCGCTACCTGTATCTGGTGCACGTGAAGGGAGAGGGAGGCGCGCCCGACGAACTGGCGTTGAAGGATCGTCCCCTGCAGATCACGTTCATATCATGGGCGCTGGCAGCGATTGTGGTGCTCTACCTGATGTCGCCATGACCTTTAGATGCCCAACACCTCGCGGATGGTGCAGGGCGAATCGCCGATGATGCCGTGCACGCCGCTTTCGGCTGCCCGCGCGATGTCCGCAGGTTCGTTCACCGTCCACGTATTCACCCGTTTGCCCTGCGCTTTCAGCTTCGCCACGAATTCAGGCGTGATGGCACCAATGTCGGGATGGCGAAACTCGTGCGGCATCAGCGGCGCCATCCACACCTCCCGCAAGTAGATCGGCATGGCATGGTGATACAGGATGCCGCGCGGCACGTCGGGGGCGAGCTGCGCCAGCCGGCGCACCGACAGCGGGTTGAACGACGAGAACAGCACGCGCTCCTCGCAGCCGTGCCGCCTGACCACGGTGACGACCGCCGCTTCCAGGTCACCGCGCAGCGCGGGGGCATCCTTCACTTCGATGTTGAGCAAGAAGGGGCGCGGGGCGCCGGCGGTCTCGGCAATCACTTCATCCAGCGTAGGGATGCGCTGGCCATCACCGGCATCCAGCCCGCGCAGCTCGGCCAGCGACATCGCGCTCACCCGGCCGGTGCCGTTGGTGGTGCGATCCACCGTGTCGTCGTGGATGACGACGACCTCGCCGGTGGCACAGCGCGTCACATCCAGCTCGACGCCGTCGGCACCTTGCGTCCAGGCCAACAGGAAGGCGGCCAGCGTGTTCTCCGGCGCGTGGGCGCTGGCGCCGCGATGACCGATGATGAGCGGACGGTCGTGGTGTTCTAACCAGTAATTCATCGCCGACATTCTACTTTTCCATCTTTAAGCCCGATATGCGCAGCAGGTAAGATTCGGTGCCATGGCCGAACTCGTCGTTCCTGAAGATGGCATGTGCATCGCCCGCGACACCGTGTTGCGGCCCGGTGTGTATTACCTGCCGAATGGCCTGTCCATCGTCGCGGACGGCGTGACGCTAGACGGCAACGGGGCGCTGATCGTCGGCGCCGATTTCAAGGGGCGCGGTGTGTGCGTGGACAAGCGGGTGAGCGTGACGGTGAAGAACCTGCGCATCGAACGCTTCTATCATGGCATTTGGGTGAATGCCAGCGCCAACGTGCACATCCTGGATAACCATGTCACGCGCACGCACGAGCTGCCGGCGCCCGACACCTTCCTCGACGTGTGGTTGCCGCGCGAACAAGCCTACGGGGGCGGCATCTTCCTATCCGGCGTGATAGATTCCTTCGTCACCGGCAACGACGTCCGCCATCAGCAAAACGGCATCATGCTGTATGGCTGTAACCGCGTCGAGGTCTCGCGCAACGATGCCTCGTATAACAGCGGCTACGGCATTTTGCTCTACGAGTCGTCGGAGAACGCGATCGAGGACAACACGGCCGATTTTTGTTGCCGCATCTATTCTGCCGACCCGACCGGCGAACGCTACCACAACGGCGCCGACGCCGCGGCACTGGTGATCATGTGCAGCTCGTCCAGGAACATCGTGCGGAACAATCGCTTGCGCAGCAGCGGAGACGGCGTGTTCCTGGGCGGCTTTCACAAAGACCAGATCAAAGTGCCGTGCAACGACAACCTGTTCGAGAACAACGATGCCAGCTTCAGCCCGAACATCGCTTTCGAAGCCACGTTTTCGCAGCGCAACGTCTTTCGCAATAACCGCGCCGACAATTGCGCCTACGGCTTCTGGCTGGGCTGGTCGAGCGAGACCACGGTGGAGGGCAATTCGATCAGGGGCAATCGCATCGCCGGTGTGGCCATCGAGCACGGCCACCACAACACCATCACCGGCAACGTGTTCGAGCGCAACACTGCCGGAGTGCAGCTATGGGTGAACGCCGACGCGCGACGCAACGCGGGCGTGTTTCGCGAGTTTTACCCGGAATGCGCCGAAAGCCACCAGACCAGCATCATCGGCAACACCTTCGTGCACAACGACTTCGGCATCCGTGGTTGGACGGAGCGTGATGAGCGCTACGCCGGGCCGCGCTGCCACCACTTCATCGTCCACGGCAACACGCTGCGCGACAATCGGGTCGGCGTGCAGTTCGAGCGCGTGCGCGATAGTCTGATCCAGGAAAACAAGATCATCGCCAACCTGGAAGCCGGCATCAAGCTGATCGGCTGCGCCGATATCAACACCAACGCCAACGACATGGGCGACTCATGATGCTCGCCCGGCGAGCGATGACTACGTCTGTCGAACTTCCGGCAGGTTGCGCAGGCGTTCGGCAGCTTGCTCAGGGGTCAAATCGCGCTGGGGTTGTGCCAGCATCTCATAGCCCACCATGAATTTGCGCACCGTGGCGCTGCGCAACAGCGGCGGGTAGAAGTGCAGGTGGAGCTGCCACTCCTCGTGTGCTTCGCCATCGTAAGGCGCCTGATGCACACCCATCGTGTAAGGGAACGGGATCTGGAACAGGTTGTCGTAGCGCGTGGTCAGGCGCTTGAGCGCATCGGCCAGCGCATCGCGCTCGTCGTCGTTCAGCTCGACGATTCGCCGGATGTGTCGCCTGGGCAAGATCATGGTCTCGAACGGCCACACGGCCCAGAACGGCACCAGGCAGACAAAATGCGCGTTCTCTAGGATGATTCGCTCGCCCGCGCGCTGCTCGACCTCCAGGTAATCTAGCAGAAGCGGAAGATGGGGGGACGAGGGAAGAAGGGAGGCCTCTCCGTTCTCTCCCCTATCACGATGTAACCATCGCAACTGACCGCGCGTCTCCTTGACGATTTCGGTCGGCACGTGGCATGTGGCCCACAGCTGGCCATGGGGATGCGGGTTGCTGGCGCCCATCATCTCCCCCTTGGACCGATGCAGGGGGAAGGCGTTGAAATTGAGGGTCATGCGCTTCCCGCCCGGGCCCTCGATGACCATCTCATGGCGGCGGAAGGTGCGGTCCTCCTCCAGGCAGAGGCGGAGTATGGGCTGGAGGTAGGAGAGGGAGCGGAACTTTTCCCTGTCCCTCATCATGTCCCGGTAGTTGATCCCCAGGACCTCCCGGGCCTCGAGGCCGAGCTCGCGGTCCTCGTCGAGGAGGCTCCGGCTCGCCTCGCCGAGCTCCGAGCCCGGGGAGTGCCCTTCGATCCCGAGCCGGGTCTCGAGGGTGGCCACGCTCGGCGGCGCATCCACCACGTCCGGGGGGCGGACACCGGCGCCGCCATCGTCGAGGTCCTCGGCGAGGCCGTCCGGCACGTCTCGTCCATCGAGGTCGCCATCGGCGAGCGGGTCGTCGGCATCGTCCCCGGTCAGGGCCTCGTCACCGACCGTCGGGCGGTGGACGCGCCGGCGGTCGTCCTCGCCACCGGGGGCTACGCCGCCCTCTGGTCGCGCTCGACCCATCCGGCCGGCTCGGTCGGGGACGGGCTCCTCCTCGCCCATCGGGTCGGGGCCGCCCTCGCCGACCTCGAGTTCGTCCAGTTCCACCCGACGGTCCTCGTCGAGTCGTCCATCCTCCTCTCCGAGGCGCTCCGCGGGGCGGGGGCGCGACTCCTCGATCCGGCCGGTGAGCGGTTCGTCGACGAGCTCGCCCCGCGCGACGTCGTCGCCCGGGCCGTGGCGGCGCGCGGAACGGCCCTCCTCGACCTCCGACCGGAGCCGCGGGATCGCTTCCCGGGCCTCATGGCCCGGCTCGAGGCCGCCGGCCACGATCCGGCTCGAGCGCCGATCCCGATCGCCCCGGCCGCCCACTTCGCCATCGGCGGCGTCGTCACCGACCTCGATGGGCGGACGGGTGTGCCCGGCCTCTATGCCGCCGGCGAGTGTGCCGCCACCGGCGTCCACGGAGCGAACCGCCTCGCCTCGAACTCCCTCGCCGAGTGTCTCGTCTTCGGCCGCCGGGCGGCTCTGGCCGCCCTCGACGACCTCGGCCGGGCGACGCGCTCGACGCCGCGGTCACGGCCCTTTGCGGCCGCGGCCGCGGACGAGCCAGTCCCACCGCTCCCCGACGCG
>JAIMBB010000143.1 GCA_023511655.1 Anaerolineae bacterium
GGGGCAAGAACCTCCCGCAGTCTGCTCATCCAAGTCGTGACAGCCAGCAAAAACCTGCGGGAGGTTGTCACTGCCCCTGGCCGTGAACGCACCCAGCAACTCGAGAAGCGATGAATTGGGGTTATAATCGTGCCCGCTTACCTTCAGGAAGAAGACGAACGGAAACGCAATGAAAGTCTTACTCTTACAGGATGTGTATAACCTCGGCCAGGCCGGCGAAGTAAAGACCGTTGCCGATGGCTACGGTCGCAACTATCTCCTGCCGCGCGGCATGGCCATCCTGGCTACGCCGGCCGCCATCAGGCGCGCTGAACGCATCAAGCAGGCCGCCGTGGAACGGCGCGCCCGCGAAAAGGCCGATATCGAGGCACTGGCCCAGGTGATCGGCGGCATGACGCTGACGTTCAACGCACGCACCGGCGAAAAGGGCAAGCTCTACGGCTCGATCACTTCGGCGCAGATCGCCGATGCGATCGCCAAAAAACTGGGAGCCGAATTCGACAAGCGCAAGATCGCTTTGCGTGAGCCGATTCGAGAAGTGGGCACCTACTCGATCCCGGTGCGCTTGAACGCTGAGACCGCGCCGGTCGTTACCGTGATCGTGCAGCAAGAAGGCACAACCGTCGCCGCTGAACAACCTGCCTCACCGGCAGAACCGATCGAACAAGAAACAGTCCCGGCGGCCGAATCGGCCGGGCCCGCAGGCTGAGAACAGCAAGGAGGGATGGTGGAACACAACCACGACGAGTGGCTCGATCTGGAACTGGATGCCGGGAGCGATCACCAAGTCATCGAACTACTCGCCGGAGACCTGCACTGTCCCCTCTGTGGCGCACCTTACGAGCCGTCGGCGATCCACTTGGTCCGTCAACGTTCCGACGCGCTCATGCTCGCCGTGCAGTGCTACTGCTGCGGCACCGGCAGCTTGATCACCGTTCGGCGTGAATGCCCGCCCTTGCCGGCCGCATCGGAATTGACGTCGCTTGAGCGCGCTTTCTTCTCCAGCATTCCGCCGTTGAGCCACGCCGACGTGCAACGCATTCGCTACCTGTTACAGGCACACACCGGCGATTTGCGCGACTTGCTCTGACCGATTCACGACAACCGCTTCGTCAGATACGACACGTTGCCCCACGGGGTCGGCCGCGCGCCCTGCCCGTCATATTCGTAGCCCAGCTTCGGATACAACCGCTGCGCATTGGCATAGTCCGGCGTGAGACCCACCCCGATGCCAATGAGGCACTTGCCGCTCGCGGCGGCGATGCGCTCGCATTCGGCGATGATCGCGCTGGCGATGCCCCGTCGGCGATAGGGCTCCAGCGTGTTTAAGTCGCTGATCTCAGGGATGCCCTGCGCCTCGAACGGCCAGTAATCGGATCGCCACACCAGGTTGCCGTAACCGGCGACCTCGCCCTCCACGAAAGCGACCAGCGTGATTCGCTCGCCACTTCGGTTTTCGGCGAAGTAGCGCTCGTATTGGGCGCGCGACTTGTTCCACGGCGCAAACGCAACAGCCAGGACCTCGATGTCCTGTTCGATCATCCGACGAATCACCACGGATGCACTCATCCTTCTGGCCTCACCAGCGTTTGGGCGGCGCAAGCTTGAACACCTCGTCCACCTGTCCATCCCGGCCGGCGGTCGGGTTCAGCCGAATGAGGCTGGCCGCCCTCGACAGCACGCGCCAGCCATCGCACGCATGCAGGAGCTCGGGATCAGTCGTCTTGCGACGCTGGCGCAGCGCTGCCTTCAGCGAAACGCCGCGCGCCACATCCGAGGCGAGCGCCTCGACGAACGGCTGGGCATCGTGGGGCAAATTCAGCCGCATCAACGCCAACGCGGCCTCATCCGGCGGGAGCAACTGTCGTTCGCCGCTGTAGTGTGACGAAGCAATCGTTGCACCGACTACCCGCACCCAGCCAGCCGGCTGCGCCATTTGCAGCCAGGCCTCCACCGGCCGATCCATGTCGAAGTCGCGCACGAACAACACCGGCTGCTCGCCGAACGGCGTTAGCCCGAACACCTCGGCGCGCGGCTGTTCGATCGCGTTGTCCTCGATCCATGCGAAGACCGACATCTGGTTGAGCAAGGTGTTGCGTTCGGTCATCACCGCGCCGACGAACAATGGGAACGGCGCGGTCAGGATGGGCAAGCCGAACAACACGCGCACCGCTGCCGGCGCACATGCAATCCGGCCCGTCACGGACAGTTGGCGGGCTAGCACCTCGGCGCAATCGCCGAAGATCAACAGCGCGGCATGCTGCGCCGTCGCCAGCACACAACGCGCATCGAGGTGCAAAAGCTGATCGAATGACTTGAAGTTCACACCCCAATGCTACTATTGCGCCGTTGGACAGGCGCGACGCATAGCTGCACAATCCGATCTTCAGGCGGGCCAGGGGTAGCGCGGCCGCTTGGCCCTGGCCGCGTCGTAGAGTTCGTCGAAGCGGCCGTCTCTGGTGAAGTGGTCAATCAGAGCGCGCGACTTGCCACCTTTAGCCTCGCCCGACAGGCTATCCCAGTCTACGCCCAGCGTGAAGGCCAGATCTTGCAGGTCGTCGAGCGAGAAAACCGCCTCGAACGCGTCGTAGAGCGTTCGCTCGCGCGGGTCGCGCTGGCGGGACGCGCTGTGGTCATCGGGGTTGCGCACACCGGAGACGTTGACGGAGAAGTTGATCTGGTCGCGCCCGGCGACATCGCGGCCGGCGGTGACGCTGCCGCCGATGTAGGCTCCTCCACCCGTGTTGATCTGCGCCCCCGTGTTGATGTTGCCGCTGTTATCGCCATTGACGATCACGCCGCGCTCATCGGCAGCTCGCGCATGCGTTCCCTGGGCAATCGCACCACTGCCGGTCAGCATCGCCGCGTAGCGGGTGGCGATGCCCGGGGCATGCTGACGGATCAGCGCGAGCAGCACCTGCGCCTGGTGCAACACCTCGGCGTCCCGCGCAGCGCAGGCGCCCTCCAGTTCGTCTTTGAGGACCTCCTGCCGGGCCGGGTCATCCGGCTTCTTCTCCACGCCGCGCGTCGCGGCCTCGAGGTCCGATGCGCTGCCGAACTTCCCGACGATGAGCGACTTCAATCCAGCGTAGGCATCCTTGACGGCTTGCGGCACGACATCCTGAGCCGCAGCAGCCGCGCCAGCCACCAATGCACCGATGATGATGGAAAGCGGATCCACGTGCACCTCTTTTTGGCGATTGTAGAGCAGAAAGGAGCAGAAGGGCAACCGACAGCTTACGCGAAAGGGCATGGCCAACTGCGCCCCAAACGCCAGCACCTGTGCAGAGGTTCTGTGCGCCGATGATGCGGTGCGATGAGTGCGCGGGATCCGTTCACCTGAACTCCACCCGCCGGCCGGTGAGCGCCGTGATGGCTTTGGCGAGCAAGGTAAACGCAACGACCACGGCCAGGTCAACAAACGCCGTGAGCGCGAAGGCGGCCGTCAACCACTGCGCGACATCGCGAGCCAGGGGAGCGATGGCTGCGATCAGATCGGCCCCTCCGACGATCAGCAATATCGCACCGAACGCGGCTATGAACCCTATCACCGGCGGCCACGATTGCGTATCTGACGACGACGGCATCATGCTGTTCGCGATGGCGAACACCATGTAGATCCACAACCACGAATCGGTCGCACGCGGCAGGGCCAGCAACCGGTCGAGCAGCTTTTGCGCGCTGCCATCGGCCAACGCCGATTGCATCGAACCGAGGTCAAACACCAGCGCGCCGATGAGGATGAGAGCGGCGACGCCAGCGAACAGCGGCGCTGCGCCGATCAAGCTGGCGCGCAAAGCATCGCTGCGCAACACCTCAACGTAGCCCAACCGTATCACACCATTACGCTGCTGTTCCGGTCGCAGCGACAGCCGTCGCACACGCACGCCCAGCAACGCTGCCATCAGCGCATGGCTCACCTCGTGCAGCGCGACGCCGGGCAGCAGCACGATGGAATAGAGCAACGTGGCCGACTCGGCATGTCCGGTGAGCAAAAGAAAAACTTCCTGCAGACGACGATGGGCGAACCGCTCCAGCACCAACACTGCCCCAAAAGCAACCAGCAAGAGGAGAAGCGCGAAGAGCATGACCAACAGAAACGCGGCATGCGCAACACACAACGCGCGTCGCGCATGCGCGTCGCGCTTTACACCCAGGTCACGAATTTGCCTTCGCCGCCTGAACGATGGCGATGAACTCTTCGGCCTTCAGGCTTGCCCCGCCGACCAGCGCGCCGTCCACATCGGGCTTGGACAAGATTTCCTTGGCGTTCGCCGCCGTCACGCTACCGCCGTACTGGATGCGCATTGCATCCGCTGCGCTGCCGAACAGGCCGCGCAACTGCTGGCGCACATAGGCGCAGCGGGCTTGCGCATCGTTGGCCGTCGCAGCCCGGCCGGTGCCGATAGCCCAGATCGGCTCGTAGGCAATGACGATCCGCGTTGCATCGGCGGGGGCAACACCGGCCAGATCCTCGTGCACCTGTCGTCGGAGCACGGCTTCGGTCTCGCCGCGCTCGTTCTGCTCCAGCGTCTCACCGATGCACAGGATGGGCCGCAGGCCATGTTTCAGCGCCGCGTGCACTTTGCGATTGATGAAAGCGTCGCTCTCGCCGAAGTGTTGGCGACGCTCGGAGTGGCCGAGGATGACGTAGTCGGCCAGGCCGGCCAGCATGAGCGGCGATATTTCGCCGGTAAAAGCCCCTTTGTCCTGATCGTGCATGTTTTGTGCGCCGAGTTTGATGGGCGTGTTGGCGATAGCCGACTTCACCACCGTCAACGACACGAAAGGTGGGCACAACGCCACCTCCGTTTCGCGCACGGCGCGTAATCCGCTGACCAATGCGATGGCCAGGTCATAGGCCTCGCTCACCGTCTTGTTCATCTTCCAGTTGCCGGCAATGAATTGCGTTCGCATGATGCTCCGTCACTGATGAGTTGCGCCTATTGTCCCTCAAACGTGAACCCCGGCCGTCAACCGGCCAGCCCAGTGCGAATCAGCCTGGGGCCGAGTCGGCAATAAGCTGCATACAGCACAGGCGATGGTGCATAATCCCATGCACCGAGGCCCTCGATGAAGCGCGCGCCGAAACCTTCTTTGAAACGATACACGCCCCACAGCTTGTCACTCTCGTCGAGCGCGTCCGGTGCGCCCCACCAATCGTAGGTTGTGTAACCCTGATCCCGCGCCCAGCGCAGCGCCGTCCATTGCAACAGGTGGTTGGGCATGTGTTCGCGGCCAATCGAGCGCGACATACCGTAGAAGTACCACGCCCGATCGGCAAAGCATAGCAGCACCAGCCCACCCAACGTCTGGCCCTCGCGCTCCGCGACGAAGGCGACGCCGTCCAAAGCACGCCAGGCATCGAAGTAATAAGCTGCCTCGCGGATGATGAATCCATCGCGTTGCGCGGTTTCGGCATACATCGCATAGAGTAGTTGCGCATCGTCGTCGCCGATCGGGGCAGCCACGCGCACGCGCACGCCGCGCTTCTCTGCCAGGCGGATGTTGTAGCGGGTTTTCGGCTTCATCGCCGCCAGCAGCTCATCGTCGCTATGGCGCAGATCGGTATGCAGGGTGTTGCGAAACTGAATCTGCGAAGGCGAATAGCGCCAACCGCGAGCAACCAACAGCGCGCGAAATTGCGCGAGGTCGCCTGCGGCCTCCCTTTCACCCAAGGGCATCGCCGGATCGCCATCCACTTTCACCCAGATGGCGCGTTGGGCCTGCGCGCGTCGCTCGAGCCAGGCCAACGCCTCGCCCAACGCCTCGCCATCGGCGAAGGCTGGCCCTTTCGGGACATACAGCACGCACCAGGGCAAACGGCGGATGGCGCGCCGCAACACTTGAACCGCGGCGCGCGGACTTCCATCGGCGGCACACAACAGCCAGCGCTCCGCCGACCAGCCCCAACGCGATTTGAACTCGCCCCACGCCCACGATTGGAGCAGGTGAGAGGCCGGCAGAGCGCGCAACGCGTCGTCCCACAGGCGGGCGTCGGCTAATGGGGTCCACATACAAATCACAAGGGCGAAGCACCGGTGTGAATGCTTCGCCCTTTAGATGTGAAGACCGCAGTGTTCGGGAGCGCCTTCACTTGATGATCACCTTGGCGCCCACTTCCTCGAGCTTCTTCTTGGTGTCTTCGGCCGTCTCCTTCGACACGCCGCTCTGGATCACCGACTTGGGTGCCTCGACCAGGTCTTTGGCCTCCTTCAGGCCGAGGTTGGTGATGGCGCGCACGACCTTGATCACTTCGATCTTCTTCGGGCCAATGTCCTCGAAGACCACGTCGAATTCAGTCTTCTCCTCGGCCGGAGCTGCTGCTGCAGCGCCAGCAGCCGGCGCCGCGCCCGCCACCATGACCGGAGCGGCGGCAGCCGTCACGCCCCACGTTTCCTCGAGCATCTTCTTCAGCTCGGCTGCCTCGAGCAGCGTCAGGCTGTTCAACTGTTCTACGATTGCTTTCAAATCTGCCATTGCTAGTTCTCTCCTGTATTCGTCATGACCGATCCGGGGGACCGATGCATGACTCATGACTGATAGATTTACTGCGCCCCTGCTTCTTTGGGCGTCTCTTTGTCCACCTTCGCCTGCAGGGCATAGATCACACCGCCGATGGCCGCGTTGAGCAGGCCGACGAGGTTAGACGCCGGCGCCGAGAGTGCGCCGATGATTTGCGCCCGCAGGGTGTCGAGCGAGGGCAACGATGCCAACGCCTCGACTTCGCTCTTGCTGATTGCCTTGCCGTTCAGCACGCCGCCGACCACCTGGAGCTTTTCGAACTCTTTGGTCAGCTCGTTCAGAGCTTTGGCCACCGCCGCCGGATCCCGGAAGCAAAAGCTCATCGCGGTCGTGCCGGTCAGCCACTCGGCAGGCACGTCGTAGCCGGCATCCTTCATCACGCGCCGCATCAACGTATTCTTGGTGACGTGGAACTCGGCCTGCGCGCCGCGCATCTGTCCACGCACCTTGTCAAGTTCCGGCATCTTCAAGCCGCCGTAATGGGTGATGATCACCGCCTGGCTCTTGCCCACCAGCTCGGCATATTCAGCGATCATGCTCGCCTTCTTCTCTCTGGAAACTGCCAAGTTTTCACCTCCTCTCTAACCCCTCCTCTGCCGAGAAGGAAACGAATAACGCCTCGGCCGGTGACGGGCCGAGGCGCATATTGCTGATCAGCGCTCCGAAAGCGTTGCTAGCCTGAAGCGTCGTTTAGCGCTCGTGCGTCCCACCTATACGGGCGCCGTTTATATCCCTTGCGTCAAGGGAGGCCCGTAGTCACCGGCAATGACGAACGCGGACTATACCACACTGGTCACATATGCGGTCAGGTGCGAGCGGCGGCTAGATTCGGGTCTACGCGCACACCCGGCCCCATGGTCGAGGCCAGCGTGATGCGCTTCATGTAGGTGCCCTTGGCGGCTGCTGGCTTGGCTTTGTTCACCGCGTCGAGGAACGCCGTAAGGTTCTCGTTCAGCGCCTCAGGGGTGAAGCTCACTTTGCCCACCGGCACATGCAGGTTGCCCGTCTTATCGAGGCGAAACTCGACGCGGCCGGCGCGCGCTTCCTTGATCACGCGCGGGATGTCATCGGGGGGCACCACCGTGCCGGCCTTGGGGTTGGGCATCAAACCGCGCGGGCCAAGCACCTTGCCGAGGCGCCCGACCTTGCCCATCATGTCGGGCGTGGCGATTGCCACGTCGAACTCGGTGAAGCCATCCTGGATCTTCTTGATCCACTCATCGGTGTCGGCCACGATGTCGGCGCCGGCTTCACGCGCAATGCGCGCGCCATCGCCCTGCGCGAACACGAGCACCCGAACGGTCTTACCCAGCCCGTTAGGCAACACCACCACGCCGCGCACCTGTTGATCGGCCTGGCGCGGGTCCACGCCCAGGCGCACGTGGCATTCCACGGTCGCGTCGAACTTGGTGAAGCTGGTATCTTTGACCAGTCGCACCGCCTCGGCGGTCGAATACAACTTGCTGCGGTCTACCTTCGCTGCCGCGGCCAGATACTTCTTGCCTGCTTTTGCCATTCCAATTGCTCCTCGTGGTCTTACCGAGCGAACGCTCTCCCACGCTGCGAATGCCGTGCGGCGATTCGCCCTTCGTCAATCCACAACCTCCACACCCATGCTGCGGGCTGTGCCCATCACTTGCTTCATTGCACCTTCCAGGTCAATCGCGTTGAGATCTTTCATCTTCATCTCGGCGATTTCCTTCACCTGCGCCTTGGTGATCTTGCCGACCTTGGTGCGGTTCGGCGTAGCCGAGCCCTTTTCGATACCGGCCGCTTTGCGGATGAGCTGCGCGGTAGGCGGTGTGCCCAGCGTGAAGGTGAACGAGTTATCGGTGTAGACCGTGATCCTGGCCGGGATGATGTAGCCGGCCATGGAAGCTGTTCGCGCGTTGTATTCCTTGCAGAACATCATCAGGTTGATGCCATGCGGCGCAAGCGACGGGCCGATGGGCGGCGCAGGACTGGCCTTGCCCGCCTCGATCTGAATGCTAACGGTTGACTTGACTTTCTTCGCCATTGCTTACTCCTCGTGGTCTTCGCGAGCCATCTGGCTCTCCCACACATCTGAGCTGGCAGCTTTCAGCTCATCGCTCGAAGCTCACAGCCTATTTACATCTTCTCGACCTGCAAAAAGTCCAGCTCGACCGGCGTCTCGCGTCCGAAGAACGAGACCAGCACGGTGACTTTCGCACGTTCGGTGTCTATCTTGTCCACCAGGCCCATGAAATCGGCGAACGGGCCATCGGTGATGCGCACTTTCTGTCCCACGCGGAAGCTGACCTTGATCTTGGGTGGCTCGGCTTCCATGCGGCGCAGAATCTGATTCACTTCCTGCGGGCTGAGCGGCTGCGGCCGATTGCCCATGCCAACGAAGCGCGTCACGCCGGGCGTGTTGCGCACCACGTGCCACGAGTCCTCGCTCATCTTCATGCGCACCATGACATAGCCGGGGAAGACGCGACGCTCGACCGTGCGGCGCTTGCCGTCGCGCACCTCGATCTCGTCCTCGGTCGGCACGACGACTTCGAAGATCTTGTCGGCCATGCCCATCGTCTCGATGCGCTGCTCAAGGTTGTGCTTGACTTTGTTCTCGTAGCCGGAGTAGCAATGCACGGCGTACCACTGCGGCTCGTCGGGCGAATCAACGCCCTCGGGCACGTAGGGCGCTTCATAGCCGCTGCCATCGCCCGGATCAGGCAAATTCTCGGCCTTCTTGGCCGATTTGCGCGGGGCTTTCGGCTTATCGGTCTTGGTTGCCTTGCCGCGTTTGCGCAGCGGCCGGATCACAATTTCTTCGTCTTCGGCTTCCGGCGCAGAAGGCGCGACGGCGGGAGCCTCGTCAGCCACATCGGTGGTTTCACCGACAGTGGTTTCATCGACCTGCTCGGCAGGTGTTTCGACAGACGCTTCCGCTTGTGAGTCCGCCGCGGCCTCTGTAGCCGCCGCTTCCTCGACTACCTCGGGCATGAGCTGGGCGCTTTCACCCAACGGTTCCGCGGACGAGTCAGCGGCAAGTTGCACTTGCGTTGCCGACGATATTGCTTCGGGCACATCCGACGCAACAAGAGCCGGCCCAGCAGCTTCCTCAGCAGCCATCGTCGTCGCTTCGGGCTCATGGCGGGCTTCGATGCGCTCCAGTTCCTGCCCGATCGAAGGCGCTTCAGCAAAGGGATCGCCAGCCGGGATATGCAATGCGTCGGATGGCCGATCAGGCTCGTTCACACTCTCAAAATTCATCTGGTATCACGCCCCATTCACCGGCGGTCTCGGCTGGCGAACATGACCAGCACGATGATCGAAAGCACGATGACCACGGCAACCGCGATGGCGATGATGCTGGAAAGCAATATTTCTTCAATCAAGCGGCCGAATAAAAAGTCGAACAGGCCCAGAAAAGCAGCCATGATGAAAGTGACTGCCAGCACAACCATGGTCAGGTTGCGCGCCTCCGTGCGCGTGGGCCAATGTACTTTGCGCAGCTCGCCCAGCGTCTCGCGCAGGTAGTCGCGAACCGGCTCGATGAATCCCGGCCCACCGGACGACTTCTTTTCGGCGACTTCTTGATTTGCCATAGGTCACTCACACACTCTTAGGGGCGTCCCCCATACAGGACGCCCCCAAGTCAATTCGTCATTACAGGGCAGGCAGGACTTGAACCCACAACCGCTCGATTTGGAGTCGAGTGCTCTACCACATTGAGCTACTGCCCTTCACGGGACTCAGATGTCGCATGCGCCGCCGTCACAAGCCTGACGCACATCCGACACCCGTCGTCCTTACTCGAAGACCTTGGTGATGGAGCCGGCGCCCACCGTCAACCCGCCTTCCCGGATCGCGAACTTCGACCCCTGCTCCAACGCCAC